>JBICIE010000277.1:0-9560 GCA_043101635.1 Phycisphaerales bacterium JB039 | reverse complement strand
CAAGCAGCAGTGCGGCCTCCGCCGCGTGCGCTACCGTGGCCGACGACGGAACGAATTCGACTTCCGCCTGACCGCCGCCGCCTGCAACCTCAAGCGATGCCTGAGCCTGGCCGGGATCTGACGCGAGCCCGGCGCCCGCCGGGCGCGCCGGTCGCGGCCAACGCCGCACAAACCGGCCACGCCGCACGCCGCCGCGCCCCCTCTCCAATCGATCTCGCGCGATTCCGGCCCGAATACACCGGCAAATCCAGCGCCCGCGGTCAATGATCAGGGCATTCTATTCTCTGTTCTCTGTTCTCTGTTCTCCGCCCCCCCTACACCCCCAATATCACCGTCGCTACCGCCAGATAGATCAGCAGCCCCGACACATCCATCAGCGTCGCCACCAGCGGTGACGACATCGTCGCCGGATCCAGGCCGATGTGCTTGAGAATCACCGGGAACATCGACCCGCTGATCACCCCCCAGATCACGATGAACTGGATCGCCCCGCCGACGGTCAGCGCCACGCCCAGCCGATCGGCCCCCTCCGCCATCCCCAGCAGCATCAGCCCGTAGGAGATCCCGAAGCCCAGCGCCCCCAGCGCCGCCCCCAGCGCCGCCCCCAGCGCAAGCTCCTTCGTCAGCACCCGCCGCCAGTCCGCCGGCTCGATCTCGCGCAGCGCCAGCGCCCGCAGCACCAGCGACGCCGCCTGCGTCCCCGTGTTCCCGCCCGAGGCGATGATCATCGGGATGAACAGGATCAGCGCCGCTGTCCTCGCCAGGTGCTCCTCGAATATGCCCAGCACCCCGATCGTCAGCGCCTGAAACGCCAGCAGCGTGCACAGCCACCCGCCGCGCTTGCGCAGCATCTCGGCAAAGCCCGTGACGATGTACGGCGCATCCAGCACCTCCACCGCGGCCATCTTCTGGATGTCCTCGGTCGCCTCCTCCTCCACCACGTCCGCAACGTCGTCGACGGTCACGATCCCCAGCAGCGCCCCGGTCGAGTCCAGCACCGGCAGCGCTGTGCGGTCGTAGTCCATCATCTTGAAGACCGCTTCCTCGCGGTCCGCCGTCGCGTCCAGCGCCAGGAACTGCCGGTCCATGATCGACTCGACCGGCTGCTCCGGGTCCGCCAGCAGGATCTGCCGGATGTGCAGGTCGTCCAGCAGCTTCCGCCGCTCGTCGGTTACATAGATCCAGTGGATGGTCTCGGCGTCCCGCCCGTACCGCCGGATGTGCTCGATCGCCCGCCCGATGGTCCAGTCCGGCCGGATCCGCACGTAGTCCGGCGTCATCAGCCGCCCGACCGACTCCTCCGGATACCCCAGAATCTGCTGGGTGATCCGCCGGTTCTCCGGGCTCATCTTCTCGACCAGCCGGGCCGCCGCGGCAGGCGGCAGCTCGTCGATCAGGGCCGCCCGGTCATCCGGGTCCATGGCCTCGACCAGGCGCAGGGCGCTCTCCCCGAGCTGGCCCACCAGGGCCTCCTGCTTGTCGGTCTCCAGGTGGCTGAAGGCCTCGCCCGCCGCGTCCCGCGGCATCAGCCGGAAGGCCACCGCCGCGTCCGCCGGGTCCAGCTCCGCCAGAATCTCGGCGACATCGAACGGCGCCAGCTCCCGCAGCAGCGTCCGCAGGTCGCGGTACTGCTTGTCGCGGATCAGCTCGCGAAGCTCCGGCTCCAGAAGCTGCGTGGTCGGATCAGTCACCCCGGATCAGAGCGCCGCAAGGCCCCCGGGGCAAGGGGGCCGCCAGGAACCCGTCACCCTCTACCCCGCCCTTCCCAGGCCGCGCCCGCTCTTCGCTTTTCGCTTTCCCTAACACCCCATCCCAAACGAGTCCTGGAAGCACACGCTACCGCCCGCCCTCGCTCGCCCCCTCGATGATGCCGAGCTGGCGGTACTTCTCGCGATATTTGTCGCGCAGCGCCGTCTGCTTGTTGCTCAGATCGATCTCGCGACCGGCGATGAAGGCGCGCTGCACAGTCGTGCGCACCTGGATGGGGCTGCCATCGGTGATGATGATGGTCGCGTCCTTGCCCGGCTCGATCGTGCCGAGACGGTCGGCGACGCCGAGCGCCCGCGCGGCGTTGATCGTCATGCCGCGTATCGCCGCATCCTCATCGAGGCCGAACGCCACCGCCATGCCCGCCTCCTGCGGCAAGTTGCGCTCGTTGCCGCCGCGGTCGGAGCCGGAGAGGCACCAGGTGATGCCGGCCGCCTCCAGGCGCGCCGGCAGTGCGTACCGGTCGTCGTACGGCGAGTCGGCGCGTTTGGGGAAGCCGTGCGTGCCCTGCACGATCACCGGCACATCATGCTCGACCAGAAGGCTCGAAACCAGCGCGGCGTCCTGCCCGCCGACGATGACGGGCTTCAGCCCGCGCCCGATGGCCCACGTCACGCTCTGCTGGATCTGCTCGACATCATCGGCCATGACAAACACCGGCTCCTGGTCCTGCGCACCCGCCATGATGTCGCGCATGGCCTCGAAGCGCAGGTCCTCCGGCGCGGTGGCGTCCTCGGCCCGCACCGCGAAGTACGCCTCGGCGGTGTCGAAGAACTCATCGATCTGCTCGATGCGCTCGAACGAAGAACCGCCACCCCCACCGCCGCCGCGGAAGAAGCGGAAGCGCCCGCCGCCCCCGCCGGGCCAGGAGATCACCAGGCCCGCGGCGTCATCGACAGCCATGTCCTCCCACGTCCAGCCATCAAGCTGCAGCACGCTGGCGCGCCCCGGGATGGTCCCGCCCGTCGGGAAACTCCCCGCGATGAGAATCCCGTTCGTGCGCGCAACCGGGATCAGCGTCGAGTCCGGGTTCACGCTCACCGCGGCGCGCACCTCCGGCGTCATGTCGCCGGTCTCGTTGGAATCCTGCGTGTCCGGCAGCGAGCCGATCTCGGTGTTGCCAAGCTGGCTGTACGGGTAGATGAGGCCGGGATAGATGTGCAGACCCGCAGCATCGATCATGCGCGTGCCGCGCCCGAAGTCGGGCGCCTCTTCGCCGATCTCGGTGATCATGCCATCCTCGATGAGCAGGTACCCACCCTCGATGACGCCGTCGGCGCCGGTGTGGATCATGCCGCCGACGATGGCAATGGGGCCACTTTGGGGCGGGGCGGCGATGGTGAGGTCCTGGGCTGCGGCGCCGGCGGCGAGGATGAGCGAGCAGACCGCTGCGCGCACAAACGGGGACATGGGGCTGTTCGGCCCCCACGGAGTGGGGGGGTACCCAAAGGCAGGGGCAGAAGAAGACATGCGGTTCATCGCTGGGCCTCCAGTTCCTCGTACACGCCGCAGGCGCCGCAGATCATGGATGCAGGAGTCACGCCGCTGGTCTCATCCCGCGTGAACCACCAGCCGCGGGGCAGGTGGCCATCATCGCCGCGCGCGAGTTCGCCCGGGCGGCGCCCCCGACCGCCGGGAGGACCGCTTCCGCCGCCCTCTCCGCCGTCACTCTTGCCGGCGCCGAGCAGCTTCTGGATCAGGCGCTGGCGCTCCGCGGCGATGGTGGCGCGATACTCGGCATCCTTCTCGAGGGAGAAATACTCGCGCCCGTCGATGTACACCGCCTCGGGGCGCGTGGTGGTGTCGAGCGGATCCTTGGACCAGATGACGAGATCCGCGTCCTTGCCGACTTCCAGCGAGCCGACCTTGTCGTCGATCCCAAGCTGGATGGCGGGGTTGATGGTGACGAACTTGAGCGCTTCGGCCGGCGGCACATCGCCGTACTTGACGGCCTTGGCCGCCTCGTGGTTCATGCGCCGGGCGAGTTCATCGGAGTCGCTGTTGAAGCTCACCGTGACGCCGGTTTCCCAGAGGATGGGGCCAGCGTAGGGAATGGCATCCTGCACCTCGACCTTGTAGGCCCACCAGTCGCTGAAGATGCTGGCGCCGAGCGAGTGCTCGCGCACGGCCTCGGCGACCTTGTAACACTCCAGGCCGTGCTGGAAGGACCCGATCGTGAAGCCGAAGTCCCCGGCGACGCGGCAGAGCATCAGGATCTCATCCTGCCGGTAGCTGTGGCAGTGGACGAGGCGCTCGGAGCGCAGGATCTCGGCGAGGGCTTCGAGTTCGAGATCGCGGCGCGGCATGGCGGCGACGTCGCCGGGGCTCTCGGTGATGGAGAGGCCGCCGCGGATGGCGCCTTCGGCGAGGGCGGCGAGGGCTTCGTCGCTGTCGGCGCTGGCCCAGCGGCGCCAGGAGGCGTCGTATTCGCGGGCGGCGGTGAAGCGGTCGCGGATGAGGGTTTCGACGCCCATGCGCGTGGTGGGGTAGCGGGTGTTGTTGTCGCTGCGGGAGCGCTTGACGTTCTCGCCGAGGGCGAACTTGATGCCGGGCGTAGCGCCTTCCATGTGCATGTCGTCCGGGTGCACAGCGCCCCAGCGGATCTTCTGGATGACGTTCTGGCCGCCGATGGGATTGGCCGAGCCGTGCAGCGTGTTGACGGTGGTGACGCCGCCGGCAAGCTGGCGGTACCAGTTGATCGCGTCGGGGTCGCTGGTGTCGCCCATGCGCACTTCGCTGGTGACGGCCTGGCCGCCTTCGTTGGTGCCGGCGGTCCAGGTGCCAGTGTGGGAGTGGGCGTCGATCAGGCCGGGGGTGATGTGCTTGCCTTCGCAGTCGATCATCACGCCCTGGTTGCGCGTCGCGACATCGAGCGGGCCTGAGCCGATGGCGTGCACCTTGCCATCTTCGATGACGAGCCAGCCGCCTTCGATGATCCCGTCCGGGCCGCTGGTCCAGATGGTGGCGTTGGTGAAGACGATGGTCTGCGCGTCGGGGATCTCCGCGACGGCGTAGGGGCCGAAGGGGTAGCCGGGCAGTTCGGCGGGCGCCTTCGACTCGTCGTCCTCGGCCTTCTTCTCTTCGTCCTTCTTGTCGTCGGCTTCGGCTGCGCGGCGGGTGGCGGACCACTCGAAGACGTGGCCATCCGGGCGTGCGCCTGTGCCGCGGATCGTGTCGCCATCGATCATGCCGCTGAGCGTGAACATGCCGGGCATGCCGAAGGGCTCGTGATCGAAGATGATGGTGAGGGTGTTGCGGTCGCGTTCGACCTTCTTCGCTTTGACGGAGGGGGCCTTGGGCTTGTCAGCAGGCCCTTCGGCCGCTTCGCCTTCAGGCGCAGCTTCGGGCTGGTCAGCCTCGGGGGCATCGCCTTCGGCGGCGGCGGCCGGGGCATCCGGCGCATCGGCCTCGGCGCCGGGCTCGGTGATGGTCACCTGGTTGCGGCCCTTGATCTCCATGACAAGCTGGAAGCGACCGGCGAGCGTGGCATCCCACGTGCCGGCGATGGAGGGATCCTCGGGGCGGTTGATCTCGTGTCGCCGGCCGTCGATCCAGACATCCATGATCTTCGCGTCCTTGGCGAAGACCGGGCCATCGGTGATGACCAGGCTGGCGACCTTGTCCTGCTCGACCGTGCCGAGTTGATCCTCCACGCCAAGCAGCGCGGCAGGCGCAGTCGTGATCATCGCGAGGGCGGCGTCTTCGGGCAGGCCGTTCTCGATGGCCGTGCGCAGGTTGCCGAGGAAGCCGCCCCGCCCGCCGCGGGCCTTGCTGGTGGTGAGGCTGACATCGAAGCCGGCCTCGTGCAGGCGGCGCGGGTTGGTCGGCGCCTGCTCCCAGCGCATCATCGTGCCGAGGTCGGTGGATTCGGCCTTGGCGACGCTGGAGACATCCGGCGCCTCGGGGAACGAGAGCGGCACGATCAGCGGCATGCCGCCCGTGTCGTCGCGCTCGCGGGCGATGGCGTCCAGCCGCTGGAACTCCGAGCCGGAGCCGACGATGGCGACCGGTCGCTGCATCTCGCGCGCGATCTTGGCAGCGCGGATGACCTCGAGTTCGTTGTCGACGTCGAACAGCAGCGGGCGCTGGGAGTCGTACAGCGCTTCGAGGCACGAGTACTCGACCTCGCCGCCGGCGCCATCGACGCGGCGCTGCCAGTCGACATCGAACAGCGTCTGGCGGATCAGCGCGATCGTGCCCATCTGTGATGACGGGTATTCGCCGCGGTTGGTGTCGAGGCTGAGCTGATTGAACACATCATCTGCGTACACAGGCGGGCGGCCTTGGCTGAGATCGCCTGGCGGCGCGGCCAGCGAGACCACGGCCGTCGTGCCGCGGAAGATGCCGCCGGAGGGCGTGATGTGGGCGGCGACGAAGCCGGTCTTGCGCAGCTCATCGCTGATCGTGGCGTCCACGCCGGCGCCATCAAGGACGGAGCGCTGCGGCGTGACGGCGGAGTTCCAGTGGCGGCCGGGCTCATCTGCGGCGGGGGCCGGCGCTTCGACCTCGACGAAGGCGTCGATGAAGCCGGCGTAGGCGTGGCGGCCGTCGTAGTCGATCGCCCGCCAACCGTCGAGACTTGCGCCTGCGGCCTCATCGCCGCTTGCGATGCGCCGGATGACGCCATCGGCGATCCAGATGGTGGCGTTCTCGACGGTCTGGCCGGGCGCGGCGTGCAGCGTGAGGCCAGTGAGGGCGTAGCGGGTGGGATCGGCCTGGCGCGGGCCGTTGGGCGGCGGGGCCAGCGGCGAGCCGCTGGTGGGCGGATCGGCCGCGGCGGAGGCGATGAGGGCGAGGACGCACGTGGCCGCCGCGGCAGCCCCGGCGCCGGCGCGGGCGAGGCGGGAGAGGGGGGTGGTGGTCATGGTGGGGAGTGTACCGGAAATCGGCGGCGAATGGAGGGCGGCCGGCGCCGCCGGCGCCACTGAGCCCAGTCCGGGGCCGAGCAACCGCAGTGCTCGATACCGATGCAGGGCTCAGCACCGAGCGCCGCCGGGCGATGGCGTCTCAGGATGAGCAGCGCGAGATGTTCAGGCGATACCGGCTCGAATTCGACGAGCGACATCTCCGGGACTGTCCGAAGCGATCATGGGTCGCCCCTTCGGCGGTCCATGTGGCTGGAGCTTTGCCCGGGGCCATGACTCGGTGGCGCGTTGGCGACGCCTCCGAGGCGGTCGGAAGTCCATGCGCACGCCGGGCGAAGCGCCACGTTGTCCCCGCACTGCGGGGGCCGATGGAGTGATGCGCTGCAGCGCGCCGGTTACCCGGCGCCGATGTTCTGCAGTTCCGGGAAGCTGGGGTCGGGCGCAAGTTCCTCGTTGGCCTCCAGCACGGCTCGCTGCTGGCTGAAGCGCAGTTCGCCGAGCAGGTCCACGATCACCTTGGAGCGCTGGTCGTCGGTGGTTGCCTCGGCCAGGGCCTTCTTGGCCGCGGCGACCTCATCGGGGGCGGCCTCGGCGACGCCGGACTGCGACATCACCTGGTCGAAGTTGCCGGCGATCTCGAGCGTCATGCGTTTGAACGACATCATGGGGTTCATGGTGAGCAGGTGGAAGGTGGCCCGGCCCGCGGTGACGGCGACCTCCTGCATGTTCTCGCCGTGCTTGGCGCGAGCGGCTTCCAGGGCGTCCTTGTTGTACTCGTTGACCCACTCGCGCCAGATGGCCATGGTGGCGTTCTGCTGCTCGACGTTGATGATGTCCTCTTTCTCGAGGTAATCCGCGAGCCGGCCGCCGGCCATGAGCACCTTCATGATCTCCTGGGCCTGGTTGAAATCCTCGGGCTTGTTCAGGTCGATCCGGTCGAAGAGTCCGCCGGCGACATCGATCACCAGGTCGATGTTCTCGATCACCAGCGTGTCGATGCTCTCCTGCCAGGCGGCGACGCCCTCGATGAGCGCCTGCTTCTGGTCAGCGCGCAGCTTGGGATTGCGCGTCAGGGCCAGGTACTCGGGGCTCTTGGGCAGCGGCTTGAGCCGCCCGTCGTCGGCGCGGACCACCAGGCTCTCGAACTCGAAGTCGGGCGGCGCCGGCTGGCCGCGCTGGCGCGGCGGGGGGGTCGCGGGTCGCGGCGGGGGCGGGGGCGGGGGGTAGATGACCGGCGGCTTCTCGACCGGATCGGGCGGCGGGGGGGCGAGCTGGCCGGTCGCGGGCGCGGCGAGCAGGGCGCCTGCGAGGACGCACAATGGGGCGGAGCGGTTCATCAGGTAGGTTCCTCTCGGCTTAGCCGACCGGCGGCGCCGCCGCCTCCGGGCGTCGCGCTTCGACCAGGCCCAGGGCCTGCTCGGGCGTGAGGCGCAGCAGCATGGTCCAGAACAGTTCGATGCGCTCCTCCGGCCCGGCGCCGGCGAAGCGTTCCAGCAGCGGCTCCAGCGAGCCGGCGACGTCGGCCGGCAGCGTCTGCCGGACGGTCTCGACAAGGTCATCCTCGGTGGCGCCGACCTGCTGTGCGATGCGCTGGCGGGCCTTGCGCATGAAGTCCCTCATCCGCAGCAGGTGCACCAGGTTGCCTTCCTTGGCGTTGTTCTCGTCGAACTCGAGCCCGGCCGCCTGACCGGCCTCGACCTCGGCCTTGCACTGGGCCACCCAGGCGCTGGAATAGGCCTCGTAGATCCCGCGCATGGCCTCGTGCTCGCTGGTGCTCAGCAGTTCCTTGAGCTGGGTGTCGTGGAGCAGGTTCCCCCGGCCGTAGTAGCCCATCATCAGCATGCCCATGTGCCGGATGGGCTGGATGAGCTGATCCTCATTCATCAGGAACTGGAGCGTCGACATCGACTCAAGATCGCCGGTGGCGCAGATCCAGCGGATCTGCTCCACGAAGTTCATGATGAGATCATCAAAGATCGCCTCGCGCTCGGCGACGATCTGCTCTGCCTGGGCCCGCTTGTCTTCGGGAAGCTGGACGGCTCGCAGGGCGGCAAGGTCCAGTTCGGTCGGCAGACGCTTCAGCCGGCCATCTTCCTCGTAGGCGACCAGGGCGTAATCGGGCCCGGTCGCGTTGATCTTCGGGCGCTGGAACGTGACCGTCTCGGGCACGGTGTCCAGCGGCGGGGGCAGCAGCATCGCCTCCCACCGCTCGGGGTTGCGCAGCTTGATCAGCTCGCGGTTCTGGGCGTCGGTGAGCGCAAAGGCGATCTGCAGGAAGCGCGTCAGCTCGCCTGTGTCCCCGGCCGCCGCGATGCGGTCGATCTCAGCGGTCTGCTCGGGCGTCAGGTCGAGGCCGCGCACGTCCGCCAGGAAGCCCTCGTCGCCGGCGCCGTAGGAGCGGTAGAGCGAGCGCTTCACCTCTTCGAGAAACTCGATCGTCTTGCGGATGTTGTCGAGATAGCCCGGCATGAGCTGGGAGTCTTCGACGCCCTCGCCGGCCTCCTGCAGCTTGCGCAGCTCGCGCTGCTCGCGGGCGATCCACACCCCCTGCCAGCCGCGATACACCCGCCCGAACTCCTTGAGCTGGTCGAGCGTCATCCACTCGCGCAGGTCGGGATCGTTGAGCAGGTTGCCGCGCCGGTTGTAGGCGTACATCGGCCCGCGGAAGTCGGCGATCCTGCGCCCGAACTCGGTGTCGTTGACCGCCTCCCACACCGAGTACGGCGCCAGCCCGCCCGCCCGGAGCATGTCCAGCGCCTCGGCGAAGCGGCGGATCACCAGCCCATCGAACAGGTCGCGGCGCAGCGCGATCGTCTGGCGGACCTTCTCGGCCTCCTCTTCGGTCATGGGCACGTGCCAGACGGCCGCGTCGGCCACCGGCTCTTCCAGCGGGATCAGGTTGCCGTCGTCGAGATCGGAAGAGCGTCG
>JBICIE010000276.1:0-24865 GCA_043101635.1 Phycisphaerales bacterium JB039 | reverse complement strand
CGCGGACCTTGCCGAGTGCGCGGACTGGCTGCTCATTGCCAACAGCGATGAAGAGATCCCTCTGAGCATCCCGACCGAGGATGCCCCGGGCGTTGCCCTTATGACCGCACCGGTGCGAGAAGCGGCAACGCAGTACTTCGGACGCAATCAGCGATATGGCACGGACCTTCGTCTGAGCGGCTACCGGCCCTCCGCAGCTCTGGATCCGTGCTTTGGCCAGTGGGGCAACACCATCAGCTCGGACATCATGACATCGGACTTCATGGCTGAGATGGTCTCGGACTTTATCGCAACGGCAGATCCCACGAATCAACTGGCCTACACGGCCGATGCCCCGGCGATGTACTGGGACCGCCGGGTTGGCATGGCCTATCGGATCTATCGCTTCTTCAAGATCCCAGCGGGCTTCATTGAGACTGTTGCGGAGCACGACACGGACGGCGCCTGCCGCAGGGATCCATACATCCTGCGATCGATCTGGGCGCCCCCCCATCGGCTGCTCACATCAACCGGCGCCGGCGGGCTCGACACGCTGCTGGGCGTCGGCGCCAGGCTCGGCGACGAAGTGTGGTACGCAGTGGTCGATGAATTCGCATCGCTTGACGATGCGGTCATTCCCGCGGGCGTCAGCCAATCGGGCATGCCGACGCTTGCGGTCGATCCAGGGCCGACTCCGGTGTGGGGCCGGCCGACCGGCCGCCGGGTCATTGCATACAACGCCCTCGGGCTCCAGTTGTGGTCGCGGTACTACGAAGTCAGCGATGCTGGATTCACGCTCGCTGACGCCGATGGCTACCGCGAGAGGTTCGAGTACGACGGGCACGGTCGTCTGATCAAGCAGGGGTCGCGCGGCTGGGGCGCGGCGGAGGCAGACGCCACGATCGACGAAGACGTCGAGGGCCTCGTCTGGGTCTATGAGTACGACGACCCGGCGTCCGCCTTTACGACGGGCTCTCCTGCGCCGGGAACTCCCGAGCCCAATCTCACCAAGACGCCATCCCGCGTATACATCCAGAGCGGTTGGGCGAACAGCTCCAAGTACCTCGTCAGTCAGCGACTTTATGATGAGCATCGGTCCGACCTGCTGCGGGGCGAACTCACCTACACGGTCCCGACCGACCTGCCGTTCCCTGATACGACGACGTTCCAGAACACGCTCGGCGGAACCGCTCTCGGCACGTTCACGCTGCGCACCTACCGCGAGGACCTGACGGGCGGGCCGGATCCGACGGACCCCGGTGATGGAAAGGTGCACACGCAGATCACCGTCCGTGGCAAGGCGCCGACCTCGCCGGGTAGCCTGGCGCTGTATGCGGTCGAGGCAGACGCGTACGACGAAGAGGGGCGGCTGGAGTTCCGGGGTCACGGGCTGGTCGACGACCCCGCTGCACCCGGCAGTACGGCCGGTGACATCTTCTTCATTGACTTCTTCGGATACAACGACGAATCCGAGCTGGTGCTGGAGGTGCGGGACATTGAGTATGGCGCAAGCTACAACACCAACCTGGAGAGCAAGGGGTCGGATCCCGCGTGGCTCGATACGACAACCGTCGAGACGTACAACCCGATCTTGCCGACCGGCTGGCTTCCCGCGCATCCAGAGGACCTGACCGCCCACGAGTATGAGACCGAGCGCTATTACGGGCAGTTCGGGCCCGAACGCACTGACTATCCCAATGAGCGAAGCGAGATCATCACCTACCGCAAGGAGGTCCAGGAGTTCGAAGAGTGGCGGTACGAGGGGCTTGTCTGGATCTCTGATGGCTCCGGCGGCGGCCATTGGGAGTTCCGCGATCCTGGCCAGATCAAGGTCTACATGGGCGGAACTATGGTCAGCGCAACCACCGCCTACTGGGGTTCGACCCAAGTCGACCCGACTGGTTTCACGTCGTACACACCTGTCTACGAGGTCAAGGTTGATTACGACCCGTCCGGCCGTCCCACTGCCGCGGCGGTGGACGGGTCCGATGGCCAATCCGAGTCGGTCTCGGTCGGGTACGACCAGTTCGGGCTGATCACGCGCCAGCGGGAGGCGGACGGCACGCTCACGCGCCAGGTGGTCAGCCACCGCGGCCAGCCGATCAAGACCTACCGGGGCACGCAGGATCTGCACGAGGTGTGGGGCACGGCCGCGCCCGGCAATCCGATGGACAACATGGCGCTCGTGGAGACGCGGACCTGGGGCGAGGGCGTCACGAACGCGGGCGAGCTGGCAGCCGTGCGCCGGTTCCGCAACCCGCTCGATGATCCGTATGACCTCGCGGTCAGTGACGATGTCGGCTACTGGGAGCGGTACACGCACGACTGGCGAATGCGCCAGTTCGCGGTCACACAGCACGATGATGGCGCGGGGCAGGACCGGCTGCGCACGACGGTGACGTATCTGGATCACGCCGGGCGGCCGCGGGTGGTCGCGGTGTACGGCTACGAGGTCAATCCCGCGGCGGTCCCGCCGGACCTGCCGGTCCCCACAATGGATCCGGGCGAGGCGCTGCCGGGGACGCTCATCGCGGATCTGCTTGGGGCGCCCCGCGCGCCGCGCCGGCTCAGCGAGACCATCTACGACGCCCGCGGCAACGTGAAGGAGCAGCGGGAGTACAACGTCGCGGACACTTCCGGCGCCAGCTATCTGACGACGGAAACCTACTACGACCACGCCGGCCGGCCGCTGTGGATGCGCTCGCCGGGCGGTGGCGTGCAGACGTTCGTGTACGACGCCTTCGGGAGGCAGGTCAAGAGCAGCACGTGGGCCCCGCTGTCGAGCGGCGACCTTGAGGTCCAGCGAACGGAGACGATCTACGACCCGGATGGCAACGCGATCGAGGTCACCTCGTATGACCGCATCGACGGGACGATCGGCTCTCTCGCAACCGAGTCGATCGTAACACGGGCTCATCACTGGTACGACCAGACCGGGCGTGTGATCTGCACCGCCGATCTCGGGACCGGAGGTGGCGCGACCTTCCAGACGTCTGGGGAGACTATTGAGCGCGCCGCCGTCGCACCGGTCAGGTGGACTCCGACGACAGGATCGTGGGCCGACGACTCCGCCGCCGCGCCATACACGGAGGCGAAGATCACCGCATATCGGTATGACGGCGCCGGCAACCGCACTGGCGTCTATCACCCGGATGGGACCTGGACGCGCCACGTCTACGACAGCTTCGGGAAGGTGATCCTGACGCAGGAGAACCAGGCCGCCAGCGATCTCAGCGAGACCTCCATCACCGCCTACGAGTACGAGCATGGCAGAATGGTGCGGATTGCGGCTGTCATGCCCGGCCACGACGCCACTGGCGGCGTCGGCCTGGTCGGCGTCGAGGGGATGATGCGCGCGAACTGGGACGCGGCCGACAACACGCTGCAGATCACCGAGTTCCGATACGGCGCGGATGCGGTCGAGGTTACGGGTGGACTTGTCGACTCGCCTCCGATTGTGAGCTCCCCCCGCAGCCGCAACAACGGCTGGGTCGGATCGATTCACTTCTCTGGAGATGGTGGCCAGCCGAGCGCCACGCCCGATCTCACGTTCACGTACTACGTGGATGGCAAGCTCGCGACGCGGACCGACCGGCGCGGCGTGACCTTCACGCATATCTACGATGCACAGGGCAACCGCATCCGAACGTGGGTCAGCTACCCGTATGACATGGACGGCTCCGGGCTTCGCACGGAAGACCTCGTCGAGCGCATCGAACTGGCGTACGACGCAGTGACAGGCGAGTTGACGCTGGCGACGGCGTACTCCAGCGACGAGGATCCGCAGAATCCGGGCGAGGTCATGCTGACCGTCGTCGCTCAGAACGAGTTCAGCTACGACCCCTTCGGCTCGCTGCTGAGCGAGGCGCAGGCGTACGGCGGGCCGGTCGATGGCGCCACGCCCACGATCGCCTACCAGTGGGACTTTGCATCCGGCGCCGGCGCAGGGGCCAACCGCAACCGGCTGGCGCAGATGACCTACCCGCAGCACGCGGACTCGACCTTCCGGCGAGTCATCGAACTGGCCTACGGCGACGCCCAGAACGAGATCGATGATCTGCTCAGCCGCATCACGGCGATCAACGACATCACCGGCGCCACGAAGAGCCTGGCGCAGTACGCCTACACCGGCTCGGGCCGGCGGGTGCAGACGACGCTGGGGGTGGACGCCGGCGGGCCAGCCAGCGGCTTCGCCTCACAGCTCGACCTTGGGCGCGTGCTCGGCGCCAACCCGGGGTACACGAAACTCGATCGTTTCGGCCGGCCGGCGGATCACACGTGGACCGATGACGCCGGCGTGGCGCAGTACGGCGCGTTGCACGGGTTCGACAAGCGGGACAACCGGCTCTACGCGCGCGTGACGCATCGCGATGGACAGCAGAATCCCGCTGCCAACACACGTTCGCATCTGTGGGCCTACGACGGGCTCAGCCGACTAATGGACGCCTCGTTCGGGGCGTTGAACTCAACGAACGACGGCATGGAGCTATCGCCACTGGCGCGGAGCGAATCGTGGGACTTCGACCGGCTGGGCAACTGGACCGCGGACGGGCTGGCCGGCTCGGGCGCTGCGCCGACGCTTCCCGGGTACACGCTTACGGGCGACATAGACGGGACCGGGGTCGATCAGACGACCACGCGCACGCACGAGGTCGACAACTTCAACGCGATCGAGGCCGAGATCACAGATCTCGGGCTGGGGACCGAATCTGCCCAGACTTTCATCTACGACGCTTCCGGCAACCTCGTCTTCGATGGCGAGTACTGGTACCGCTACGACGGGTGGGGCAGGCTGTGCCAGGTCTTCCCGGCGGGGCCGCTGACTGCAGGCGATTTCGAGGATGGGACCGGACCTGGCGGCGATGCCGCGAAGGGCAGGTTGAAGGACACGGCGCCGGGGATCAACCCGAGCACCTCCATCGTTCACTTCACCTACGACGCCCTGGGCCGGCTCATCGCCCGCCAGGCGCCGTGGCCGGGGCTGCCGGGAGAGATCCGCACGGAGATCTACAAGCACGATGGGGTCCGCCGCATCCAGGAGACCTGGCGCGATCCGGTCACCGGCAACGGCAGCCAGGGCGGCCAGAACCAGAACGGCGGCGGCGGGACGGTCACCTACGCCGACACCACCGAGCGCGAGTACGTGCACTCGCCGGGGTACGTCGATGAACTGGTCTGCGAGATCGACACGGGCGGACCCGGCGACACGGTCTGGTGGGTGCTGCAGGATGCCAACTACAGCGTGGTGGCGCTGGTCAGCGATGGCGACGGGTCGCTGCTGCGCGGGCAGGTGGCGCGGCAGTACGCGTGGAGCCCGTACGGCGAACTGCTGCGGGCAGATGTGTTCGACTCTGCCGCGCCGATGAGCCGGCTGGGGCACCAGGGGCTGTTCCACGACCGGCTGGATGCCGGCGTGACGAGCGAGCCGATGGCGGCGTTCAGTTCGCAACTCGTGCAGAACCGGAACCGGACGCTCAGCCCGCGGCTGGGGAGGTTCTTTCAGAGGGATCCGAATGGGACTCAGGCTTCTCTTCTCGAAATGATGACTTCCCGCGGGATACCTCCGCTTTCTGCAGCGTCGCACGAGTCTCTATTCGGCGATGGCGTAAACGTATATCCATGTCTGTCGCAGAATCCTCTGTCGTGGACCGACCCGACGGGCTTGTTCGGCCTCGGTAGCATAGCGATGACAGGCATGGACTTGGCCCTGAATGCAAGTGACACGCTAGAGGAGGCCAGGCAGGGATTGCTGCTCATACTTAACTTCAAAGAGATGATTGAAGAGTATTCTCTCAACCAGGAACTGGATGCTGACTGGGCTACTGATTGGAGCTTAGGCGACTTCGACTACTCGTCAGCTGGAGCGATGGAATGGGATGGTTCATTCGATGATGACGGTACAGACCTCGTCATGGCTGGCCGGCGCAAAGCTACCGGCAAAGGGCGCCTGCGCGGTGTTAGCCGGAAGGTGTACAATGCTCGCCGTGCTCAGTTTGAGAGAATGAGACCGAGTCTGTGGAAGAAGGAGGCGCGGCTGCACCCAGAGAGATACACCGAGAAGCAGTTGAAGGCGATGAGGCGCGGTGAGGCTCCGCTCGGCAGTGACGACCTTCCCATGGTGATTCATCATCGACGCCCACTCTTCCGTGGCGGAACAAACAACTGGCGCAACTTCGACTTCATGGAAATGACCGAGCACTGGGCTCGCTACAAGGAACTGCACTTTCCGTAGCCGACGTGGAGGGTATATGGCTCGTATCGCACATATCATGGAACGGTGGAAAGCCACTGGCCAAGCAATACTGGGGAGTCCCCTGGCGGTTGACGAAGTCCGCTCCATCGAGCGCACGCTGGGGCTTCAGTTGCCCGCGGCCTACCGAGACTTCCTGCAGGTTGCCGGATGGCTGCAAGTCCGCTCGGAGTTCGTGTACGGGGCCGAGGGACGTGACGCGAATGTAGGAGTTGTGCGTCGGACCCTAGCTGAGCGCCGCATGAATCCCGCATTCGGCGCGACCTCGATTGTCGTTCGCGACGTTGGCAACGGTGATTGCGTCTTTGTGGACTGTTCGTCCGGACCTCAAGCGGGAATGGTCTACCGCTACGATCACGAGCTTGACGAAACTGAGGAAGTCGCGCCGGGCTTCGAAGAGTGGTTGGCGACGTTCGTAGAAGGCTGATCCAAGGTTAGCTTCGAAAGTTGTTGGGAGATTCCGAATAAGCGGACTGGGAACCCAGTCCTTCCAGACGTTTGTCTACGACGCGTCCGGCAACCTCGTCTTCGATGGCGACTACTGGTACCGCTACGACGGGTGGGGCAGGCTGTGCCAGGTCTTCCCGGCGGGGCCGCTGACGGCGGGCGACTTTGAGGATGGGACCGGACCTGGCGGCGACGCCGTGAAGGGCAGGTTGAAGGACACCGCGCCGGGGATCAACCCCAATAATTCCATCGTCCACTTCACCTACGACGCTTTGGGCCGGCTGATCGCCAGGCAGGCGCCGTGGCCGGGGCTGCCGGGGGAGATCCGGACCGAGATCTACAAGCACGATGGGGTGCGCCGGATCCAGGAGACCTGGCGCGATCCGGTCACGGGCAACGGCAGCCAGGGCGGGCAGAACCAGAACGGCGGCGGCGGGCCGGTCACGTACGCCGACACCACAGAGCGCGAGTACGTGCACTCGCCGGGGTATGTTGACGAGCTGGTCTGCGAGATCGACACCGGCGGGCCCAGCGACACGTTCTGGTGGGCGCCTCAGGACGCCAACTACAACGTCGTGGCGCTGGTGAGCGATGGCGACGGATCGCTGCTGCGCGGGCAGGTGGCGCGGCAGTACGCCTGGAGTCCGTACGGCGAACTGCTGCGGGCAGATGTGTTCGACTCTGCCGCGCCGATGAGCCGGCTGGGGCACCAGGGGCTGTTCCACGACCGGCTGGATGCCGGCGTGACGAGCGAGCCGATGGCGGCGTTCAGTACGCAGTTGGTACAGAATCGGAACCGGACGCTGAGTCCGCGGCTGGGGAGGTACTTGCAGCGAGATCCGAATGGGAGTGGGCTGCCAACGCCCCAATCGCAAAGTGCCACACGAACGTCACCGTTTGTTGATGCAGCAACAACTTTCACCGATGGATTGAGCCTCTTCATACCTTACGCGGGGAATCCGGTAAACTACCGAGACGCGTACGGTCTGACGCTCTATGGCAGCTTTGGCGCAGCGAACTCGATTCGCACCGATCTCTCTGGCAAGCAAGGAGAGGCTGGTCAAGCACTGCTCGACGTTCTTCGTAATACGCTCGTACTCGGGATCTCAGTCGAACAGGCAATAATTGGCGCAGTCGCGGAGACGATCACGATCAGCTTCGCTGGCCGGGCCTTTGATGGAGCGCTGGACTTGCCGGGAGTCCGATTGGGGGCCCGGGGCCCAGTTGCACCCCGTCTAACAGCGCGCCAGGCCGACGCTTTACGCAGCGAAGCAAGGGAGATCTTCAGAATCCGGACGGGCATCACCGCAGACTGGCACTTTCATGTTCATCACAGGATCCCCCTTGAGTGGTCACATCTCTTCCCACTCAACCCCAATCATATCACCAATTTGCATGGTGTGCCAAGGGCTGTGCATACGCAGATCAATAACCGATGGACGGCGTTTCGGACAGTCAACCGCGGCCGAATGCCGTCTGCACAGGAGGTATTGGAGCATGCCCGCCTGATTGACCTAGACTTCGGACACATGATGCGGCCTGCGGTTGGAGGATGAGGCATATGGTGGATCAGGAGAACATCGCAAGACGTTTGACTGAGCCGGACGTAATACCACGCCAGCCCCTTAGCGATCATGAACTCACGCACTTCGAGCGCGAGTTCCGCCTGACGCTTCCAGAGCAGCTTGTGGCTTGGCTCAAGTTGTCCAACGGGATACTCCTGAGCGGAGGGTATCTCTACCCTTTGGACGGCGATTCGTCAGCCGATTCGATTGCACAATCGATCCGGGAGCATCCGGAGATACTCGGATCAGGGATGCTTCCAGTCGCCGGAGATGGGTGCGGGAACCACTACGCCATGCTCCTGAAGGATCCTCGCCAGCCGATTGTGTATGTTCAATTGGAAGAGCCAGACACGCCAGCGTTCGTGGTTGCCTCGTCAATCTGGGCGCTTGTTCAGTTCTTCCTGCTCAATGACACGAGGTGGTGGACAGACAAGGAGTGGGCTCTGCAAGTGGATCCCGCGGTCGCGGAGTTTGCTCCACTCGGGTTGCGGTGGATCTGACCTCAACTTCAGTCTCGGCGGCGTCGCTGATGATCGCGGCTTTGAGAATGGGGTTGCGGCCGCGGCAGCGACGCCGCGAAGGGCAGGCTGAAGGACACGGCGCCGGGGATCGACCCCAACACCTCAATCGTCCACTTCACCTACGACGGGCTGGGCCGGCTGATCGCCCGGCAGGCGCCGTGGCCGGGGCTGCCATGCGGCAGTTCTCCAGCCAGGGAGAGGCTGCGCTGCTGCTCGAAGCTGCCGGAGGGGTGCAGCAATCGCTGAGGTCGAGACGGAACTGATCGGCCCGCCGAGGCAGATCAGGTCGTCGTCGATGTGGTCCAATTGCGCGCGCAGCTCTGTCACTCCTCTCGGCCGGCGAATCCAACTGGTCCGGCCGCCGGAGCCCGCTCGACCGTCACCCAGGGCCGCCTCTGGCCCCGAGGGCGGCAACAGGGAAAACGACCCTGTTTTGATCCCCACCGCGACCCGCCCCCGCAGGGACGCCTGCGCCGGCCCGTAGCATCGAAGGCGGGATCGCGATTGCCCGTTGGCCGCTGCACGGCTGGCGCCGGGCCGGGCGGCCGCGGCGACAATCCGGGAGGTCGGCGGATCGGCGCAGCGAGACCTTGTCTCGAGGAGGCGCAGATGAACCGGCAGACGCAGGACGAGTGGAGCGGAGTCGTCAACACGCAGAACGCCGGCGTCTGGGCCGCGGGCCAGCCCACCCACGCCGTGGAGGGCGAGAGTGTCGGGCTCGGGCTGCGCCGGATGGAGAAGCGGCTGCTGATCCCGCTGGTCGCCGCGGCGCTCGTGATCGGGGCCCTCGGCGCCTACTTCATTGGCGGGTGGGCCGCAGCGCTGGTCGGCGGGCTGATGATTGTGGTCTACCTCACGATCGGCGCCGCCGGCGAGATCATCGCGACGATCCTGCGGCGCAAGCACCATGAAGACTGAGATGTGGGCCGTGCGGGGCGAGGGGGGCCGCCCCGCCGCCTCTACTTCTTCAGGAAGCCAGACTCGACCAGCAGCAGGTCCTCATCCTGGATGAGGCCGACGCCTGGGGCGTGGAACTTGTACTCCCGCTCGTGATCGATCGGGTTCTCCTCCTCGACCTTCAGGCAGTTGGTGAACAGGCCGGCGGGGGTCTGGAGCGTGACATCGAGGGCGGCGATCCTGCCGCGGTCCATGGCGACGCCGGGGGCGACCTCCTGGTAGTAGGCGGCGCCGACGATGGGCTCGCCGGGCATCATCATGCCGGCGCGGGCGCCGTTTTCGCCGTGCAGCCAGGCGCCGGC
Source organism: Phycisphaerales bacterium JB039 (assembly GCA_043101635.1). Lineage (GTDB taxonomy): Bacteria > Planctomycetota > Phycisphaerae > Phycisphaerales > UBA1924 > CAYMJK01. The sequence continues at coordinate 14,844 of JBICIE010000276.1, read as the reverse complement.
GTGCGAGATGACTTTGCCATCCTTGTAGTCATCGACCTCTTCGCCAAAGTAGAAGACGCTGCCGCTCTGCCTGCAGATGGCGAAGAAGTTGCGCGAGATCTCGATCAGTTCGCCATCGACGGACTCGCGCTCCTCGACCACGCGCGTCTCGATATCGCCGATGCGCCTGGTTTCATCGAGCACGGTGACCGCGAGCGTCACGGTGTGCTCGCCTTCGGGCCCCTTGAGCACCAGCTGATAGCCTGGCTCGAGGATGAAGTAGCGGTTGCGCCCGGTCGTTGCAAACTCGCGGTGCTCGATGTCGAAGGAGTCCTGGTACTCGCCGGGCAGCGCGGCCTTCTGCGCTGCGGGAGGCTCGCCGGGCTTGAGGCCTTCGAAGGTCTTGCGCAGCACCTTGCCATCGCTCGAGAACAGGACATCGAACTCCTTGCCATCGACGACCATCTCGATCTCGTAGGTCCTGGTGGCGCCATCGGTGAACTCGCCGATGTCGACCAGCCGGCCGGCGCCGACCTCCTGCTGGATCGCGGCCCGTACCTTCGCGGGGACCTGATCGATCGGGATCTTCTTCTCTCCACTCTGGGCCCGCGCAACTGCTGCGCTGCAAGTGAGAACGAACACGGAAGCCAGCACAGCCACTCGACCGGTCTGTTGCAACATCGCACGCCTCCTCTGGACGCCGCATGCCGCTGCCGACCGCCGACCATCGCCGCAGATGGCGGCGATCGCAGTTGGGTGAACCTTCAGTATACCAGGCCTGCAGGTTCATGCCCGCCGCGGCCGACCCGGCCAGCCGCGGCAGTCGTCGGGCCGCCGAGCCGGCTCCACCGACCCCTCTGGAGGGCGCCAGCCTGCCCCGGGGGCGCCTTCGCCGGACGACGCCCGACCCCGGTGCGGCTTCGGCCGGGGCGCCGTAAAAAAAGAGCGATTCGTCCACTTCCCTCCTACCCTGTCGGTGGCGACCGGGAGTACCAAGGGCCACACCATGACCATCAGTCAGATCGGGCGGTCGATCGCGGCGTCGGCGACGCTCAAGCTCAACGAAACGGCCGCGATCCTGCGAGAGAAGGGCGAGCCGGTCATTCACCTCGGCGGCGGGGAGCCCAAGAGCAAGGCGCCCCTCGACGCCATCGTCGGGGTCGCGAACCTGCTGAATACCGGTGAGGTGCGCTACGCCCCGGCGGACGGGATCCCGGCCCTGAAGAAGGCCGTCATCCGCTACACCGAGGAGTTCTACGGCCGGCGGGTGGCGCCCGAGCAGGTCATCTGCTCCAGCGGCGCCAAGCAGGCGATCATGGTCTGCCTGCAGGCGATCCTCAACCCGCAGGATGAGGTGATCTTCCCGGTTCCCTACTGGGTCAGCTACCCCGAGATGGTCAAGCTGTGCGGCGCCGTGCCGGTGCCCGCGGAGCCGGAGGACGGCACGTTCTACCCCCGCATCAGCGACATCGAGCGCAAGGTCGGCTCGTACACAAAGGCCGTGATCATCAACAGCCCGAACAATCCCACGGGGGCGATGTATCCGCGCGAGTTCATCCGAGACATCGTCGAATTCTGCGAGCAGCGCGGGCTGTACCTGATCATGGACGACATCTATCACCGGCTGCTCTTCGACGGGCGAAAGCCCGTCAACTGCTACGAGTTCTCGCGCGACCTCGGAGAGGACTCGAAACTGGTGCTCGTCAACGGCGTCTCCAAGCTCTACGCCATGACCGGCTACCGCATCGGGTGGGCCGTCGCCAACCGGCGCCTGATCGAGGTGATGGCCAACATCCAGGGCCACCAGACCTCCGGGCCATCCATCGTGCTGCAGTGGGCGGCGGTGCACGCCCTCAGCGGGATTCAGACCTGCATCGACAGTCTCCGGACCACGCTGGAGAACAACCGCAACGTGCTGGTGAACCTGCTGCGGACCTTCAGCGGCGTGAAGGTCAGCAATCCGGACGGCACCTTCTACTGCTTTGCCGATTTCTCCGCCTACAACCGCAACTCCACCGCGCTGGCCCGGTTCCTGCTGGAGAAGGTGCGGGTGCTGGTGATGCCGGGGGTCGAGTTCGGGATGGACGGATACCTGCGCATCAGCTTCTGCGGCGGGATCAAGGACATCACCGACGGGGTCGAACGCATGAAGTGGGCGCTGGATCCGGAGGCGCCCAACGAGTTGTACATGGGCGATCGCAAGCTCGTGAGAGACTGGCTATGAAGTACCTCGAGTTCGACACCCCCGCCACCGGGCAGGCCGGCGCCCTGGCCGCCGATTTCGGTCTGCAGCACTACGGCCTGACTCGCCTCGACCGCGTGTACTGGAACCTGCCGACGCCGTCTCTCTACGAGGAGATCGTCTTTCGCGGGGAGGGGCGCGTCGCCGACGGCGGACCGGTGCTGGTGGACACCGGGCAGCACACCGCGCGGGCCGCGGCCGACAAGTTCGTCGTCCGCGAGGACAGCACGGATGCGAACATCTGGTGGGGCGTCTACAACCGCCCGTTTGCGGCGGACAAGTTCTCGGCGCTCTATGCCCGCATGCAGGCGTACCTCACCGGCGAGGAGCTGTTCGTGCAGGACTGCCGCGCCGGCGCCGATCCCGACTACGCCCTGAACGTGCGCATCATCACCGAGAAGGCATGGCACAGCCTCTTCGCCCGCAACATGTTCATCGGCCTCAATACTCAGGACGAGTACAAGAAGCACGTGCCCGACTTCACCGTCATCGCGCTGCCCGGCTTCCGGGCCGATCCGCGCGTTGATGGCACGCGCACCGAGACCGCCATTGTGCTCAACTTCGCCCAGCGGCTGGCGCTGATCGCCAACAGCGCCTACGGCGGCGAGATCAAGAAGACGATCTTCACGGTCCTGAACTACCTGCTTCCGCTGGAGGGCGTGCTCTCCATGCACTGCTCGGCCAACGTCGGACCCGGCGGCGATGTCGCCCTGTTCTTCTGCCTCTCCGGCACGGGCAAGACGACCCTCTCGGCCGATCCGCAGCGCAGCCTGATCGGCGACGATGAGCACGGCTGGAGCGACAACGGCGTCTTCAACTTCGAAGGCGGCTGCTACGCCAAGGTCATCCGCCTTTCGCAGCAGCACGAGCCGCAGATCTGGGCGGCCACCCGCCGCTTCGGCACGATCCTCGAGAACGTCGTCTACGACCCCCTCTCCCGCAAGCTCGATCTCGACGACGACTCCATCACCGAGAACACCCGCGCCAGCTACCCGCTGGAGTTCATCCCGAACGCCGTGCCCGAGCGCATGGCCCGCTCCCACCCGCGCAACGTGATCTTCCTCACCTGCGACGCCTCCGGCGTGCTCCCGCCGATTGCCCGGCTCTCGCCCGAGCAGGCGATGTACCACTTCATCAGCGGCTACACCTCCAAGATCGCCGGCACCGAGATCGGCCTGGGCATCGAGCCCCAGATCACGTTCAGCGCCTGCTTCGGCGGGCCCTTCATGGTCCAGCACCCCTTCGCATACGCCGATCTGCTGCGCCAGAAGATGCTCAAGCACGGCGCCGCGTGCTGGCTCGTCAACACCGGATGGACCGGCGGCCGCTTCGGCGTCGGCAAGCGGATCAGCATCGCCCACACCCGGGCCCTGCTCGCCGCGGCGCTCGACGGAGGTCTGGCGGATGTGCCCTGCCGCACGGACAAGCTCTTCGGCTTCCAGGTTCCCACGACCTGCCCGGATGTCTCTGCGGAAGTGCTCGACCCGGCCAATACCTGGGGCAGCCGCGAGGAGTACTGGAGCCGCTACGACGCGCTGGCCGCCCGCTTCATCGAGAACTTCAAGCAGTTCGCAGATGGCTGTCCATCGGAGGTCGCCCGGGCGGGACCCCGGCGCGCCTAGCCGCCGTGGCGCCGGCCTCGCCGGCCCCCGGCCCATAACATGGGCCCAATGGAGCAGCCACCCGCCGATGCGCAGCCCGGGCCTCGCCCACGCCCCGAGGAGCAGCCGCCCGCCCCGTCCGACGCCCCCGGCCCGCCGCCGGCGCGCGACGGGCGGCCTCCGCGCGGCGCCATCGCCCGCCTCCTCAACGTCGTCGAGTGGCTGGGCAACCTGCTGCCGCACCCGGTGACGCTATTCGCCCTGTTTGCGCTGGCGGTCGTGGTCATTTCGGGAATCGCCGCGGCAGCGGGGCTCAGCGTGCATGACCCGCGCCCGGGCCACGAGGGCGAGCAGTTCGTGGTCCGAAGCCTCATGACCGGAGAGGGGGTCCGCTGGATCAGCCAGAATCTGGTGACGAACTTCACCGGCTTCGTGCCGCTGGGAACGGTCCTGGTGGCGCTGCTGGGCGTGGGCGTGGCGGAGCGGTCCGGCCTGCTGACGACGGCGGTGCGGGCTCTGGTGCTGGGGGCGCCGAAGAACCTGGTGACGCTGGTGGTCGTGTTCGCAGGCGTGCTGAGCAATACCGCCAGCGAGATGGGTTACGTGGTGCTCATCCCGCTGGCGATGGCGATCTACCACTCGCTCGGGCGCCATCCGCTGGCGGGAATGGCCGCGGCGTTCGCCGGCGTCTCGGGCGGATACTCGGCGAACCTGCTGATCGGCACAGTCGACCCCCTGCTGGCCGGTATCACCGAGGAGGCGGCCCGGATCATCGACCCGACCTACGAGGTGCACCCGGCGGTGAACTGGTACTTCATGATGGCCAGCACCTTCCTGATCACCGGGCTGGGCTGGTTCGTCACCGCCAGGCTGGTGGAGCCCCGCCTGGGAACCTACCGCGACAGCGAGGCGTCCGAGGACCTGGAGGAGCGCGCCGAGATGCAGCCGGTCAGCCGCGCCGAGAAGCGCGGGCTGCTGCTGGCGGGATTGAGCGCGCTGCTGGTAGCGCTCGGGATCGTCGTGGTCGCCGGACCTGCGCTGCCGGGAGCCCAACTGATCAGTTGGCTGCCCGGCTGGGGCGTGCTGCGCAACCCGGACCCGGCGGCCACCGGACCGGAGGCGTTCCGTCCGCTGCTGCGCAGCGTGGTGACGATCATCCTGATCTTCGTCGTCGTGCCGGGGTTCGTGTACGGGCGCGTCGTCGGCACGATGCGCAACGACCGGGATGTGATCGACGCCATGGCAGGGGCGATGCGCAGCATGGGGCTGTACATCGTGCTGGTCTTCTTCGCAGCCCAGTTCGTCGCGTTCTTCGGCTACTCCGGACTCGGTCAGATCCTCGCGGTGCTCGGCGCCGACGTCCTCGTGGCGATGCGCCTGGACAACCCGCTGGTGTTCATCCCGTTCATCCTGATGTGCTGCATCGTGAATCTGATGCTGGGCTCCGCCAGCGCCCAGTGGGCGGTCACCGCGCCCATCTTCGTCCCCATGCTCATGACGATCGGCTACAGCCCGGAGGTCATCCAGGCCGCCTATCGCATCGGCGACTCGACGACCAACATCATCACGCCGATGATGAGCTACTTCGGGCTGATCCTCGCGGTCGCGACGAAGTACAAGCGCGACCTGGGCATCGGCACCATGATCGCGACCATGCTGCCGTACTCGATCGCGTTCCTGATCGGCTGGACGGCGCTGTTCTACCTGTGGGTCTTCCTGCTCGGCCTGCCGGTGGGGCCGGGGGCGCCGACGCACTATGCCCCAGCCGGGTGAACCGGGCCCACCAGCCGCCGGTCTCCGGCGTGATCAGGGCGCGTCGATGGTGTTGAACTCCTCATCGATCGGCAGCACCGGCTCGCCTTTCATGTTGGTCATGACCACCTTGAACTGATCGACCAGGAAGAGCGGCTTGGCCGCCTCCCTCGCCAGGGCGTCGACCCGCTGCTGCAGCGAGCCGACCAGCGCGGGATGGGCGCTGGCCAGGTTGTTCTGCTCAGATGGGTCCGATTCGAGATCGTACAACTCAACGCTCGAGGGCAGCGTGGCCCGCCAGACGAGCTTCCAGTTCTCACGGCGTATCGCAGCCCGGAAGGGCTCGATGTTGTAAATGATCTCGGTCCGCGGCGACGGCTCGCCCCCCGCGATGGCGCTCCAGACATTGATCCCGTCCAGAGGCTTGCTCCTGGCCGTCGAGGCGCCGGCGAGCGCGGCGAACGTCGGGAAGAGATCCACGACGTGGATCAGCCCGTCCACGCGCTGCGCCGCGATGCGCCCGGGCCAGTTCGCCAGCGCGCAGACGCGCGTGCCGCCCTCGTAGAGCATGCCCTTCCCCTCGCGATAGGGGCCGTTGTCACACGGCAGGTTGATGTTCGAAACGTCCGCCATGACTCCGCTGAGCATCGCGTTGCGCGTGCCGCCGTTGTCGCTGTGAAAGAGGATGACCGTGTTGGCGCGCATGTTCTTGCGTTCCAGCGCATCGACCACCCGACCGATCTCGTCGTCCAGGCAGCTCACCATGCCGGCGTATATCCGGCGGGTCGGATCCTCGATATCCGGGTAGCGATCAATGTACTCCTGGGGCGCCTGATACGGCGTGTGCGGCGCATTGAACGCCAGGTACAGATACAGCGGTGTCGAGGGATCGTGCTGCTCGATGAGCCGTGCGGCATCCTGGCCCAGCAGCGTCGTGGTGTAGCCTTCCTCGACCACGGGTTGATTGTCGCGGTACCAGTCGAGCACGCCGTGCTCGTCGTGCGTGAAGTAGTCCAACTCCCCGATCATGGCGCCGTACTGGTAATCGAAGCCGCGCTGCCTGGGCCACCACTGCTTGTCCGCATGACCAAGATGCCACTTGCCGATGATGGCGGTCTTGTACCCCGCCTCCTTCAGACACTGGGGCATCAGCCACTCGGTGGTATCAAGCCCGTAGGCCGAGACCGATGGAATGACCGCGGTCTGCAGTCCATAGCGGAACGGATACCGGCCGGTCATGATCGCAGCCCGCGTCTGCGTGCACATCGGCTGGGCGTAGAACTGCGTGAGCGTCGCACCCTCGGCGGCCAGCCGGTCAATGTTCGGCGTCCGGATGTCCTCACACCCGTTGAAGCCGACATCCTTCCAGCCCAGGTCGTCGGCGACGATATGGATGATGTGCGGTCTTGGCGCAGGGGCGCCTGTTCCTCCCTGGGCGCCGGCGACATCGCAGACACAGGCGACGAGCAGCAGTGCCCAGATCGTGTTCCGCGGCCGGCCTGACCAGCGCAGCGCGGCGAGAACGTGTCGTTGAAGCCCTATCATGCCATCAGCCCTCCTGGTGTGGGGGCGATCGTACTCCGGCGGACATCCCCGCGTCTCGACTTGGCAGCGCCCGCGCCCCGGCGTTTGCCAGCCGGCAGCGACCGAGCCGGTCCGCACAAGGGGCTGGCGGACACCGACCGGGACGCGGGCGAGTCGCCCGTACCCGCTTCCCCGTCGAGGGCAGAGCCAATGACAGAGCATCCCTGGCGCCAGTTCTTCGACCAGTTCGCTCCGCAATACGACGATCAGGTCTTCACGCGCAACACCGAGGCCGAGATCGCCTTCATCGTGGAGCACGCGCGGCCCCCAGCCGGCGGCGCCATCCTCGACCTGGGCTGCGGCACGGGCCGCCACGCGGTCCCGCTGGCGGCGCGCGGCTTTCGGGTGACCGCCGTCGATCTCTCCGAGGGGATGCTCGAACTGGCGCGCCGGCGGGCCCGGGCCGCCGGCGTCGACATCGAGTTCGTCCGGGCCGACGCCGCGGCGTTCCTCCGCCCGGAGGCGTTCGACACGGTGCTGTGCCTGTGCGAGGGCGCCTTCTGCCTGCTCTGCGAGCGCGACGACCCGGTCCGCCGCGACGAGGGAATCCTCCGCAACATCGCGGCGTCGCTGCGACCCGGCGGCGTGCTCATTCTCAACGCGCTCAGCGCCCTGCGCGCGGTCCGGGCCGCCACGGAGCAGTCGGTCGAGAGCGGCCGGTTCGACCCGCTCACGATGACCGAGCGCAGCGACGTGCACGACCTGCTCCCCAACGATCCACTGCCCGGCGATCTGCGCGAGCGCTTCTACACCGCTCCGGAGATCCGGCGCATGGCCGAGGACGCCGGCCTGACCGTGCGCGGCGTCTACGGCGGGACCGCCGGCAACTGGGGGCTGCGACCGATCACCCTCGATGACTATGAGTTGATGCTGATCGCCGGCAGGTGATCGGCGCCGGGAACCCCCGGCTGGAGGCAGGGCGCCCATGGACGCACATTCAACAACCGGATCCTCCGCAACCGCAACAGACTGTGGAGGCGCTTCAGGATGATCCTGCTGCTGGTGTATCTGCTGCTCGCCCTGATCGTCTCGTTTCTGTGCTCTCTGCTGGAGGCGGTTCTGCTCAGCGTGCCTCGCTCGCATGTCGCGGTGCTGGTGGAGCAGGGAAGCGTGGCCGGGCGCCGGCTGCAGCGCATGAAGGACGATGTCGACCAGCCGCTGGCGGCGATCCTGACGCTCAACACCTTTGCGCACACGCTCGGCGCCGCGGGCGTCGGCGCCGAGGCGGCGCTGCTGTGGGGTGACGCCTGGGTCGGCGCGGTCAGCTTCGTGGTGACGCTGCTGGTGCTGGTCTTCTCGGAGATCATCCCCAAGACCCTTGGCGCCGTGCACGCCAAGCGGCTGGCGCCGCTGGCCGCCGCCGTGATTCACGTTCTGATCATCATCCTGCGCCCCGTCGTGGCGGCCTGCAACTGGATATCGCAAATCCTGTCGGGCCGAAGGCAGGCCATCCCCGGGATGAGCCGCGACGAAGTTCGCAGTCTCGCCGAGATGGCGCTGGCGGATGGCGCGATCGACTCCACCGAGGCCGCGCTGCTGCGCAACCTCATCGCCCTTCGGGATGTGACGGTCGAGGACATCATGACCCCCCGAACCGTCGTCTTCACCCTCCGGGCGGACCAGACAGTCGGGGAAGTCACCCGCGGAGGAGCGCCGCAGTTTGCGCGCATCCCCGTCGTCGGCGCCTCGCTGGACGATCCCAGCGGCGTGGTGCACAGGCAAGAGCTGTTTCAGGCGCTCTGCCAGGGCCGGACCGAGACGCCCCTGGCCGAGTTGGCGCGGCCGCTGCATCCCGTGCCGGAGGCGGCCAGGTTGCCCGTGGTGCTGCAAGAGTTCGTGCGCCGGCGCGAGCACCTGTTCCTGGCAGTCGACGAATACGGCGGCGCCGTCGGCATCGTCACGATCGAAGATGTGATCGAGACGCTCCTCGGCCTGGAGATCGTCGATGAGACCGACGCCGTGGAAGACATGCAGCAACTGGCCAGGCAACTGCTCCAGAAGCGCCGCAAGCTGAGTTGATGACGCGTCAATGTTCGCCGCGGGCGCCGACTCTTCGCCGCGGCCCGCCACCTCCTTGCCACAGCCCCGGGCTGCTCCATGGCCCTCGCGCCAATCCCGCGCTCTCGGCCCGGCGCCCCGAGGCGCGCAACGCCGGGGCCGCCCGGGGGCCGCCCAACTGGCCACCTGATGCGATTTCGGGTATCCTCCGATCGCGCTGCCCAGCCCAGCCTGCCGGAAGCCGGTACGCTGGAGCAGCGCACCGGCGGCCGAACCCCAGCCCCTTGAGAGGACAGGCATGACCAGGCAGAAGACCCGTCGCGAATTCCTGACCGACACCGGCGCCATCGCGGCGACCACGCTGCTGGCCTCGTACGGACTCGCCGGCGTCCACCTCGGCGGCAGCGAGACCATCCAGGTCGGCCTCGTCGGCTGCGGCGGGCGCGGCTCCGGCGCCGCCCAGAACGCCATCTCGGTCAAGCGCGGCCCGGTGCAACTCGTCGCGATGGCGGATGTCTTCGAGGATCGCCTCCAGTCCAGCCACGACGCCCTGAGCGAGTCCGTCGAGGGCGGCGTCGATGTGCCGCCGGAGCGCCGCTTCGTCAGCTTTGACGGCTACCGCGAGGTGATGGACCTGCTCAAGCCCGGCGATGTGGTCATCCTCGCGACGCCGCCGGCGTTCCGCTGGGTCCACTTCAGCTACGCCATCGACAAGGGCCTCAACGTCTTCATGGAGAAGCCCGTCACCGTGGACGGACCGACCAGCCGCAGAATGCTCGAACTGGCCGAACGGGCCCGGCAGAAGAACCTCAAGGTTGGGGTCGGCCTGATGTCGCGCCACAGCCGCGCCATGGAAGAACTCGCCCGGCGCGTGCAGGATGGCGAACTCGGCGAGATCGTCTCCCAGCACGGCTACCGCATGCAGGGCGCCATCGCGACCTTCCGCTCACCGCCCGTCCCCGCCGGCGTCAGCGAACTGGAGTACCAGATCCGGCGCTTCCACAGCTTCCTGTGGGCCAGCGGCGGGGCGTTCAACGACTTCTTCATCCACATCATCGACCAGCTCTGCTGGATGAAGGGCGCCTGGCCCGTCAAGGCCCAGGGCATCGGCGGCCGCCACTACCGCACGGCCCGGGACGGCACACCCTACGTGGACCAGAACTTCGACAGCTACGGCATCGAGTACACCTATCCCGACGGCACGAAAATGAGCTTCGACGGCCGGAACATCGAGGGCTGCCAGGAGCAGTTCATGAGCTACATGCACGGCACGAAGGGCTCGGCGATCGTCTCGGCCAACGGCGACTGCGGACTGCCCTCGCGGATCTACAGCAGCCGCGACTTCAGCCGCGACAGCATCCTGTGGACCTCCGAGGTCGCCCGCGATGAGCGCAATCCCTACCAGAACGAGTGGGAGGACCTGATCGCCGCCATCCGCGACGGCCGGCCCTACAACGAGGCCCGGCGCGGCGTCGAGGCCAGCCTCGTCTGCAACATGGGCCGCATGGCCGCCCATACGGGCCGCGAGGTCACCTTCCAGGAGATGCTCGACTGCAAGCACGAGTTCGCCCCCGGCGTGGCCGACCTCACGACCGACTCCGACGCCCCGCTGCTGGCGGACGCCGACGGGCTGTACCCCGTGCCCCAGCCGGGGATTCTGACCGATCGCGAGTATTGAATCAGGCGAGGCCGGCGCAACCTGCGAAACGGAGGAGACCGCAGATTGATCGACTTCGAGCCAAACTGCGGTTTCGACGGGCGCGGGGGACCTCACGATCGACTCGCGCGCCCCGCTGCGAGCGGGCGCCGATGGCCACGACCCGACGCCGCAGTCGATCGCCATCATGACTGCTGGGTCGAGGCTTGAGCGGTGATGTCCATGGCGCGGCTGACGCGCCTTCGCGATCAAGGGGCGCCGCCACCGGCGAGGTCGCGGCTGCATTCGCCAAGCTCGGCCTGATCTCCTTCGGCGGACCGATCGCCCACCTCGGCTACTTCCACACCGAGTTCGTCGATCGGCGGCGCTGGCTCAGCGAAGAGGAGTACGCCGACCTGGTGGCGCTCTGCCAGTTCCTGCCCGGACCTGCCAGCAGCCAGTTCGTGTTTGCGCTGGGCCTGCAACGGGCGGGCCTCACCGGCGCGGTGCTGTCGTCCCTGGCCTTCCTGACGCCATCCGCGGTACTCCTCATCCTGTTTGCCTACGGCGTCTCCGGCGCGGGGAACCTCGCGCAGGCGGGCTGGGTTCATGGACTGAAGCTGGCGGCGGTCGCGGTCGTGGCCCACGCGGTGTGGGGCATGTGGGGCAAGCTCTGCCCCGACTGGCCGCGCGTCGCGATCTGCCTGCTCGCCGCGGCGGCGGTCCTTCTGGTCCCCAACGCGTGGGCCCAGGTCGCGGTAATCGTTGCGTCGGCGATCCTGGGCTGGGTGCTCTTCCGCCGCGCCGTCCATCTGCCGCGCCCGGGCGCGCACGAGGGCGTGCGCGGCCACGCTCCGGCCATCGCTTCGCTGCTCCTGTTCGGGCTGCTGCTCCTGGCAGCGCCCGCCGCGGCGAGAGCGACGGGCTCTCAGTCGCTGGCGGTGTTCGACGCCTTCTACCGATCCGGATCGCTGGTCTTCGGAGGCGGGCACGTGATCCTGCCCCTCCTGCGCTCAGAGGTCGTTCCTCCCGGCTGGGTCAGCGACGACGCGTTCCTCGCCGGGTACGGCGCCGCCCAGGCGATCCCTGGCCCGCTCTTCACTTTCGCCGGCTATCTCGGCGCCGTGATCTACGCGGGTCCAAACGCATGGCTGAGCGGGGCGTGGTGCCTCCTGGCGATCTTTCTGCCCTCATGCCTCCTTGTCGGCGGCGTGCTGCCGTACTGGCATCAACTGCGCTCCATGCCGTGGGCTCAGGCGGGGCTCCGCGGCGCAGGCGCGGGAGTTGTCGGCATCCTTCTCGCGGCCCTGTACACGCCGGTCTTCACAGAAGGCGTGCGCGATGCGCGAGACCTCGCCGTTGCGCTCCTCGCCCTCGGCCTGCTGAAGGTGGTCAAGGCGCCCCCGGTTGTCGTGGTGGCGCTGTGCGCCGCGGCCGGCCAGTGGCTGCTGCGGTAGGCGCAGCGCAGGCCGGGGCGGCGAACCGGCCACGGGAGGGTACGATCCCTCATGACAAGCCCATTGAGGTCTGTCGCCCGTTATGCAGCACTGGCAGCAGCGCTCTGTTCGCTCGGCTGCGCCGAACGCGCTCGACAGTCCGGCCCGACGCCAACCACCACGTCGGTCCAGCAGTTCGGCGCCATGCGAGCGGTGATGCGCGAGGGATCGACGGAAGCTCGCGTGGCCCTCCGCGAGTGGGCCGGACCGAACGACGTTGCTGTTGGCGCGATCGAGCAGTTGGACGGTGAGATCACCATCGTTGATGGCGGCGCGTGGGTCTCGCGCGTCCGCGATGGCGATGTCCTGACCTCGGGGCCAGCGGTCGAGCCCGATGCGAAAGCGACGCTGCTCACCGCATCGCGCGTCGGGGCGTGGCATAGCAATCGGCTTCACGAAACGTTGGCCGGCGCAGAACTGGAGGCCGCGATCGTGCGGGCGGCTGCCGAGCGCGGCATAGACACGTCACAGCCCTTCCCCTTCATCATCCGCGGCACAGCAACGTCCCTTCACATGCACGTGATCAACGGGTTCTGTCCGCACAGCAGCGGCGAGGCGGCGGCCGGACGCGAGCCCCGCCGCATCGCGCTGACCGAGCCCACCCCCGTGACCATCGTGGGCTTCTACGCGAGCGACGCGCAGGGTCTGCTGACGCATCACGGAACCGCCATGCACGCACACGCGCTGGTGGATGGAGACGGCGGGCGTGTGACCGGGCACGTCGATTCGGTCGAGATTCAGGCCGGCGCAACCCTGCGCTTACCCGACGCCCCGCCGCCCTGATGCGCCGTCCTCGTGTCTGCCCTGCAGGCGTGCTTGAAGTCGGCGCAGCCGTCTCAGCGCCCCGGTGACGGCGTGGGCCGCTGCTGGTGGACGCCGACGGGCTGTACCCCGTGCCCCAGCCGGGGATTCTGACCGATCGCGAGTATTGAGGCGCGCCCTCCCGCCGGACGCAGTTGAGCCCGGCCGCGAGAAAGCAGTGAGGCCCCCGAAACCACGAGAAGACCCCGGTCTCAACGCCCTCCCCAAAGCGATGAGACCGGGGTCTGTCTGACGCTGACGCCGCCAGAGGTCTGGCCCGAGGCGACTCTTCGCTAGGTCAGTTGCCATCCATCGAATTGACCCCGGCGACGCGCGCATCGGCCGGAAGCTCGAAGCGGTCGAGATTCATGACCTGGGTCCAGGCCGCCGCGAAGTCTTCGACGAACTTCTGCTGCGCATCATCGCTGGCGTAGACCTCGGCCAAGGCGCGCAGTTGCGAGTTGGAACCGAACACGAGATCCACCCGCGTCGCGGTCCACCTCCGCTCGCCCGTCTTGCGGTCGTAGCCCTCGTAGAGGTAGTCGCCCTCGGAGGAGGGCTTCCACTGCGTGCCCATATCCAGCAGGTTCACGAAGAAGTCGTTCGTGAGGGCCCCGGCCCGGTCGGTGAAGACGCCGTGCTGTGAGTCTTCGAAGTTCGCGCCCAGCACGCGCAGCCCGCCCACGAGCACGGTCATCTCCGGCGCGGTGAGCGTGAGTTGATTGGCGCGATCGACCAGTTCCACCTCCGGACGGCGGTAATGCTCATCGCCGATGTAGTTGCGGAAGCCGTCGGTCATGGGACGCAGGAACGCGAAGGAAGCCTCGTCGGTCATCGCCGCGGTGGCGTCGGTGCGGCCTGGCGTGAACGGGACCGTCACGTCATAGCCGGCCTGCTTCGCCGCCGCTTCCACCGCAGCGCAGCCGCCCAGAACGATCAGATCCGCCATCGAGACCTTCTTGCCACCGCGCTGTGAGGCGTTGAAGTCCTTCTGGACCTTCTCAAGCGCCGCGAGCGCTTCGGCAAGCGCCTCGGGCTCGTTGATGTCCCAGTCCTTCTGCGGCGCCAGGCGGATGCGGGCCCCGTTGGCCCCGCCGCGCTTGTCGCTGTCGCGGTAGGTCGAGGCCGAGGCCCATGCGGTCTTGACGAGCTGCGGCACAGTGAGTCCTGAACCGAGGATCTTGCCCTTGAGCTGCGCAATGTCGCGGGCGTCGATCAGTTCATGATTGACCGGCGGGACGGGATCCTGCCAGAGCTGCGCCGGCGCCACCTCCGGGCCGAGCAGGCGGATGTGCGGCCCCATGTCGCGGTGCGTCAGCTTGTACCACGCGCGCGCAAAGGCGTCGTTGAAGGCGTCGGCGTCGTTGGCGAATCGCTCGGAGATCTCCCGGTACACCGGATCCCGGATCAGGGCGATGTCGGTGGTGAGCATGATGATCTTGTTCTTCTTGCCCTCGATGTGCGCATCGGGAACAACGGCCGGGGCGTCCTTGGGCGTCCACTGCCACGCGCCGGCCGGGCTCTTGGTCAACTCCCATTCGAAGGCGAACAGGCTGTTGAGGTAGGCGTTGGACCACCTCGTCGGCGTAGGCGTCCAGGCGCCCTCGAGGCCGCTGGTGAAGGTGTGGCCGCCCTTGCCGCTCTCGTGCTTGCTGGTCCAGCCGAGGCCCTGCTCGGCGATGTCGGCCCCTTCCGGCTCCGCGCCGACCAGGGACTTCTCGCCGATGCCGTGGGCCTTGCCGAAGGTGTGGCCGC
>JBICIE010000275.1:0-7910 GCA_043101635.1 Phycisphaerales bacterium JB039 | reverse complement strand
TCTCGCTGCGCTCGACAGCTCCCCCGCCGGGGGCGGGGGAGCGGGGGTTGCGTGCGCGCGTTGGAGTGCGAACTACGCCGCGGCGATGGCGAGGCCGGCTTCCTGGTCGTCGACGCGGCGGATGCGGGCGCCCACCGTCTTCAGGCGCTCTTCGAGGCGTTCGTAGCCGCGGTCGAGGTGGTAGACGCGGCTGATGGTGGTGCGGCCCTCGGCGGCGAGGCCGGCGAGGACGAGGCCCGCCGAGGCCCGCAGGTCGCTGGCCATGACGGGGGCGCCGACGAGGGTCTTGACACCGCTGATGACGACGGTTGCGCCCTGGCGCAGGACGCGGGCGCCCATGCGCTGGAGTTCGGCCACGTGCAGGAAGCGCTCGGGGAAGATCTTCTCGGTGATGACGCTGTTGCCCTCGGCGAGGGTGAGCAGGGCCATGAGCTGGGCCTGGACATCGGTCGGGAAGCCGGGGTGCGGCTGGGTGGTCATCTCGACGGGCATGAGCCGGCGGCCGCAGGTGATGCGGACGGTGGCGCGGAGGGGGTTGGTGGAGTCGCGAGCCTCGACCACACTGACACCGACCGCGCTGAGGCGGTCGGTGACGGCCATGAGGGCGTCCAGCGGGCAGTTCTCGAGCGTGAGGTCGCCGTTGGTGATGGCGGCAGCGCACATGAAGGTCCCGGCCTCGATGCGGTCGGCCATGATGTGGTGGCGGGCCGGGCCAAGCTCATCGACGCCCTCGACGGTGATGCGGGGCGTGCCGGCGCCGGTGATGCGGGCGCCCATGGCGTTGAGCAGCGTCGCCAGATCGACGACCTCGGGCTCGCAGGCGGCGGACTCGATGACGGTGGTCCCCTCGGCCAGGGTGGCGGCGCTCATGATGTTGGCGGTGCCGAGGACGGTGGAGCCGAAGGCGCCGCCGAGGAAGAGCTTTGCGCCCTTGAGGCGGCCGCCGGGGGCGCGGGCGACGACATCGCCCTGACTGAGCGAGATCTCAGCGCCGAGGGCCTCGAGGCCGCGGAGGTGCAGGTCGATGGGGCGCTGGCCGATGGCGCAGCCGCCGGGCATGGAAATGCGGGCGGCGCCGCGCCGGGCGAGCATGGGGCCGAGGGCGCAGACGCTGGCGCGCATGGTCTTGACGATGTCGTAGCGGGCGTGGCTGGCGGCCTCGTCGACGGTCTGGAGGGTGAGCTGGCGGAGGCCGGCGGGGCTCTCGGCGAACTCGCCGACGACGCCGAGTTCGCTGAGGAGCCGGCGCATGTTGCGGATGTCGGCGAGGTCGGGGATGTCTTCGAGGACGATGGGCGCCTCGGTGAGGAGGGCGGCAGCCATGAGGGGCAAGGCGGCGTTCTTGGACCCTCCGACGCGGATGGTTCCTGCGAGCCGAGCGCCACCGTCGATTACGAACGCGTCCATGCGTCTCCCCTCGTTGTGAGCCCATGGTTATGAGCCCAGCCTCCTGCATCGGCATCCTTGCCGCGGGATGTCCATCGTAACCGGAGATTGGCGGGCGCGCCGCCGACAGGCGCGGGATCTGCGGGGCGGTTTGCGGACGTCGCCGGTTTGCCTGATCACGACGAGCCGCGCCGGGGCGGCGGTGGCGGCGCGGCGGGCTCGGCGCGGGTCCTGCTGTAACCGACTTTCCCTGCGAGGCCCCCGCCATGCGGTTCAAGACTCGCCAGTGCGCGTTCACGCTCGTCGAGGTCATCGCGGTGATCGTGGTGCTGGCGATCGTGGCGGCGGTGGCGCTTCCGCGTTATCTGGACTTCGGGTCCGAGGCGCGGGTGTCGGCGGCGAAGGGGGCGCGGGCGGCGCTGGCGCAGGCGGTGGTCAACTGGCGGCTGCACGACGCGACGATCAGCGGCGGCGCCGGGGCGTGGCCGCCGAACTTGGAGGACGTGCTGTCCTCTCCGGAAAGCGCCGGGATGCTGAACCCCTACCGCAACCCGTCCCAGGCGATCTACGACGTGGACAACGGGGCGGTGACGAAGGTGTACATGCGGTACAAGACGATCGAGGAAGGGGTCGCCAGCGGGTGGGGCTCGATCTGGTACAACCCGAATAACGGGCGTGTGTGCTTCCGGGTGCCGCGGCAGGCGACCCAGGCGGCCACGCTAGCCCTGTTCAACGAGGTGAACCAGGGGACGGCGACGAGCCTGAGCCAGATCACGGCGAACTGAGCCAGCACAGACGCTGCAGACCGGACAGGCGGGCCGCGCGGCCCAGGGCGCCCGAAACGCCCGGTTGTCGCGCGCCCGCTTGAATGCGAGAGTTGACGGTGGATGGAGGCGATTGGCGCAGACCCGGGGGGGGACGCGCCGGGAAGGAACTGCCATGAACCGCCATCTCACGCTGACTGCGATCGTCGGCCTTGCCGTGGCCAGTCCGGCTGTGGCGCAGCAGTCGGACCCGCCGGAGCCGCCGCCGCCCGAGGTCGTGACGGTGTACGGGGTGGTGCGCGACTTCCGGCCGTACAACGAGCCGGGGGGCGGGCACGACGACTTCGAGCAGTACAACACGGGCCACCGGGTCGGCTGGGTGGCGCTGGAGCTGGATGACGAGGGTAAACCGGCGCTGGCGGGCGGGCAGGGGAAACGGGTCAACACGCAGGCGAAGGACGCGGAGGACAAGAACATCTTCCCGCGGATCGCGGAGGCGGACTACATGGACGCGCGTCCCGGCGACAGTGCGCCATCGCTGGAATCGCGGTCGGACCCGGTGGTGACCAGCGACGAGACGTTCTACCAGTGGTTCCGCAACGTGCCGGGGGTGAACCTGGCGCGGCTGGTCCCGCTGGAGCTGCGTCTGAACGAGCAGACGGGTCAGTACGTCTTCCACGCCCACGATGACTACTCGACATCGGAGCGGGAGGGGTTCTTCCCGATCGACGGCCAGTTGTATGGGAATCCGGCGGCGGACCAGTGGGGGCACAACTACCACTTCACGATGGAGCTGGCGACGAAGTTCGTGTACAAGGAGGGGACGGGGCAGGTGTTCACGTTCTTCGGCGACGACGACGTGTGGGTGTTCATCGACGGGAAGATGGTGATCGACCTGGGCGGGGTGCACGGCGCGGTGAGCCAGACGGTGGAACTGGACCGCCTGAACTGGCTGGAGGATGGCGAGAAGTACGAGTTGAAGCTGTTCTTCGCGGAGCGTCACTTCACGCGATCGAACTGCCGCATCGAGACGAACCTGCTGCTGAAGGTGGCGAACATCCCGGCGGTGGATGCGCTGCACGACTGAGCCGCTTCGCGCACCGTGGCGCACGAGGGGCTCGCCGGGAGGCGGGCCCCTTTGGCGTGGCCGGATCAGGGATCCCAGTAGCGCGGGGCGGGGCGGGGGGCGCCGGTGGGCGGCGGGGGCAGGAAGACCGGGGGGCGGCCGAAGTAGAGCAGGGACTGCTCGGAGCGGCGGAGGTAGATGGTGCGCTGGCGGTCGAGCGTGGCGCGAGCCTCGGCGACATCGCCGACCGGGGCCCAGGATGGGGAGGTGGCGCCGAGGGCATCGTCGCGCCGGGTGAGGTACCAGGCCTGCGGGTCGGGATCTGCCGCGGCGACGGCGGGGCCGGGCAGGACGAGTTCCCAGGCGCCGCCCTGGACGAACTGGGGGCCCTTGTGCCGGATCGGGACTTTGGAGGCGCAGGCGGTCAGGGCCGTCGCAAGGGCGGCGAGCGCGCAGATGTGGACGATTCGGTTGGGCATCGCTGGCTCCGCGACTGGCCGCGGGTGACCCCTCCGTGCGGCTGCAAGCGGGGCTCCGCCCCGCTGGACTCTCTCTGAAGCGCGCCCGGGAGGACTCGAACCTCCGACCTGCGGTTTCGGCGCATCCGGCGCTTTGGCGCCGGGCCGGACCATCTCTTCGCCCTTCCGGCTGTTGCCGGTGTCGGGCGCCGGGCGCTGCCCGCCTGATGATCGCAGGCGGGTTGCGGGGTTATCGGCGGGGCGCCTCACCCGCTGGCCTCTACACCTTCCGCCGGCGACCGGCTGTTGCCGGGCCCCGCCGACGGCTTGGCTCGGGATTACCCGCCCGCGGATGCGGGGGAGGGCTTCCCCGAGTTCACCCGGTTCGCCTCGGCCCGTCTCCGGGCCGGGCCCCTCTTTCGAAGGAAACCGCCGCTCTATCCTGGCTGAGCTACGAGCGCTTCAGGGGCAGTATACGGCAACCGGGGCCGCGCGCCGGGCGCCGGCGCGCTGTCATGGTCAGCATACCCCAGGGTGCGCCGGGCGCCCGCAAATCGGCGTGGTTTGCCTGCGGCGGTTGGGACGAGGCGGGCCGTGGGCGGGGCAGGATTGCGATACCATGCGGCGTTCTCGGGCGGGCTGCTCACAGGGAGAGTCATGGAAGCTGGAATTGTCGGACTCCCGTATGTCGGTAAGACGACGCTGTTTGAGGCGCTGACGGGCGTGGCGCCGGATCCGGCGGCGGCCGGGGCGGGGCGGGCGAACGTGGGGGTTGCGGACATTCCCGATCCGCGTCTGGCGACGCTGGCGTCGCACATCGCGACGAAGAAGATCGTGGCGGCGCAGTTGAAGCTGGTGGACATTCCGGGGCTGGCGCCGGGGGCGAGCGAGGGGGCGGGGCTGGGCAACGCGTTTCTGAGCCACATCCGGGATGTGGACGCGCTGATTCACGTGGTGCGGTGCTTCACGAAGGCGCCGGGGGGGCAGGAGGTGGCGCACGTGGCGGGGAGCCTGGGCCCGGCGCGGGACATCGAGACGATCGAACTGGAGCTGATCTTCGCGGATCTGCAGATGGTGGAGAACGCGCTGCCTCGGGCGGAGAAGGCGGCGCGGCGGCGGGACGCCGAGTCGCTGGCGCGGCTGAGCGTGCTGCAGAAGGCGATGCCGCTGCTGAGCGAGGGGCAGCCGGTGCGCGGGATGGAACTGCACGGGCCGGAGGAGGAGAAGGCCCTGCGCGGGCTGGCGATGCTGAGCGGCAAGCCGGTGCTGTATGTGGCGAACGTGGATGAGGATGACGCGGGGGGGGAAGGGGAGCTTGCGTCGCAGGTGCGGGCGCATGCGGCGGAGGTCGGCGCCGAGTTCGTGCCGGTGTGCGCGCGCATCGAGGCGGAGCTGGCGCAGATGGAGGAGGGCGACCGGGCGGAGATGCTGGAGTCGCTGGGGCTGGATGAGCCGGCGCTGCACAAGCTGGCGCGGGCGACGTACCGGCTGCTGGGGCTGCAGAGCTTCTACACGGCGGGCGAGAAGGAAATCCGCGCGTGGACGGTGCGCAGCGGGGCGAGCGCGGTGGAGGCGGCGCACGCGATCCACTCAGACATTGCGCGCGGGTTCATCCGGGCGGAGATCTACAGCGTGGCGGACCTGGCGGAACTGAAGAGCGAGAAGGCGATCAAGCAGGCGGGGCGGATGCGCGTGGAGGGCAAGAGCTACGCGATGCGGGATGAGGATGTGTGTCACTTTTTGTTCAATGTGTAGATCGGCTGTTCACACAGGGCACAGAGGGCACAGAGAGACGAGAGACGAGAGACGAGAGACCAGAGAATAGTGGCGCAGGCAACGGAGGGCCCGGCGTTGAGAGTTCGCCTGGCCTGCGAGGCGCGATCATGGCGGGGGAAAGGCCAGCGCCCCGCACGCGCGGCATGAAGGAACTGGCGCTCATTGTCCGGCGATCGATGAGGTCTTCGAAGCCTTGGACGACATCGAGAAGTCGGACGGTCTCGAACTCTGCGGTGAAGACGCTGCCGCCCTTGAGCCCGAGCGGGCTCAAGAAGTGATGATCGGTTTCTGACGAAGTCGCTCCCGGACGAGAGCATTGCCGATCCGCCTGGGGACCAGCTCTGTCTTCCCGGCTCCTGGCCTATCCCGCCACGATATTGACCAGCCGTCCGGGCACGGCGATGACCTTGCGCACCGTCTTGCCCTCGACCAGCGCCTGGACATCCGGGTGGGCCATCGCGAAGTCGCGCAGCTGATCCTCGTCGGCGCCCGCCGGGGCCATGATGCGGGCCTTGACCTTGCCCAGCAGTTGCACCGCGATCTCGACCTCATCATCGCGCAGCATCGCCTCGTTCACCTGCGGCCAGGCGCCCGTGGTGGTGATCATGGCCTCGCGCCCGAGGCGCAGGGCGAGTTCTTCGCCCATGTGCGGCGCAAACGGCGCCAGCGCCAGCGCGAAGCGCTCCGCCTGATCGCGCGTCAGCGCCGGCCCCGGCTCACCGGCGGCGCCCGCGGCAGCGCTGGTCGCGGCGTTGACGAACTCGATCATCGCCGCGATCGCGGTGTTGAACGCCAGTTGTTCGATGTCGCCGCCCACCTTCGCGATCATGCGGTGCAGCTTCTTCTCCAGATCGGCATCAGGGGCGTCGGCCAGCTTCACGCCGCCGGTCTCTTCATCGATCAGCAGCCGCCAGGTCCGCTGCAGGAAGCGGAACAGCCCGCTGATTGCTCGGGTATCCCAGGGCTTGGACGCCTCCAGCGGCCCCATGTACATCTCGTACAGCCGGAACGTGTCGGCGCCGTACTCGGCGATGACATCATCCGGGTTGACGACGTTCTTCAGCGCCTTGGACATCTTGGCAACGATCTGCCGGACCTCTTCGCCGGTCGCCTTCATCACGAAGCGGTCGTCGCGCTGCTCGACCTCGTCGATGGGGATCAGCCGACCGGTCCTGTCCTGGTAGGCGTGGCTGGTGATCAGCCCCTGATGGAACAGCTTGCCGAACGGCTCGGGCGTCGAGACATGGCCCAGGTCATGCAGCACCGCGTGCCAGAAGCGGGCGTACAGCAGGTGCAGCACCGCGTGCTCGGCGCCGCCGATGTACAGGTCCACGCCGCCGCGCGTTGATTCGGCGCCCATCCAGTACCGCTCCGCCTCTTTGCCAACGAAGCGGTCGTCATTCTTCGGATCGCAGAAGCGCAGGTAGTACCAGCACGAGCCGGCCCACCCCGGCATCGTGTTGGTCTCGCGCTGCACGCGGTCATCCGGCGCCAGTGCGCTGACGCCCGCCGCGCCGGCGGTCGTGCTGACCCAGTCCGTCGCCTTGGCCAGCAGCGGAACCGGCTCGTCGCTCTCGGGCGGGGCGTAATCCGTCAAGGGCGGCAGCGTCACCGGCAGGGCTGACTCATCCACCGGATGGTGGTTGCCATGGTCATCCCACACGATCGGGAACGGCTCGCCCCAGTAGCGCTGGCGGCTGAAGAGCCAGTCGCGCAGCCGGTAGTTGATCCGGCGCCGGCCGATGCCCTTGGCCTCCAGCCACGCGATGATCCGTTCCCTGGCCTGCGCCGTGGGCAGGCCGTCCAGCGTGAGTTCGTCGTTGGAGCTGTTGGCGGCGTATCCCGGGCTCTCGTTGGCCTCGCCCTGGCGGGCGCACTGGGCCTTCTGGCGCAGGATCGCATCGGTGGCGCCCCAGGTGGTCATCCCGAGCGAATCGACGACCTCCATCCAGGTCGCCCGCGTGGCGCCGCGGCGCTCGCCGACGCTCCCCGGCGCCCCGGCCAGCGAGTGCTTCGGGGGCGAGAGCTGGATGGTCGCCCCGACCGGCCGCCCCAGCCGCCGCTCGCGCAGGATGTTCAGCGCTTCGCCGAAGCGGCCCGGCGGCATGTCATGCGAGGTGGTGATGCCCATGAAATCCGCCAGCGTCGCGATCCAGCGGGTGTCGTCGCGCTCCTCGGTGGTGGCGTGGCGGGCGATGAACGCGATGGCCGCCTGCTGGCGCGTGTGCACGACATCGCGGATCGGCAGGTCGAAGGTCTCGGCGAACTCGAAGTCGCGCTCATCGTGGGCCGGCACCGCCATGATGGCGCCGAAGCCGTAGCCCATCAGCACGTAGTCGGCGCACCACACCGGGATCCGCTCGCCGCTGGCGGGATTGATGGCGTAGAGGCCGGTGAAGCAGCCGGTCTTCTGCTTCGACTCCTGGCGCTCGATGTCGGTGCGGTTGCGGGCGGCCTCGA
>JBICIE010000274.1:0-18559 GCA_043101635.1 Phycisphaerales bacterium JB039 | reverse complement strand
CGAGACGAAGGGGGTACAACAACTCGCGAGCGAAGCTCCCTCTCCTGCCCCCGGCGGGAGAGGCAACGGCACGCAGTGCCGTGGCGCCGGTCAAAGACAAACGGCGAGCGCAGCGAGCCCTCAACTCTGCATCTCAAACTCAGCGAGCGCACCTCAAGTCATCACCCGCAACAACCACCGCTACCTCCACATCCCCTGCAACCGTCTCGCCGATGTCATCTACCTCCCCATCCCCCCGATCACCATCCCCGAAGCCCTCGGCGCCCTCGACCTCCTCGCCGATCTCAACATCCCCCCGCCCCCGGACTACAGAGATCACCCCTTCGCCTGCGCCCACTGCTGGCAGATGCGCAGAACCACCCTCGCCAACTACGCCGGCTGGAACGACTTCGTCAGCTACATCTCCGCCGGCCTCCTCTACGGCCACGAAGTCGAGCGCACCAGCGCCGAGGCCCAGCCCCGCCGCAAGCGCCCCTACGCCCCCCGCCCCGGCCGCGCCCCCTCCCAGCGCCGGGCCCAGGTCCTCCAGGGCCTCCTCGCCGGCCAGACCTACAACCAGATCGCCCGCGCCCTCGGCGTCTCCTACCACACCGTCCACCTCCACACCAAGAAACTCTACAAACAGCACAACGTCCACTCCCGCACCGAACTCCAGGCCATGCTCTGTGCCACGAACTCAGTTCACATCACTGCGAACGATTGGCGCATGCCCAGCGAATTACCGACAGCCAATGGCGTCCTGCGCTAGTGCTGGCTAGACTCGCCTTGAAGCATCCATTCGGTGGTCTTGGAGGCGAATAAATGAGTACAGCGACAGCAGCCAGTTCTCAGGCCAAAGTCGATCCTCGAAACAACCTGAATGATCTCACGGCCGCTGAGTGGATACCAGAGACAGTCTCGGTCTGGACTCAGCGGGGCTTGGGTGCAAAGCACCCAGACGCACAGATCGAGCGACAACATCCAGCGCCGTTTTCCTTCACTGACGTTGGACGCTTGATCCGCTTTTTTACTAAGGCCAATGACGTAGTGCTTGACCCGTTCGTGGGTATTGGGTCGACACTCAAGTCTTGCGCCATTGAAGGGCGCCGTGGCATTGGCATTGAACTCAATCCGAAGTACGTTGAGCTCGCACGCGAACGCCTGCGCGTCGAGGTTCGCGACATGTTCTCCTCCGTCGCTGACCAACGCCTGATCCAGGGTGACGCTCGCAAGGTCCTCCCAACTCTTGAGGAGGACTCGGTACACTTCATTGTGACGAGTCCGCCCTACTGGAACATCTTGCACAAAGAGGATCGAAAGGTGAAACAAGAGCGAACGGCCAACTCGCTCGACACCCGCTACAGTGATCATCCCGCTGATTTGGGGAACATCGCCGATTACGAGACTTTCTTACACGAACTGGCGACCATTCTCAGCATGTGCAGGTCGTGTCTACTCCCCAAGCGTTACATGGCTGTTGTCGTGAGCGACTTTCGCCATCGCACGAAGTTTCACATGTTCCACGCTGACCTTGTGCATGCTCTCCTCCCAAGCGGGCTCGAACTGAAAGGTATCAAGGTACTATACCAGCGGCACAAAAAGATCTTCCCGTATGGATATCCATTCGCATACGTACCGAATGTCCACCATCAGTACATTTTGATCCTCCAGAACATCAAATGACACAGGTGCTGCACTTGCAAGCCACTGGAAAGATCGTACTAGGCGACTGCATCGAGGGAATGTCGCAATTGCCCAGCGAGTCTGTTCAGTTGATAGTTGCTGATCCGCCGTACAACCTGCAAAAGGACTTTGGCATTTGGCGCGAATCAGAGAATTCCGACCGGTGGCTGCAATGGTCTCGCTCATGGCTGGCAGAGTGCCACCGGTTGCTCTCCTCCGATGGTAGTATCTTTGTGTACGGCATCCATCGTCATTTGTGCTGGCTCCAATGCTACATGTATGAACTCGGGCTGACTTACCGTCGTCAGATCATCTGGTACTACGAGAATGGATTTGCCGGCTACACCAAGTCGCTCGCCGCCCACTACGAACCGATTCTGTGGTTCTCAAAGGGCAATGGGTACACGTACCACCCCATCCGCGAACCATACAAGAGTACTGACCGGCTTCGGTACAAGATCACGAAGAACGGAAAGACCTGGGCCCCTCACCCCGAAGGCCGACTGGCCGGCGATGTCTGGCGATTCCCAACGCTCGCCGGCCGGCGATTTCGGGACGAGAAGGTCGATCACCCGACGCAGAAGCCCCTTTCCTTGTCTCGACGTATCGTGCGTCACTTTTCGAACGAAGACGACGTAGTCCTTGTTCCGTTCGTCGGCAGCGGGTCTGAGTGCGTTGCTGCTTCCCTTGAGGGCCGCCGTTTCCTCGGCTTCGAGTTGAATCCTGAATACGTTGCAATCGCGCACGCACGGCTTGAAGAAGCGGCTGCTACAGTCCCGCTATTTGGCGCTCTCTAGGATTCCTAAGTGCCCCAATGGCCACTCGACCTTGCAA
The DNA here is from genome assembly GCA_043101635.1 of Phycisphaerales bacterium JB039. Lineage (GTDB taxonomy): Bacteria > Planctomycetota > Phycisphaerae > Phycisphaerales > UBA1924 > CAYMJK01. Next base: position 16,063 of record JBICIE010000274.1, on the reverse strand, counting down.
CCAATTGCGTTCTCGATCTGGGTACGAATGGACGCGTCATTGCCCACGAAGAATGGGTTTTCCGCAAGATCCGGAATGAACTGCCGCGCCCAACTTGCAAGTAGCAGCGCTCCAATCGAGAGGGTGTTGATCTTCAGCCCAACGACCTTCTCTATGTCCTCAATAATCTGCCAGTACTCCGATCGCCTGTTCGGCAAACTGAGCATGACGCACACCGCCCTCACGCTCGACCGGTCTACTCCGTGTCGCGACACGAGAATCGCCGCGTCATCTAGCAACGCACGTGGGCACTCAAGCGCGGCGGTAACATCCGCTTCCACCTCCACGGCTGCAGTCCACTTCGCTTCACCTGCGATCAGGTCGATTCGCATGTTCACATCACCCCGCCGGCGCATAGCGGCCTTCATTCCTACCGCCAGCAGCAGGTTCCTTGCGAGATGATTGGGAAACTGAGCGCCCGCCGTTGTCATCGCAAGCTCAATCGCTGAGTATGTCGACTCAATCCGCTCCGAGTTCGGTTCGACGACTTTCCCACGGCGCGGAAGTTCGTCGAGGGTCGCAGCCAGCGCCGCACTCTTGTGATGATCTTGGACCACCTCCCTCCATGCCGGCTGGATCGCACTGGTAATCCGCGCTACATCTCCGTCCATGTGAATGGCACTTGCGGGACAACGACGGACGCACAGTCCGCAACCAATGCAAGTTTCCTCATTGATGTTTGGTGCCGCTACCGCCTCCGGCCACCCGATCGCGTCGGTCGGGCAAACCCGAGCGTTCTGGTCCGCCGGGAATGGTACCCCACATTCCACCGCGAGTTCTGCTTCGCTATACTCGATGCACGGCATGTCCTGGCAACGAATACAGCAGCTATCGACCAAGTCGCCGGTCACTGTCTCCAACTGTGCAGCCTTCCCGACTTGCAGGTGCATGCAAACTGGTTTCGCTTCCAGTCCGACTGTTGCCCTCGAACTACGCGAGCTCTTTCTTTTCTTGAGCAATGCCATAGAAGGCTGCCAGCCTTTCGTGCTCGATGATCTGCCCACTGACAATACTTGCAATCGCTAAACGGACGAGTGATCGGAAGTCGATCACTCCGATTCGAATGCCGAAGGCCGCCTTTAGGTCGTCAATCAATGCAAGCACGTCTGAGCGGTCATTAGGTACCTTGTAGCCGACGACCAGTGATGCGCACTCAAGAGTCGTGGGGAATGCCTCTCGCGCAAGCAGAACAATCTTGTTCTCCGCGGCTTGCCGAATAGCCTTCACCCCGACGAACAGTTCTTCTGCCGGGGACTTAATCTCTACTGGGATTGTGCACACCTCGTGTTCGATTATCCCATCGAATCGTTCATAGTTCACCCCCGCACGCGACACCCGACAACGGGTGCCCGCTAATGTGAAGAGGCTCGCGACCATAGGATAAAAAGTCTGTTGATTCGCGCTCGTCAGTCGCACCTCCATCGCATCGACGGCAGCATCGGCATCATTCCGGGCCTCCTTGATCGCTTCAGTCAGTTCTTGCTCTAGCGTGCATTCCGCCGTTGGGCGTGCTTCGCCACTCGGGCGCAATAGTGCAAACACATCTGCCCGGTGCCCCAGCGGGCTCTCTTCCCGTGGCCTGCCCGCCGCTCTCACGACGGAGTCGCCGGCTTTACCGACCGTCGGGAAGCATCGTCCGACCAGGTCCGGTGCGAGTTCCTGGAACGGCGAGAACAGAAGCTCCGCATCACTGCTCTCCAAGAGATGCGCCGCCTCGGTCGTAATCAGTCCGCGGTATTCTTGTAGCTGTTCCTGCACCGGCTCAGTGTTGAAGCCAGCACGATCAAGCAATGAGTACCCCGCGACTCGTACAATTGCGGTCAACAGTGGCGCATCCAAATCCTCGATGTCACTTGCGCGCAGATCGGTCATTGATCTCAAGCGTGTAACCAGTGCCGTACCCGCAGCGGTCAATTCTCGACACCTCAATGGTCCTTCATCGCGGTCGCTGTGCTTCGTGACGTCCGCCCAACCTGTCCACGACAATACGGCAAGCGGGAAGCGAGTATAGTTCTCCATCGTCCGGCTTGTGATCCCCAACTCCTGGGCGAGTTTCTCGACCGCTCGCCTTGCGTCGCCTTTCCTTCGATATTTGCGCAGACGGTCCACTTGCTCATTGAATGTCTTGGAGTCGCGGTCATTCGCCATCGACAACGGCCCGAGGATCATCTCGTCCCGAGAGATTCTGCCATCCAAGGCATCCATGACGCGGAGAATGCACGCGAAGGGTCGAACCTGAACACTTGCCTTGACCCCGACTGTCGCGTTTGGATAGGCGATGCCCAGCAAGCATTCTGTGACAATCGGCCGAGCTTCTTTCCCGACGTCGTGCACATGCGCACCCAGGTAAGTGAAATTGAACTTCAACCGTGCGTCCGCTATCGGGTGCATCCATCCCAGTGTCCGATACAACTCTGAGTATGACTTTGATTGGTTATACAGTGGGTCGCGACTCCGGTCTGATCGCGTCGAACGCTCAAGCGCTCGCTGCCCGATGTGCCCACTGCTAGTTGCGAGGTTCCGCTCTACCATCGCCCTCGACATGTCATCCAGTGAGAACGGCTGCTTGTCAGAAAGCTGTACGTAGAGTGCCTGAAAGATCCGGATGAACCCATCGATGTCTGATCCTGGGTTCGGAATGCGCAGCACTACCGCTCTCCCACGCGACACGTCCGCCGCCGTTCGCTGCTCCGCGAACTGTGTTCGACAAGCCTAGGCAGGCGCTCGGCCACGCTCCCCGGTCGCGTTCCCTCTCGCGGCCAGTCAATCGCGCCGGGGCATCACCAGATCCGCCAGCGCCGCCAGCCCCAGCAGCCCCACCGCCGCGTTGAACACGAAGCCGGCGCCGACCACCAGCCACGCCCCCTGGACCCACGTGCGCGTCAGCCACCAGCCGCCGATGTCGCCCAGCAGCCCCGCCCCGCACAGCAGCACCAGCAGCCCCATCAGCCAGCGCGGCCACCCCGTCGCCAGCCCCAGGGCGCTCATCACCAGCCCCAGCGTCGCCAGGCTCAGGGCGTGCGTGTGCGTGCTGGCCGCGAGGATCTCCGTGCCCACCGGCTGCACATCCCGGCTGAACGCCGCCGAACGGACATCATCGAAGAACTCCAGCGGCAACGCCGGGTGCGCCCCCTCGCCCGTCGCCCGCCGGCTGTGGCACGTCACGCACCGTGCCGCCAGGATCTCCGCCGGGGCGTTGGCCCCAAGCTCCAGATTGTCGTAGTCGTCGCTGATGCGGTCCGAGCGCAGCCACGACAGCAGGATGGCCCGCTCGGCCTGCGGCAGGTCCTCGGCGCTGGCCAGTTCGTCCGGATGCCCCTTCTCCAGCGCCACCAGCAGGGGCGCGCGCGACACGATTCCGTGATAGTGCGCCTTGATGTCGTCGATGGTCAGCCCGGCGCGCTCATCGCGACTGTCGTGATGCATGCGCAGGTACCAGCCGGCCACGGCGGCGCCCCCAAGAAGCGTCAGGACGAGGCACGCTACCCCCACCTTCGCCATGATGCCCAGGTCGCGCAGCCGAAACCACCCTCCTGCGCGCGCGCTCGCGACCGCGCCCTGCTCGCTACCCAACGGCAAGCTCCTGCTGCGTCACTTCCACGACCTCCCCGGTCATCACCGCCCGGTTCGCCAGAATCCCCACCACCGTCGAGCGCAGTCCCGCCTCCACGCTGGTGGCCACCTCCGCCCCCTCCACACAGCTCTTCACGAAATCCTGCAATGCGTAGTACAACGGCGGATGCTCCAACCCGACACCCTCCTGCAGCCTTCCCTGCGCCGCCAGCTTCGTCGCCTCCGCAATCAGCGTAATCCCCTCATCCGTATGAAACTGCTGCTTGTTTGCGTAAATTTCCCAGCCCTGCGTCGGCGCATCAGCCTCCTTGAACATCCAGCCGTGGCTCCATGCGAGCTTGATGGTGGCGAACGTGCCGCAGAGCAGTTCGTACTCGTCCTCGTAGCTGCTGGCGAGCGTGGCCTGATAGACGAGGGTGGGCCCGCCGGGGAACTCCAGCGTTGCGTGAATGGTGTCGGGGATCTCGCGGCCGTCCCTGTTGTCGGGGTTGGCGATGAAGCCGCCGGCGCGGATGCGGGTCGGAAAGTTGCCGGTGAACCAGTGGAAGACATCGAACTGCTGGGCGCCCCATTCGCCGGCGAGTCCGAGAGAGACCGCGGGGTCAAGGCGCCAGTTGAGGGCTCGCTCTCGATCAGGATCCGGCGAGGGGATGCGCCAGGAGGTCTTTCGGGCGTGGACGGCGCGCATCTGGACCAGGTCGCGCACGGAATCGGACCTGTAGAAGCTGCGGGCGAGGTTGTAGACGGGGTTGGAGCGGCCCTGGAAGCCGGCCTGGAAGACCTTGGCGCTGGCGCGGGCGGTGGAGGCGATGGCGCGGCAGTCCTCGATGGTGTGGGCGAGGGGCGCCTCGCAGTAGATGTGCCTGCCGGCGCTGATGGCGTCGACGGCGACCTCGCGGTGGGTGTGCGTCGGGGTCGCGATGATGACGGCGTCGATGTCGGGGTCATCAAGCAGGGCGCGATGGTCGGCAAAGGCGCGGGCCCCCTGGGCCCGCCGCTGGCCGGAGTCGAGGCGCGAGGGGTCGATGTCGCAGATGGCGGCAAGCGTGACGCCGTCGATCTTCTCCAGTTCGCTGAGGATCTGGCGACCCTGGCGGCCGACGCCGATGACGCCGACGGAGAGCGCAGCGCCGCGCGGCATGCGCCAGGCGCTGGCGAGCGAAGGGGTGAGGGCGACGGCGCTGAGGGCGCCGGCCGACTGGGCGATGAATGTGCGCCGATTGAGGTCGGTCATGCGGGGATCTCCTCGCGCGCGCCGGCGTGGCGCGGCGATGTCTGGTCGCAGGTCAACGAGACGGTCGAGGACGCCGGGCCGTCGATGCGCCACGAGGCGCCGTGGCGGGCGAGCGTCAGCGACGTGAGTTCGGCCGGGGCCCGGGGTGGGCGGGCGGCGCAGACGAGCAGCGCGGTGGACCAGGCGTCGGCGCCGGCGCAGGCGCCGGCCGCGGCGGGCAGGATCGCGCAGGCGCACTGCGCGCCGGCCGCCGGGGCGCCGGCGCGCGGATCGAGCACATGGCCATGGGCTGCGCCATCGACCCGGATGGTGCGCCCGGAGGGGCTGGAGACGCTCAGGGTCTGGTTGCGCAGCGTGACCACGGGCCCGAGACGCCGGCCGCGATCGGCCAGCGCGACGCGCCAGCCGGAGGCGCCGGGCGGGGCGCCGAGGGCCAGGGCGGTGCTGGTCCCCGCGTGCAGCAGGCAGTTGCGCACGCCGTGGGCGCGCAGGATGGCGCCGGCGAGGTCGAGGGCGTGGCCCTTGGCGATGGCGCCGAGATCAAGCTCGGCCCCGGGCTGCGCCAGCGCAACGCGGCGCGAGGGCGCATCGATGGCGAGCATGCCCATGCCGACGAGCCTGCGCGCGGCGCTGGCTGCGCCGGCGTCACACTCGGCATCGCGGAACCCCCAGGCGCGCATGAGCGGGCCGAGGGTGATGTCGAAGGCGCCGCCGGAGCGGGCGTGGACATCGCGGGCCTGTTCCAGCAGGGCGAGGGTGTCGGGATCGACGACCGTCCATCCGGCGCCGGCGCGGCGGTTGATGCGGCTGACGAGGCTCTGCGGCTGAAACGCCGAGAGTCGCTCGTGGGCCAGACGGATCTCCTCAAGGGCAAGCTCGCCGATGGCCCTGGCGCGGGCAGCGTCGGCGGCGCACAGCGCAAGCTCGAAGCGCGTGCCCATCGCAGCGATGGCGAGTCGGATCACTGTCTGGGCCCCGGGAGGGTCGGGCAGCGTCATCGCCCGATCCGCATCAGGCGGTCCGCGCGAGCATGCGCTCCGGATCGAACTCCTGCGCCTTGCCGGTCCACATGGCGCGGGTAGCGAGATCAACGATGACCATGATCTTCGTGCCGAGTTCCACGCCGCTGGCCGGCTCGCTGCGATCGCGGACGCAGCGCAGCCAGTCGAGGCGAAGCTGATCCTGATCGTTGCCGATGTCGGGGCACTCGATCTCGCGCGGCTCGATCTCGTCGGCAAAGACGCGCTCGGGCCGGATCGCGCAGTGGCGGCCGCCGAGGTAGATGTTGGCCTTCTGGCCGCGGATCATGGTCTCCAGGCCGGCCTCGTTGTTGGTGGCGCCGGCGACGACCATGGTGTGGCCGCCCTCGAACTGGATGGTGAGATTCACCTGGTCGTGATTCTCCATCTCCTTGTCGATGTAGTGGCCCCCGATGGCGCTGACGTGAGTGGGCCAGCCGACCGATTCCAGCGAGAGCACCAGCGGCGTCATCTGGTGGACCAGCAGGTCGCCGACGATGCCGGTGGAAAAGTCCTTGTAGCGGCGCCAGCGGGCGTAGACGTAGGGATTCCACGGACGCTTGCCGACCGGGCCGCACCACTCGTCCCAGTTGAGGTTCACGCCGGGCTCCCAGCGATCGTCGATGGCGTAGTAGTTCCACTCGCCGGAGGGGGTGTTGCGGCAGTAGCTGGTCTGGCTCCAGACGGGCTTGCCGATGCCACCCTCGTTGATGATCTTCTGCGCCTCCCTGTATTTGGGCAGCATGATCATCTGCGTGCCGACCTGGAAGATCTTGTCGGGGTTGGCCTTGACGACCTTGCGCAGGTCGAGGGCCTCGCGCAGTCGCAGGGTCATCGGCTTCTCGAGATAGACGTCCTTGCCTGCCATGATGGCGTCGATGGCGTGCCGGGCGTGCCAGTGCTCGGGGCTGGCGATGAGGACGGCATGGATGTCTTCGCGGGCGAGCAGGTCGCGGTAGTCGCGGTACTGGGCCACCTCGACGCCCTGATTGTCCTTGCAGGCCTGCCAGGCGTTGGCGAGTCGCGGCTCGCAGACATCGGCGAGGGCGACGATCTGGGCGTCCTCCTGGCCTTCCTTGACCAGGCGCATCAGCGACTGGCAATGGGCCGTGCCCATGCCGCCGGTCCCGATGACGCCGAGGCGGATGGTCGATCCGTCCTTCGGCGGCGCCGGGCTCTTCCCGTAGGCCCCGGCCCCGAGGGGGAGACCGGCCTCATCGAGGGCGCAGCCGGCGAGGGCGCCGCCCGCGGCGGCGAGGCCGGCGGCCCGGGCCAGGAAGGAACGGCGGCTGACGTCGCTGTGCTCAGGAATGATCGGCTGGTCGCTCATTGCTGCCTCCCGCGACTGAGGATCGGTCTGCCGCGCCAGGCCACCCGTGGCGGGGGCGCTCGGCGGGCCGGAATCGTCCGGCCGGGCAGGACTGTAGAGTATCAGATGAGCCGGCGGTCCGGCCAGAGCCAGTCGAAGGAGCGCCAAATGGGCCAGATCGGGGCATGTTCGTGGTCGATCCGGGCCCAGGGGCCGCGGGAGCTGGCGGCGGGCGCCAGAGCGTGCGGGGTGGCGGGCGTGCAGATCGCGCTGGATCCGATCCGTGAGGGGGCCTGTGACGCCGGCGAGACCGCCGCGCGTCTGGCCGACAGCGGGATCGCGATGCTGTCGGGCATGATGGCGACCCGCGGCGAGGATTACAGCACCCTCGACTCCATCCGCCGGACCGGCGGGCTGCGACCCGATGCGCACTGGGCAGCCAACCAGGAAGCGGCCCGGCGCAACGCCGATATCGCAGCGCGCCTGGGTCTGAAGCTCGTGACGCTGCACGCCGGCTTCCTGCCGGAGGATCCTGCCGATCCGGAGCGGGCCACGCTGCTCAACCGGCTGGTGCAGGTGGCGAGGATCTTCGAGAGCCGCGGCGTGACGCTGGGGCTGGAGACCGGGCAGGAGACGGCCGAGACGCTGCTGCGGGCCCTGGCGGCGCCCGGCCTGGAGCGGGTGGGCGTGAACTTCGATCCGGCGAACATGATCCTGTATGGGATGGGCGATCCGACCGAGTCGCTGCGGGCCCTGGCGGCGCGCGTGGTCCAGATGCACATCAAGGACGCCGTGCCGGCCGAGCAGTCCGGCGAGTGGGGCACGGAGGTTCCCGCCGGGCAGGGCGCCGTGAACTGGCCGGCGCTGTTCGATGTCCTGGGGGAGGCGAAGCTGGACGTCGACCTGGTCATCGAGCGCGAGGCCGGTGAAGATCGCATCACCGACATTACGACAGCGCGGCGACTGGTCGAGTCGCTGGGCCGGGGAGCGGGGGCGTGACCATCGGTGTCGGCGTCGTCGGGTACGGGTTCATGGGCAAGGCCCACTGCGCCTCCTATGCGCGCGCGGCGCAGGCGAGACGCAACTGCGCCGTGCTGGCGATCTGCGATGCGCGCGGGCCCGCGGCCGCGGCGGCTCAGGCGGGCAACCTCGACACCGGCGCAGCCGATGAGGCCCCGCCGGGGGCCCGGTGGCACGATCAGCTCGAGTCGATGCTGGAGGATCCGGCGATCGACCTGATCAGCGTGTGCACGCCGACGGATACCCATGTCGCGCTGGCCGAGACGGCCCTGGCGGCCGGGAAGCACGTGCTGGTCGAGAAGCCGGTAGCGCTGGAGGCGGGCGCGGTGCGCCGGCTGGCCGAGGCGGCCCGGGCGGCTGAGCGGCTCTGCATGCCCGCAATGTGCATGCGCTTCTGGCCGGGATGGGACTGGCTCAAGGCGGCGGTCGATGACGGGCGCTACGGCGCGGTGCGCAGTTGCACGCTTCAGCGGCTGGGCCGGCGCCCGGCCTGGGGGCCGGACTTCTACGAGAGCGAGCAGCGCTGCGGCGGGGCGATGTTCGACCTGCACGTGCATGATGTCGACTTCCTGCACTGGGTCTTCGGGCGGCCGCGGGCGGTGACGACGCGCGGAGACGCTCAGCACTGCGTCACGCTGTACGATTTCGACGGCCAGCCGCTGGTGGCGTGTGCCGAAGGGGCGTGGGACAACGCCGCCGGGTTCGGCTTCCGCATGCGCTACAACGTGGTGTTCGAGGAGGCGACTGCGGACTTCGACCTGGCCCGAAGCGACCACCTGCTGCTCAGCGAGGGCGACTCGACCCGGCCGGTGGAACTGGCGGACCACACCGGCTACGACGGTGAGATCCTGGCCCTGCTGGACGCGCTGGCGCGGGGGGATTCAACCCCGCCGGCCACCCTGGAGGAGGCGGCCGAGGTGCTTGAGATCCTCGCCGCGGAGCGCAGCAGCGCCCGGGAGCGGACCACGGTGGTGCTGGCGCAGTAGCCTGGCAGCGACCGGCGGCCGGCTGCGCCTTGTCCTGCAGTGACCGCGATGCGCCCGATCGACCGCCTCGCCATCGATGTCGTCGTGGACAACACGTGCGACATGCTCTCGACGCGGCCGGCGCATGTCGAGAGCGAACTCGACCGGCTGCTGGACGCCGGCATGACCGAACTGGCCGGGCAGTCATTGTGCTGCGGGCGCCACGGGCTGAGCCTGCTGGTGACGGCTCACGATGGCGACCGGCGGCGGGTCGCGCTGTTCGACGCCGGGCCCGATCCGGCGACGCTGCGTCACAACGCCGAGCGGCTCGGGCTCGATCTCGCCCCGGTCGAGGCCCTGGTCCTGTCGCACGGGCACTTCGATCACTCCGAGGGGCTGCTGGAGGCGGCGGCGCTGGTGCGCCGGGCCGGCGGGCGCGAGCGCCTGCCGCTGCACGCCCACCCGGGCGCCTTTGCGAAGCGCGCCGACCGGCTTGCAGACGGGCGCATCGTGCCGCTGCAGGATGTGCCTTCGCCGGAGGCGCTGCATGGCGCGGGGATCGATCTGCAGGCGAGCGACCAGCCGGAGGCCATCCTCGACGGCGCCCTGGCGCTGTCCGGCGAGATCCCGCGGCGCAGCTTCGAGCGCGGGCTGGAGAATCAGGTGCGTCTGACGGGCGCCGGCGCCTGGGAGCCCGATCCATGGTGCATGGATGAGCGCTTCTGCTGCGTTCACATCCGCGGCAAGGGGCTGGTGATCCTGACCGGCTGCTCGCACGCGGGCGTCGTGAACATCTGCGCCCACGCCCGCGAGTTGTACGACCTGCCGCTGTATGGGATCATCGGCGGCCTGCATCTGGTCTACCCGAACGAGGCGTTCATCGACGAGACGATCGCGCAGTTGCGCGACTTCCGGCTGCGCGTGATCGTGCCGGGTCACTGCACGGGGTGGCGGGCGACGCACGCGCTGCTTCGCGCCTTCGGGCCGGAGGTCGTGGACCCGCTGGCGGTGGGCAGCCGCATCGTGCTGGAATCCGGGCGCGGATAGCGCTTCGGTCAGGCCCCCGGCTCGGCGTGCGAGGCCAGCGCCGGATCGGGCACGAAGTCGGCATCCGGGACGGCCGCGCCCCTGCCATCGTCGCGGAACAGCAGGAAGAAGATCACCATGATCGCGCCGGCGAAGACGCCGGGGATGAGCCAGACCATCTGCCAGTCGGTCGCCTGCATGAACAGATCGACGGCCTGCTGGCGCAGGGCTTCGGCCTCCGCGGGTCCGGACTCGGCGGCCCGGGCCTGCAGGGCCTGCGCCTGGCTGGTGAGCGCGTCGAAGTTGTCGGCCTTGTAGTGATCGACGAGCCGGCCGATGATCTGGGCGCCGATGAACATGCCCAGCCCCTGGGTCACCAGCACGAGGAATCCCTGCGCCTGGCCGCGGATCCTGGCGCCGGCCTTCTTGTCCACATAGATCTGGCCGGTGACGAAGAAGAAGTCGTAGCAGATGCCATGCAGCAGGATGCCGCCGAGAATCATCCACATGACCTGATCCGAGGCGGCGCCGGCGAACAGCCCGTAGCGCGTCACCCAGGCGGCCATGCCGATCAGCAGCATCCACTTGACGCCGAGACGGATGAAGAACAGCGGCATCACGAGCATGAAGAAGATCTCGGAGATCTGCCCGAGGCTCATGGTCTGGGCGATCCGCTGCACACCCGCCTCGCCGACGAACTGCCCCGCGAAGCTGTAGTACGCGGCCAGGGGGATGCAGATCAGGAACGAACTGATCATGAAGATGGCGAAGGACCGGTTCTTCATCAGGTCAAGCGCATCGAGGCCGAGGGCGTCGCGCGCGTTGAACGGGCGACCCTTGCTCGGCGGGGGCGTGTGCGGCAGCGTCAGGCTGTACACGCCCAGCACCACCGCCGAGCCGCCGGCGATGTAGAACATGCTCGGCGACTTGTCGAACGCCAGCATCGAGATGACCCAGTTGGCAGCGATCCAGCCGATGGTGCCGAACACGCGGATCAGTGGGAACTGCTTCTCCTGATTGGTCATGTTGTGGAAGGCGAGCGTGTTGGTCAGCCCCAGGGTGGGCATGTAGCAGAGCATGTGCAGGAGGATGACCCCGACGAAGGCTTCCGGACTGATACCCATTGCGGCGGGCGCCGCGAACAGGACCGCCCCGCCGATGATCTGCATCAGCGCAAGGACGCGTTCCGTCGCGAAGAAGCGGTCGGCAATCATGCCCAGGAAGAACGGGCTGATGATGGCGGCGATCGGGCCGACCGAATAGGCCCAGCCGATGAGCGTGCCGCCCTTCTCATTGCCGGCCAGTTCGGTGGCCATGTACGGGCCCATAGTCACATACCAGGCGCCCCAGATGAAGAACTGCAGGAACATCATCAGGGCGAGGCGGGGGCCGATCATCGCAGTCTCCTTCGAGGGGCACAGCGCGCTGCGTCGATGGGCCGGAGTGTAGCATGTGCCCCCGGGCGCCCTGCGCCGGCGCAGGGCCTGGGCGTCTGTCGGATTACCCAGCCGCCGGAGGAGGACTTCGCCATGGCTCGCCCCGTCACGCTCTTCACCGGCCAGTGGGCCGATCTGCCGCTTACCGAGCTTGCCGCGATGGCGGCCGACTGGGGCTACGACGGGCTGGAGCTGGCCTGCTGGGGCGACCACTTTGACGTGGAGAAAGCCACCAGCAGCGACGGTTACTGCCGCCGGCAGCGCGACATCCTCGAGCAGCACGGGCTGGGCTGCTGGGCCATCAGCAGCCATCTCGTCGGCCAGGCCGTCTGCGACCCGATCGACCAGCGGCACAAGGCGATCCTGCCGGGGTACGTCTGGGGCGACGGCGAGCCCGAGGGGGTGCGCCAGCGGGCCGCGGAGGAGTTGAAGCGGACTGCCGCGGCAGCCCGGGCCATGGGCGTGGAGGTCGTCAACGGGTTCACCGGCTCGTCGATCTGGCACAAGCTCTACTTCTTCCCGCCGACGGGCCCGGCGGAGATCGACGCGGGCTTTTCTGACTTTGCCGAGCGCTGGAACCCGATCCTGGACGCCTTCGACGAGCACAAGGTGCGCTTCGGGCTGGAGGTGCACCCGACGGAGATCGCCTACGACATCTACACCTTTGCGCGCGCGATCGAGGCGGTCGGCTCGCGCGAGGCGTTCGGCGCCAACTTCGATCCCTCGCACCTGATCTGGCAGGGGATCGATCCGGTGAAGTTCATCGAAGCCTTCGGCGACCGCATCTATCACGTACACATCAAGGACGCCGCCAGGACGCTGGATGGAACCACATCGATCCTCTCCAGCCACCTGGGCTTCGGCGATCACCGGCGCGGGTGGGACTTCCGCTCGCCGGGGCGCGGCGAGGTGGACTTCGAGGAGATCATCCGGGCCCTCAACCGCATCGGCTACGCCGGCCCGCTGAGCGTGGAGTGGGAGGACAGCGGCATGGCCCGCGAGCACGGGGCGCATGAGGCGGTCGAGTTCGTGCGGGCCATCGACTTCGAGCCGGCGGGCGGCGCCTTCGACGCCGCGTTTGCGGAGTGAGATCGGGCGGCGCCCTGCGCCGGGCGCGCGCGGGTGGGGCCCGGGCTTCTCCTATGCTGGAGCATGGAATTCGCTGAGCTGCGCGCAGCGCTGCTGAGGACCGAGGCGTATCCGCTTGCGCCGCGGGAAGTCACCTCGCTGCAGACGCACATCTCAGAGCTGTTCTTCGCCGGCGATCTGGTCTACAAGGTCAAGAAGCCGGTGAACCTGGGCTTCCTCGACTTCTCCACCCTCGAGCGCCGCCGGTGGGCGTGCGAGGAAGAAGTGCGCCTGAACGCCGAGCTTGCGCCGGGGGTGTACCGGCGGGTGGCGCCGGTTGTGCGCGACAGGTCGGGCCAGGTGCGCATCGCCGGCGCCGAGGAGATGGTGGCGCAGACGAGCATCGTCGCATGGTCGGTGGAGATGCGGCGCCTTCCGACGGAACGCACGCTCGACCGCGTGCTGAATGCCGGGGCGCTGGACGACGCGACGCTGGACGCCATCGTGGACCGCCTGTGCGCGTTTCACGCTCAGGCGCCGACCGGCGCCCCGATCAACGAGCACGCAGCCCCGGCGGCGCTTGCGCGCAAGTTCCGCAGCACCATGGACCGGCTGGGCCGCCACGCCGCAGAGGAGCCGGCGCTCGATGCGCCGCCGTCGGCCGGCGAGCCGGTCGCCCCGGCGCCGACCATAACGCCTGATCTGCTGCGACGTCTCGTGACGTGGCTGGACCGGGAGTTGCAGGCGCAGCGGCCCCTGATCGAGCGGCGCATCGCGCAGGGGCGAGTCCGCGAGGGGCACGGCGATCTGCACGCCGGCAATATCTGCCTCGATCCGCAGGCGCCAGGCGGGCTGGTGATCTACGACCGCATCGAGTTCAACCGGGCGATGCGCTGCCTGGATGTCAGCGCCGAAATTGCGTTTCTGGCAATGGACCTGGAATACCGCGGGCATGTCGAGCCGGCCAGCGCGCTGGTGGACCGCTACGCCGCGCGGGCGGACGATCCGACGCTGGGGCCCTTGCAGCCGATGCACCGCTGCCACTACGCGGCGGTGCGCGGCATGGCGGATTCCATCGGCGCCAGCGAGTCGGAGGTGGCGCCGGAGGATCGCGCCGCGGCGTGGGAGCGGGCCCGGCGCCGGCTCGACCTCGCGCTGGGATACACGCTGGCGCCGGGGCTGGTGGTGCTGTGCGGGCTGCCGGGCGCCGGCAAGAGCTGGATCGCCGAACGCGTCGCCCGACCTCTGCGTGCGCGGTGGCTGCGGTCCGACATCATCCGGCGCGAGCAGGATGCGGGCAGCGACCGCTACAGCGAGGAGGCGATCGAAGCGGTGTACGGCGTCATGGCTCGCCGGGCCGGCGACGCCCTCGACGCCCGGCGGACGGTCGTGGCGGACGCGACGTATGCGACGCGCCGGCGGCGCAGCGCGATACTCGATGTGGCCCGGCAGCGCGGCGCGCCGTGGATCGTGATCTGCGCGACGGGCCCGGACGAGGTCGTGCGCCAGCGCCTGGCCGCCCGAGCCGCCAACGCCCGCGAGCCCTCGGAGGCCGACTACGAGGTGTATCGTGCGGCGAAGCAGCGATTCGAGCCTCCCGACGAGATCGAGCCGGAGAGGCTGCTGACCGTCGGCCCGCACACGCAGGCGCTGCGCATCACCCGCGCTGCCGTCTCGACGCTGGCGCAGCAGGCGCCGCTCTGAATCCCGGCGCGCAGCGGACAGGCCCGGCGACGCGCGCCGGGCCTGCTGCGCTCAGACTGGCGCCTTCTTGCGGCGGCCTTACGGGCAGCCCAGCGCGAACTCGTTCTGGAAGCACAGGAAATCGAAGAAGTCCAGCACGCCCGTGCCGTCGCAGTCGGCACGCGGCTCGCCGAGGGCGAAGGCGTTCTGGAAGCACAGGAAGTCGAAGAAATCCAGTGCGCCCGTGCCATCGCAATCGGCGTAGCAGCCGCCGAGATACAGGGCTTCGCCCTGCGCGATGTCGCCCGAGACGCTGGCGCCATCTGCGGCAAGCTCGAATGCGCTGATCGAGTCGGCAACGAGCGTCACCCACACCTGGCCGGGATCAAGCTCGTCGATCGGCTCACCGTCGAACCCCGCGGCCCGGAGCAGACTGCCGCGCTGGCGAAGCTGGGTGACCGGGTCTCCCACACCGACGCCGATGCCGACCTCCGGCGCCGGGCTGGCGCCCAGGTTGATCACGGCAATCAGGTCGCTGCCGATGAAGTCGGCGTCCAAGGGAGCCGGGCCGACATCCAGGCGCACCAGCGCCACCGTGGCGCCGGCGGGCGCTGCCGCGACGACATCAGGGAAGTCGCCGGGCTCGAAGTCCGCCAGGCCATAGACGTCGGCGCCGCCGATCAGATCGGGGATGAACGGGGTCACGCCGGCGAACGGGTTCTCTCCGGTCACCGCGGCCGCGGGGGCGGTCATCGGCGCGCCGGCGAGGATCTGGGCCGGCAACTGATCGCCGACGATGTTGTCGCGATAGATGATGCGACCGTCCTCGGCGCTCGATGACCCGTTGGCGCCGCCCGCTGCCATCAGTTCGCCATCGGCCGCGGGGGCGAAGATGGAAGCGGCCAGCGAGATCGTGCCGCCGGCGCCCCCGCCACCGAAGCCGCCATGACCGCCGCGCCCGCCGGATCCACCGACGCCGCCGCGCCCACCGTTGCCGCCGCGCCCGCCATCGCCGGCGCTGGTGACCGTCCCCGGCGAGCCGCTGCCGGCGCCGGCGCCGCTCGTGCCGGACTGCCCCGGGGCGCCGGTGGTGTCGCCGGTGGCGTCGCCGCCGCTGGCGTCCACCAGGCCGCCGAACTCGGCCCGCCCATCAACGATGATGCGCAGCGCGCCGCCGCCACCGCCGCCATGGCCGCCGTCGCCACCGGCGCCGCCGGCGCCACCGTCGCCGCCGCTGCTGCCGGCGCCACCATTGCCGCCGCCGCCACCGACTGCGAACAGCGTGGCGCCGCCACCACCGCCACCGCCACCTCCTCCGCCGCCGCCGGCGCCCCCGCCGCCACCGCCACCGCTTCCGGCCGCGCCGCCGCCGCCGCCGCCGCCACCGGCGAGGTCATCGATGGTCGTGCCGTTGTGGGCGCCGTGCGCCCCCGGTCGTCCGCTCACGCCAGGAAAAGCGGTGCTCC
This sequence comes from Phycisphaerales bacterium JB039, assembly GCA_043101635.1. GTDB lineage: Bacteria > Planctomycetota > Phycisphaerae > Phycisphaerales > UBA1924 > CAYMJK01. Next base: position 225 of record JBICIE010000274.1, on the reverse strand, counting down.
CGTTCTCGCCGACGGATCCGGACCGGCCGTTGCCACCGTCGCCGCCACCAAAGGAGCCACCGCTCCCGCGGGATCCGCCCCCGCCGCCGGAGCCTGGACCACCCGGGAGACCGGCGCCATCGACGATCCGGAGCGTGCCGCCGGCGCCGCCGCCGCCGAAGCCGGGGGCGCCGCCGCCAGCGCCGCCATCGGAGACGAGTGGCTCGCCCGGCGAGCCCGGCGTGC
>JBICIE010000273.1:0-10322 GCA_043101635.1 Phycisphaerales bacterium JB039 | reverse complement strand
GTCGTCGCGGTTGGGGCGCCCCGGGCGCCGCGCTGCGCCGCCTCCGGCCCGCCCGGCTCTTCCTGCCGGCCGTCCGTGACGGCCGGCCATGCGATCATGGGCCCGCTGCCGGATGGCGTCGCGCCGGGCCCGGGCCCGGGCAAGCTGCTCGGCCGCAGGCGCCCGCGAATCGACGGGAATGACGCGGGCCGCGGGCGCCGCCGGACGCGGCGCCGGCGCGCCGCGCCGCTGCACCGCCTCGACCGGATCGAGGTCGAACGACCCCGTCCACCAGTTGGTCACGCGCGGCTTGCGCGGGCCCGGTCCGCCGCCCCGGCGCCGGGCCTCCTCGGCCCGCTGGCGCACGTGGTCCTTGAGATCCGCCGCGGCAGCCCCGACCGCCTGGTGCAGCGACGCGAAGACTTCGCGCGGCGCACGCGGGCCGTGGCGATCGTCGGGGGTGGCCGCATTCGGCTGCGCCGGAGCTGCGCCGGGGTCGCCGGTCAGCGCCACATCGGGCGTCGGCTCGGCGACCGGGGCGGCCCCGCCGCGCATGCTCGGCAGATCCGCCGGGCGCAGCGTGAACGGGTCCGGCGCCGTGCGCACCGCCTCGACGTCCGCCAGCAGGTCGTTCATCGACGCGTACCGCTTGTCGTAGTCCGTCATGGCGCGCCGGATGATCCAGCGGATCGTCTCCGGGCAGCGCTTGGTGATCTGGCTCAGCCCGCCGTGCGCCGGGAAGCTGTTCTCGATCACCGAATACAGCGCGGCGCCCACGCCGTACACGTCGAACCGCGCGCCGTCGACCTCGTTGACCTTGACGCCCTTCAGCGCCATGCGCACCAGCTCCGGATCGCGGAAGTACTCCGTGCCGTGCGTCGTCAGCGTCATCGCCGAGCGCATGTGCGTGATCAGGCCGAGATCGACGAGGTGGGCCCGGTTCCCGTCGACGATCACGTTGTCCGGCTTGACGTCCTTGTGCCACAGCCCGCCGCGGTGATAGGTGCGCAGCGTGCGGCACAGATCCGCGATGTAGCCCAGCGCCGCCCCGAGATCCTCGTTGCGCAGCCCGCGCTCCCCGCTGATGGCGTGCATCCGCTGCGCCACCCGCGTCAGCGACTCGCCCGGCACGTACTCCATCACGTAGTAGAAGCGGTCCGGGCTCAGGTCGTGCTCCAGCACCAGCCCCAGGTCCCGGGCCGCGTCCAGCGAGCGGCTCTCGCGGATGATCTGCGGCAGGCTCGAGCCGTCCGACAGGCTGAAGCTCTTGATCACGACCTGCTCGACGGCGCCAAGGCCGCGCCTGGTAAACGCGGCCCGCTTCATCTCGTCGGGCTCGGCAACGTACAGCCGCCCGCCCGAGCCGCCCCCCGGCAGGGACCCCACGATGGTGTACCCGTCGAACTGCCCGCCGCGCCGGCCCGGCTTGTCGCGGCCCGGCGCCTCGGCGATGGCGTTGGGCAGCCGGTTCTCGATGCCGTCGGTCAGCGCCGTCAGGCACAGCAGCCGGGCCGGATGGCCGAGCACCACCCGGTAGATGGCGGCGCCCATCGTGACCAGTTCGTCCTTGATCGAGCGCCCGAAATGGCTCGCGGCGCTCCACCGGCCCACGATCACGCTGCCGACAGTGAACAGGCTCAGGAAGGGGATGGTGATGATCGCCCCGATGATCCGCAGCAGGTCGGAGATCTCCCCCCCGACGAACCGGAATACCTGCCGGATGACCCAGCCGATCCCCTTGAACAGCGGGACCAGGATGAACACCGCGGCGAAGGCCGCCACCACCGCCCCGACCGCGAGCAGAAGTATGAACAGGATTGGGTGCATCGCGTCGCTCCGCCTCTCCGGGGCGCCTGGCGGCCTGTTTCGGCCTTAGTCTCGCAAGGCCGCCTCGTCGCGCCGGCGCAGCTCCATCTGCTGGTGATAGATCTCCGCGACCGCCTCATCAAAAAGGGCGTCGTCCTGCTTTGTGGGATTGGTCTCCAGCCCGTTTCGCGCCGCTTCGGCCAGTTCGGCCTCGGTGAAGCTGTACTTCTCGATCACCTCCCCCAGCCGCCGGCGCAGCGCTTCGCGGACCCGGGCCAGCCGCCGGCTGACCGTCGGCTCGCTGATCCCCAGGGCCACCGCGACGTCCTTGCCGCTCATCTGATCCAGCACCCGCATCCGGTAGATCGAAAAGTCCGTGAACTCCGCTTCCTTCTCCACCAGCCGGATGGCCGCCTCGACCTTGGCCCGGAAGACTGAAGCCTCATAGGCCTCATCCACGCCCATGGCCGCCGACGCCTTCATCCACTGCTCGTCGAACTCCGCCGCCTTCCGCCCGCTGCCGCGCTTCTGGGCCATCCGCCGGTCGATCTCATCGCCCAGCACGTGCTTGGCGATGGCCAGCAGCCACGTGCTGAAGCGGGCGCCCCGCGAGGGGTCGTAGCGGTCGATCGAGTCGCTCAGGGCCGCCAGCGTTTCCTGCGACAGGTCCCGGACCGTCTCCACCCCGATGCGGCCCCGGCCCCACTTGGTGAGCTGGGCCCGGATCACCGGCCCGAAGTTCTCCCACAGCTCGAACCAGGCCGCCTCGTCGTTGGCCCGCAGGCGGGCGATGAACGTGGTCGTCACGGAGTTGAGCAATCCCGGCCCTTTCAGCCTGATAGCGCCCGCCCGAGCCGCCGCCCGGCGCTGACCGATTCCCTGTACGCCTCCCCAGATCAGAGGGTATCACGAGCCCGGCCCGGTCGCAGCGCAAAAAAGCCGCCCGCAACGGGTGAAAGACCGCCCGGCCGCTTCCCAATCACTCTGCCGTGGAGCCCGACAGCGGCTCGAAGGCACGTCGGGAGGCCAGCACACGGCGCCCATCCGGCGCCCCCCAGCTAGGAGGGTCAAACCCATGGCAGGCATCGTCAAGAACGCAGTTCGCCTCGGAGTGATCGGCACGATCGTCGGTGGCGCAGCGGTCATCGCATTTCCGGACCGGGCCGGCGCCATCGCCTCGCAGGCGAAGAACAACATCGAGAACGTCATCGACCGCAACATCGATGACCCGGTCCGGCTTCGCCATCAGCTCAGTGAGCTGGAGTCGAAGTACCCCAGGAAGATCGGACAGGTCCGCGCCGACCTGGGCGAGTTGCGATCCCAGATCGCCGAGGTCGACCGCGAGTACCAGATCAACAAGCGCGTCGTGGCCTACGCCGACTCCGACCTGCAGGAGCTGGAAGGCGCTCTCGGCAAGGCCCGCGAGGTCAAGGCCGACCGCGGCTTCACCGTCGTCCGCGTCGTCCTCGACGGCCGCCCCATGAGCACCGACGAGGCGATGGCCAAGGGCAACGAGATCCGCGAGACCCGCAGCGCCTACGCCGCCAGGGCGTCGGACCTCGAGGTCCAGCTCGGCTACCTGCGCCAGCAGGAAGAACGCCTCACCAGCCTGCTGGCCAAGCTCGAGACCGAACGCTCCGAGTTCCAGAGCCAGCTCTGGCAGCTCAACCGCGAGATCGACTCGATCGCCCGCAACGAGCGGCTCATCGAGATGATGGAGCGCCGCCAGAAGACCATTGACGAACTCAGCCCCTACTCGGCCGACACCGTCAAGCAGGTGAAGACCCGGATCGCCAGCGTCCTCAGCCAGCAGGAGCAGCGCCTCCAGTCCCTGGCCGGACGCGAGGACGCCGTGGACTACGAGCAGCGGGCCAAGTGGGAACTCGACCTCGAGGAGCGGACCAGCGACATCGATGACGGCTTCGACGGAGCGCTGGTCGAGCCGGATGTGATCGAGGTCACCCCCGACGGTCCCATCGGCCGGGCCCACTGACCTCTCCCCGCCATCGAGCCGCACGACGCCGCCGGAGTTCGCTCCGGCGGCTGTCGTTTGCATGGTCGGGTCAGGCCGCCGCCGGCCCCGCGACCGGCGCTGCCGAACACCGGCCGCCTCGCCGCGGATCGGCGACTGCGGCTGTCGTTTGCGCTCTTTGCGCACCGCCGGTGTCGGTTGCGCCCGGACGCGCAAAGTTCGCCCCATAATCTCATGGGAAGCCCTGTTTCCGGCCGATGTCGGACGCGAGCAGATCCGGCTTTATGTCTATCCTTCCAGCGCCAATTCGCGAACTCGCCAAGGCCGGCGCAGGAGCCGAGACCCGCAGGACCATCATGTTCGAACGCCTCGTCGGCATGTTCAGTGTGGACATGGGCATCGACCTGGGGACCTGCAACACCCTCGTCGCCGTCCGCGGGCAGGGCATCGTCCTCATCGAGCCCTCCGTCGTGGCCGTGCGCAAGGGCACCAACCAGGTGCTCAAGAACGGCCAGGCCGTCGGCTGGGTCGCCAAGGAGATGCTCGGCAAGACCCCCGGCTCGATCACCGCCGTGCGCCCCCTCAAGGATGGCGTCATCAGCGACTTCGAGATCACCGAGGCCATGCTCGGCTACTTCATCCGCAAGGTCAACGGCCTGACCCGGACCTGGGGCATGTGGGGCCCGCGCGTGGTCATCAGCATCCCCTCCGGCATCACCGCCGTCGAGAAGCGGGCAGTCTTCGACTCTGCCCTCCGGGCCGGGGCCCGGCGCACCTGGCTGCTGGAGGAGCCCGTCGCCGCGGCCATCGGCGCCGGCCTCCCCTTCGCCGAGCCGACGGCCTCCATGATCGTGGACATCGGCGGCGGCACCACCGAGGTCGCGATCATGAGCCTCGCCGACATCGCCGTCTGCGAGTCCGTCCGCGTCGCAGGCGACGACATGGACGAGGCGATCATGAACCACATGCGCCGCACCTACAACCTCATGGTGGGCGAGCAGACCGCCGAGCGCATCAAAATCGAGGTCGGCTCGGCCGCCCCGACCGGCGACGAGACCACGCTGGAGGTCCGCGGGCGCGACATGATCAGCGGCCTGCCGCGCAAGGCCACCATCACCAGCGAGGAGGTCCGCGAGGCCCTCCAGGAGCCGCTCAACCAGATCATCGAGACGGTCACGCGCACGCTTGAGCGGGCCGAGCCCGAACTCGCCGCCGACCTGGTCGACAACGGCATCGTCCTCGCCGGCGGCGGCAGCATGCTGCGCGGGCTCGACATCGTGCTCCAGAAGGCGACTGGCCTGGAGTGCCGCATCGCGGAGGATCCGCTCACCTGCGTCGCCCGCGGCACGGCCATCTACCTCGAGCACATCGAGGAGTGGAAGGCCACGCTCGAGAACGACCAGGACGCCCTCTGACCGCCGCCACGAGGCCCGACGCGGAGCGCCGAGCCCGATGATTCGAGCCCGACCATCCCACGTGACGGCCAGACGCATCCTGCTCGCTGCGCCGTTCGCCCTCGCCATCTTCGCCCTCGCGCCGGCCCGCTACACCGACTGGGTCCACGGCTTCGGCCAGGTCACGCTCATCCTCATCGCGCCCATCAGCCACCCCGTCACTGCCGTCGCCGGCTGGCTCAGCGTCCGGGCCACGGCGCCCCCGCAGCCCGAGCAGGTGGCCCTGCTCACGCAGGAGCGCGACCGCTACGAACTGCTCTACCTGCAGGAGAAGCACCAGGTCGAGGAACTCCGGGAGCGGGTCAAGGAGCTTCAGGCCGGCGTCGGGCTGGATGCCGACCCCTCCATGCGCCTGATCACCGCGACCGTCACCGGCCGCCCCAGCGACCTCACCAGCGTGCTGCTGCACGTCCGCGCCGGCAGCGCCAAGGGCGTCAGCCAGAACACCGTCGCCACCGTCCAGGGCGTGCAACTGATGGGACAGGTGGTCCGGGTCAGCCCGCTGACGTGCATCGTCGAGCCCATCACCGCCGCCAAGGCCCGGCCGCTGACCGGCCGCGTCATGCGAGAGGAGGTCGAAGGCCTGTACTGCCAGCTCAGCCCCACCGGTGAGGGCGCGCTGGCCGGTCGGCTCGCGTTCGTCCTCGATCCGAGGACGCAGCAGCCGGTCAGGCCCGAGGTCGGAGACGTCGTGCGCCTGGATGACGAACTCTGGCCCGCCAACGCCCAGATGCTGATCGTCGGCCGCGTCGAGCGCGTCGAGCCCTCGCCGACCGAGCCGTCCCGCCTGCGCGTCATCGTGCGCCCGGAGTTGCCCCTCGAGCAGTTCCGCGGCGAAGTCACGCTCCGCGTCACCACCGACGCCCCGATCCCCGAGGAGGACTCCGGGTGACCTGGTTCGCCGTCGCCGCCTGCGCCTGGATCTGCTTCGGGCGGGAGATCGGCCTCAAGAGCGCCCTGTCGCTCGGCCCCGCCGGCGTGGCGCCGAGCTTCGTCGTCCCCCTTGCCGTCTTCATCGGGCTCTCGGCGCCGGCGCTGCACGTGCTGTGGGGCTGTCTCGCCCTCGGGCTGGTCATGGACCTGACGTGGATGCGCGAGCAGATGACGGTGGGGCCCTACGCCCTCGGCTTCCTGCTGGCGGGATATCTCACGCTCAACGTGCGCGGGCTCATGATCGGGCGCAACCCGGTCACGATGACCGTCATGTCCGTCGCATTCGCCGCCATCGTCGCGCTGGTCGTCTCTGCGGCAACCGCCGCGCGCCACTGGCTGTGGGGCGCCGGCGCCCTCGCCGACGCCAGCCTCCCCCCCAGGCTCGGCTCGGCGCTCTACACCGGCGCTGCCGGGCTGGTGATGTTCTTTGCGCTGGGGGTCGCCGCCGGGGCTTTCCAGTTCCAGCCCGCCACGCACCGGGGGTGGCAGGCCCGAGGCTGACTACACTGGCTCGATGGCTGAGCCGATCCCGGTGGTCCTCTTCGACGACGGGCGCGGAGCGCTGGCCCCGGTGACCGACCTGCGCGCCGCCTTCGACCTCCGCACCGGCGCCCTCACAACCCTCGAGCGGCTCCGCCGGCAGGATCGCTTCCGACTCGCGGGGCTGCGCGTCCCCGAGGCGCTTGAGGCGGTGACGCGCCAGCGCCACCCGGATCTGGCCGTCAACGCTCCCGGCCAGGAGCCGCCGCGCAGCCTGCTGGTCAACGGACGCTGGGCCGACGCCTCCTGCGATGAGGCCCTTCAGCAGGTCGGCGATCATGACGCCCTCGTCGGCCGCTCCGGCGCGCTGCTGGCGGCCTGGGCCCAGCCCGGCGAGGCCGCCCGGCGCATCGGCGCCGACCTCGATGGGCTGACCCTCCACGATGTCCAGACCATCGACGGCGCCCCGGCCACCATCACCCGCCCCTGGCACATCCGCACGCGCCGCGACTTCTGCCTGAGCTTCGACCTTGCGCTGCTGCGGGCCGCCGCCGGCGCCGCCGGACCGGTGACGCAGGCGCCATCGGCGAAGGTGCACCCCTCCGCCGTGCTCGACACCGAGCGCGGCCCGATCGTGCTCGATGAGGGCGCGCAGGTGCGCCCCGGCGCCATCATCTGCGGCCCGGCGTACGTCGGCCCGCACAGCGTCATCACCGAGCGCGCCATCATCCGCGCGGGTACCGCCATCGGTCCGGTCTGCAAGGTCGGCGGCGAGGTCGGCGGCACGATCTTCCAGGGATACAGCAACAAGGCCCACGACGGCTACCTCGGCGACTCCTACATCGGCGAGTGGGTGAATCTCGGCGCCGGGACCACCAACTCCAACCTGCTCAACACCTACGGCGAGGTCATCGCCTGGACCGCAGAGGGCCGGGCCGAGCGCACCAGCGAGACCTTCCTCGGCTGCACGCTGGGCGACCACGTCAAGATGGCCATCTGCACGCGCATCATGACCGGCGCCATCGTCGGCACGGGCACGATGTGGGCCGCCAGCGCCCCGGTCACCGGCGCCGTCGGCCCCTTCCGCTGGATCACCGACGCCGGGAACCGCCCGTACCGCTTCGAGAAGTTCATGGAGACCGTCCGCGCCATGATGGCCCGGCGCGACCAGGCGCCGACCGAGGCCTACGCCGCGCGCCTGCGCGACCTCCACGAGGCTGCGGGGTGATGGCGCCCGTCGCTCGGCGATGGACCTTCCGGTCATCGTCCCTGGCGCCGCGGGCTTCCTCGCCCACGAAGTGGGCGACGGTTGTTAGCCCCGGGCGCCGCGAGCGCAGCGAGCAAGCCCGGGGTGTCCGGCCCGTTCAATACTCTGGAGCCCCTGAAAGGGGCGACGGCAACGCCCGCATCGCACGACACCGAGTAGAGAGGCGTTGAATGCCGGTCTCCGAGATACTCCGCTGGATCGGCGTGGCGCTCCTCGGCGCACTCAGTCTGCTGATGATTGGCAGCCAGAATCCCCTGACGTTTCGAAGGGACCTGCGACGGCTGCGCATGGAGGGCAACGGGACTTCCATGGTTCCGTTCATCGGAGGCCTCGCCGGCGCCGCCGCGATTCTGCTGTCGCCCGTCGGCACGATGCAACAGCGCCTCGCGTATGCATGGATTCCGCTCGTACTCGACATCACCTTCACCATGTATCTCTACCTGCTCGTGGTCGTTCTTCCGCGAGCGATTCTCCGTCGCCTCGCTTCTTCGTCGCCCGGCGCTGCGCCCGAGGACCGGACGAATGAGGAGCGGCCACAATGAAGACCCTCTACCTCATCGACGGCTACGCCCAGTTCTTCCGCGCCTACCACGCCATCCGCACGCCCATGACCAGCCCCGTCACCCGCGAGCCGACCAACATGTCGTTCGGCTTCATCGGCATGCTCCTCAAGCTCCTCCGCGGCAAGGCGGGCGGCGCCGAGCAGGTCGGCGACGGCCCCGACTACATCGCCGTCGCCCTCGATGTCTCCGGCGACCGTGAGACCTTCCGCAGCGAGCTGTACCCCGAGTACAAGGCCACGCGCCCTCCCGCGCCCGAAGACCTGCGCCCCCAGGTGGACCGCTGCCTCGCCATCCTCGAGGACATCGGCGTGCCCGTCATCGGCGCCCCCGGCTTCGAGGCCGATGATGTCATCGCGGCCATCGCCGAACGACTCGAGCGCGAGCATTCGGACCTGCGCATCCGCGTCATCAGCAAGGACAAGGACCTCAAACAGCTCCTGCGCGAGGGCCACTTCGAGCTCTACGACATCCACACCGACCAGCTCATCACCGAGTCCACGCTCAAGAGCGAGACCGATCTCCGCCCCGACCAGGTTGTCGACATGCTCGCGCTCATGGGCGACAACGTCGACAACGTCCCCGGCGTCGAGGGCGTCGGCCCCAAGACCGCCGCGCAGCTCATCGCCCAGTACGGCACGCTCGACAACCTCCTCGCCCATGCCGATGAGATCAAGGGCAAACGCGGCGAGAAGCTCCGCGAGGCCGCCGACAGGCTGTCACTCAGCCGCCAGCTTGTGACCCTGGAGCGCAACACGCCCATCGACTTCGATCTTGCGCGCGCAGATGTGCGCAGTCTCGATGTCGAGCGCCTGCGCCCGTTCCTCCGCGAACTCGGCTTCAACCGCTACCAGGATGAACTCAACCTGCTCCTCGGCGCCGGCGCCGAAGCCGACAGCGCCGAAGCCCCGCCGCCCCCCGCCCGGCGCGCCCCCGGCGCCGAACCCGGCCTCTTCGACGCGGTGGACGACGGCGCCCCTGCCGCGCCAGAGGGCGACTACCAGATCATCCGGACCGAGTCCGCACTGCGCGCCCTCGCCGCCGACCTCAAGAAGGCCGGTCAATTCGCCATCGACACCGAGGCCACCGCCGCCCGCCCCATGTGGGCCGACCTCTGCGGCATCAGCCTCGCCATCGAGCCCGGCAAGGCCTGGTACATCCCCGTGCAGAGCCCCGAGCCCGAAACCCATCTCGACGCGCGCGCAGTTCTGGCCATCCTCAGCCCCATCCTCGAAGATCCCGCGATCGCCAAACTCGGCCACAACCTCAAGTACGACCTGCTCGTGCTGCGCCGCGCCGGCGCCGAACTGGGCGGCATCGACTTCGACTCCATGATCGCCAGCTACGTCATCGACGCCTCCCGCTCCAGCCACAGCCTCGATGCCCTCGCCCTCGCGCTCCTCCGGCGGACAAACGTCACGCTCAAGGAACTCCTCGGAACCGGGCGCACCCAGAAGACCTTCGATCAGGTCCCCCTCGACCGCGCTGGCCCCTACGCCGCAGAGGATGCCGATGTCGCGCTGCAGCTTGCCGAGAAGATGCGCCCGCAGATCCGCGCCATGGGCCTCACCGAACTCATGCGCGATCTGGAGCTCCCGCTGGTCGATGTGCTCGCCGAGCTCGAGTACAACGGCATCCTCGTCGATCCGGATGAACTCGACAAGCAGCGCAGCCGCCTCGCCGATCGCATCGGCGAACTCAAGGGGCAGATCCAGGAAGAGGCAATGCAGGCCTGCGGGCGCGAGTTCGACCCCGACTCCCCGCGCCAGCTCGCCACCATCCTCTTCAACAAGCCGGACGCCGCCGAGCCCGGCCTCGGCATCCGCCCCCTCAAACGCGGCAAGACCGGCCCCAGCACCGATGCCGAGGTC
>JBICIE010000272.1:0-42892 GCA_043101635.1 Phycisphaerales bacterium JB039 | reverse complement strand
GCGGCCGGCCCGCTCTGACGGCTTGCGGGGCCGCGGGCATCCGACCCGCGGCAGAGGAGCTATCGGGCGCCGGGGCCGGCGAGTTGAGCGGGCGGGGAAGGCTGCGATCATGGGGCGAGTGTCCAGAGAAGAGCCGCCACGCGGGCGCGAGCCACGGGGGAGAATCTCGGGAAACGAATCATGGGCCGCAATCTGGCGCGACAGCGTCACAGGTTGAGGGCGGAGGCAAGCGTCATGCCTCAGCCAGCCCCTCGCGGATGGCCAGCCGCATGAGATCGGAGCGCGTCTTGATGCCGAGCTTCCGCATGATGCGGGCCTGGTGCCCGTCGATCGTCTTGACCTCTCGGCAAAGCTGCTTAGCGATCTGATGCCTCGATAGCCCCTTGCCGATCAGCCGGAGGACCTGCATTTCGCGCGTCGAAAGCGTGCTCAGCGGCGTGACGAGCCCGCCACCGAGTGGGTCCGCGGCGCCGCGCGTCGCCAACGAACTGCGCACATCGGGGCCGGATGTGGGGACCGGCCGGCACCGTTCCTTCACCTTCGGACCAAGCACGAAGGTACCTGCTCGACCGCGCGCGACCTCGCGGATGCCCGAGACGATGGCGGTCAGGTCGTCGGACTTGGCGAAGTACCCCCACGCGCCGCACTTGAACGCCGCGTCGATGTACCCGTCGCGGATGTGGGCGCTCAGTATGACGACCCGAGCGCCTGGGTGCAGGTGACGCAGCCGGTCAGCGGTCTCGAATGCATCGGGCCCGGGCATCTCGATGTCGAGCAGCACGATGTCGGGCTTGAGTCTTCCGACCTCCGCTATGAGATGCTCGGCCGACGGCAGCGACGCGATGCACCGGATCGAGGGATCGAGGGAGAACTGCGCTTTGAGCCCTTCGATGAGGACCGCATGATCGTCGACACACAGCACGCGGATCCCGGCGCCGTCGTCGGGCGGCGATGCGGGTTTGGCCGTACGCGTGATGGCGCGACGCATTGCAGGCATGGCTCGGGCTACTCGTCGATGAGCGTGGGTGCGGACATAAGTGCGCTGGCGACCAACTCGCGGATCCTCTGAAAATCATCGGTCGGGGTGATTATAAGTCGCTGTGGGCCACCGAGGCGTTCGCCCGATTCGGCCTTGCCTCGTTCGCGTTCTGTGGAAGCCGACGGATCCACGACCCAGAGATCGGAGCCGTCGGCGTCATTTGCGTTCTCGACGACCTGGACGTCGGCGGCCTCCAGCACGTGCCGGACCAGCGATGCGATGCGTGCATTGGAGATGGCGATGACAGCCCTGCGGCGAGGCTGGGTGTCCGAATGCACGTTCGCCTCAGGAAGCCACATGGTGACGGTCGTGCCCTTGCCGACCACAGTGTCGATGTCGACGCGCCCTCCCACGCGTGCAGCCACTTTGTGGACCAGCGGGAGACCGAGGCCCGTTCCCCTGCTGCGCGACTTCGTGGTGAAGAACAGCTCGAACGCACGGCGTCTCACCTCGGCGGTCATTCCGGCGCCGTTGTCGGCGACGGACAGCGCAATCCACCGAACTCCGGCGTCATCGGTCTCGGCTCTGGCGGTGACCCGGACGCGCCCCTGCCGGCGCTTGCGTGAAGGATCATGGGCAAGACGGGGGATCGCCTCGCCGGCGTTGACGACCAGATTCAGGATGGCCTGTGTCAGCCGGTGTGGTGCGACGCTTACGGGGGGCAGGTCTATCGGGATTGAAGCAGTCACTGCGACGTGCTTCGGCACGCCCTTGGCGATGACTATCCCGGTGCGGTCCCACCATTCGCGCAGGTCGAGTGGCGGGCCGTCCGGTTGGGTGTTGTCGGGATTCTGCGCGAGCACATGCAGGCCGTGGGCGAGTTGCTGGAGATACTCGACACTCGAGTCGATGGCGTCGATCGCGGCACGAATGTCGATGCGCGGCATGCCGATAGGCGCAGACTCATGACTGTGCCGAGGCTGTGTGTCGTAGAGGTCGCGGCTGGCTTCGCGCAGGACATTGAGCTGGGCTCGCACGGGGAGCAAGACGTTGTTCATGTCGTGGCCCAGGCCGGCGGCCAGTGTGCCGATTGAGGCCATCTGATCCGCGAGCCGCAGGCGGAGGTGGGCCCGTTCGAGGGCCTTAGTCTGCTCGGTGACGAGGCCCTGAGACTCCGACACGATTGGCCTGCCCTCCTCGCGCCCGGGCGGATGCGAGAGATCGCGGATGATCCCTACGAACAGCGGGCCAGCCAGCGCTGGAACGTCGGCCTGAGACACCGAGAGTTCAACGAGAAAGCGAGTGCCGTCCCGCCGGACGGCCTCCACGCGACGGGGATGGTTGAGAATGGAGGATCGTCCCGTGGTCATGTACCGGGCGAGGTACCCGTCATGGGCCGATCGGTGCGGCTCGGGCATCAGAACGCTGACGTTGCGCCCGATGAGCTCGCCGGCCGACCACCCGAAGACGCGAGCGACCGAGTCGCTGGCCGACTGGATCGTGCCCGACGCACTGATGGTGATAATCGGATCGAGGGCCGCGGCCAGGACGGCGTGGCTGTGAGACTCGGACTCGCTGGTTGGAAGCGGGTCAGTGCGCTCCATCGCCAGCATCGTATCGCCCAGGCGGCCGCCTCACACCGGCCAGAGGGTCGAGAGCGGCCTCCCGGGCCAGATCGCGGAAGTTTCCGCGTAGAGCCGTCCCGCCGCGCCGGGGATGATGGTGGGTACTCGGGAGGCACGCTATGAGCCGACACCTCGCAGTCGAAACCGCCGCCACCATCATGACCCCGGACCCTGTCTGCGCCGAGCCGTCCACAACAATCCGTCGACTGGCGCGGCTCTTCGAGGACAACGACATCTCGGGCTGCCCGGTCGTCGATCACGGCGGGCGGGTCATCGGGGCGGTGAGCAAGACCGACCTGATACGTCGGTGCTCGGAGGGGATTCGGGACATCCCGCCGGCCTACCTCTTCGAGGTGGTGTGCGAGCAAGGGGGTGAGGATGAGGACCGCGGTGAGTCACCAGTTCCGGAGCCTCTGGTGTGCGTGCAGGACTTCATGACGGAGAGCGCCGTCACCGTGGGACCAAGCGCTCCGGTGCATGAGATCGCAGCGCTCATGGCGGACAGGCACATCCACCGCGTGTTCGTGGTCGACGACGACATGTACCCGTTGGGCGTGATCACTGCGCTCGACATCCTGAGGAGCTTCCCGCGTCCCGGACGTTGAGGTCCGGTGCGTGCTTCCGCGGGCGATTGAGTCCAGAAACCGCCAAGTCGAAGGAGCAGCGACATGGGCACAGCCAAGCCGATCGTGAAAGAGACATTGAGCAAGGACATCCAGCGCCGGTCCGAGTCGCCGTCGCCGGCCGGCGCGGGGCGCGCGCTCGGCGAGGAGACACGCAACGAGATCACGCCCGACCGCATCCGGCTGCGGGCCTACGAGATCTACCAGGCCCGAAACGGTGCGCCGGGCGATGAAGTGTCCGACTGGCTCCAGGCCGAGGCGGAGCTCAATGCTCCGGCGCCTGCCCGCCTCAGGAGTGAGGTCCGCGACGCCGGCCCGGTCACGCTGCAGGACAAGAGCCGCTCGGAAGCCCGGCGACCGCCGGCGCCGTCAACTCGCCGTGGGCGATAGGAAGGCGGTCTGACAGAGCGCGCTTCGTCACTGCGTTCGTGCAGCGTCGACTTCGCAGCGCCACTGTTCGGTCGTGCCGCTCTGGAGGAACATGCCCGATACGACGTGCGCAGGCTGACAGCTCGAAGCGAAACCGGATGAGGGTGATGTGATGCAGACGCTTCTCGGCAAACACTGGCACCATCTTCCCGCTGCCGAGGTCGTCGAGTTGCTCGACGCCGATGTCACACAAGGGCTCGACACGTTCGAGGCGGCGCGTCGGCAGCAGCTCTTCGGTGCGAACACGCTGACGGAGATGAAGGGCCACAGTGCACTTACACGCTTCATACTCCAGTTTCACAATCCACTGATCTACATCCTGCTCGCGGCTGTGCTGGTGACTGCGAGTCTGCAGGAGTGGGTGGATTCGGGCGTGATTCTCGGCGTCGTGCTCGTCAACGCCATCATTGGGTTCATCCAGGAGTCCAAGGCACTCAATGCCCTCGCCGCCCTCGCTCGAGTGATGACCACAGAAGCGACCGTCCGCCGCGCTGGCCAGCAACGCCGCATTCCCGCCAGTGAACTCGTGCCCGGTGACACGGTACTCCTTCAGTCCGGCGACAAGGTCCCGGCCGATCTGAGGCTGCTCCGCGTTCGCGAACTGCAGGTCGATGAGTCAGCATTGACGGGCGAGTCTGTTCCAGTAGAGAAGCTCGAGCACGACCTCGAGCAACAGACGCCGCTGGCTGACCGCAGGAACATGGCGTACACATCCACGCTGGTGACCTACGGGACCGGCATCGGCGTGGTGACGGCGATCGGCGACAAGACCGAGATCGGGCAGATCTCTCAGTTGATCGCGTCGGCCCAGGTCCTCGCCACACCGCTCACGCGCAAGATTGCCCACTTCAGTCGACTGCTCCTGTACGTGATTGTCGGGATGGCGGCGGTGACGTTCCTCGTGGGAGTTCTTCGAGGTGAGTCATGGTTTGACATGTTCATGGCAGCCGTCGCCCTCGCGGTCGGCGCGATCCCTGAGGGGTTGCCTGCCGCGATGACAATTACGCTTGCCATCGGCGTTGCCCGGATGGCGCGCCGCAATGCCATCATCCGCAAGTTGCCGGCCGTGGAAACGCTGGGAAGCACGACGATCATCTGCTCGGACAAGACCGGGACGCTCACGCAGAATCAGATGACTGTGCAGGAAGTTGTGGCTGGAAACGAGTGGACGGCGGTCTCCGGCGTGGGATATGCGCCCGAGGGAGTATTCAGCCGCGAAGGCGCGACGGTCGACCCGTCGTGCAACACTGCACTGATCGAATGCCTGAAAGCAGGCCTGCTCTGCAATGATTCCAGACTGACATGCGATGCGGATGGGTGGCGTGTCGAGGGCGACCCGACGGAGGGCGCCTTGATTGCGTCAGCTCGTAAGGCGGGAATGACGTTCGAGGAGCTCGACGCGGCGTGGCCGCGGCTCGATACCGTCCCATTCGAGTCGCAACATCGCTATATGGCAACTTTGCATGACGCAGGCGCCCAGCAGGCCCGGCCCGTCTACGTGAAAGGTTCCGTCGAGAGCATCGTGTCGCGCTGCGTTAATGCGATGGACCCCACGGGACAGCCTGTGGATATCGACACCGATCTGATCCATCGGCAAGCGGACGCAATGGCGGCAAAGGGCATTCGAGTGCTCGCATTTGCGCGTTCTCATCTGCCTGCCGGCAGCACAGTGCTGTCACATGATGACCTGCAAGGCGAACTGACCTTCCTCGGCCTTCAGGGCATGATCGATCCGCCGCGTGCGGAAGCCGTTGCTGCAGTGCGAGTGTGCCAGAAGGCCGGCATCCGTGTGAAGATGGTCACGGGCGACCATGCCAGAACGGCCGAGGCCATCGCCCGTCAGATCGGACTGGATGGAACTGCGGCCCAGAGCTCGGAGCTGGCGGTCCTGACAGGACGGGATCTGAGCGAACTGTCGGACGCAGAACTCATTGACGTTGCTGAGCGCACGGCCGTCTTCGCCCGTGTCGCCCCTGAGCAGAAGCTGCGGCTGGTCCAGGCGCTTCAGGAACGTGGCCATGTCGTCGCGATGACCGGTGACGGCGTCAACGACGCCGCTGCGCTTCGTCGGGCTGACATCGGTGTGGCGATGGGCATCACCGGCACGGAAGTCGCCAAGGAAGCGGCCGACATGGTGCTCACTGACGACAATTTCGCGTCAATCGAAGCGGCTGTGGAGGAAGGCCGGGGCGTGTTCGACAATCTGGTGAAGTTCATCACGTGGACGCTACCCACCAATCTCGGGGAAGGTCTCGTGATTCTCGCGGCCGTGTTCGCTGGCGTAGCGCTTCCCATTCTTCCGGTCCAGATCCTCTGGATCAACATGACGACAGCCGTTCTGCTGGGGCTGATGTTGGCATTCGAGCCAAAGGAGCCCGGCATCATGACCCGAAGGCCGCGCGATCCGGCAAGTCCCATCCTCTCCGGCCGACTTGTGTTGCGTATCTGCCTTGTTGGAACGCTGCTCCTGATCGGAGCATTCGGTCTGTTCCGATGGGCACAGTTGACCGGCCTGAGCGACGCTGCCGCGAGGACCGTCGCGGTCAATGTCTTTGTCATTGGTGAGTTGTTCTATCTCCTCAACTGCCGTTCCCTCACACGCTCGATGTTCGCCCTCGGTCCTTTCAGCAACCGATGGCTGCTCGGCGGAGTGGGATCGATGGTTGCGCTACAGCTCATCTACACCTATGCCCCGGTGATGAACCGCGCGTTCCAGAGTGCGCCGATTGGCCTCGTCGAGTGGGCACTCATCATCGGTGTCGGCGCATGCATCTATGGCGTCGTCGGTGTCGAAAAGTGGCTGCGGCGACGTTCAGAGCGCGCCGCCTGACACGGGCGCGGCGTGGCACGCGCGTACCTGCAACTGCTATGGAGCATCTCCGCATGAAGCGATTCAAGAACATCCTGCTCGTCGCAGAGAACGGACCCGGAGCGAAAGCAACCACGGCCCGGACAGTGGCGCTCGCCAAGCGGAACCGCGCCCAACTCACCATCGTCGATGTCGTGGAGCAGATCCCGAAGCAGATCGGTCGGTTTGTCACTGATGTCTCCGCGCCCGAGTTGGTGGCACTCATCATCAGGAAGCGCCAGGAGCAGCTCGAGAAGCTCATTGCGCCAGCCCGTCGTCAGAGGATCAAGGCCGCCGCCGACGTGCTGGTCGGAAGGCCGTTCGTTGAGATCATTCGCGCGGTGGTTCGGAACGGGCACGATCTGGTCGTCATGTCGTCGGACTGTGGCGGCAGGCTGCGAGGAAGCGCCTTTGGCAGCATGTCCCTCAAGCTGATGCGGAAGTGCCCGTGCCCCGTGTGGGTGATGACGCCGACGCGGCGGAAGCGTTATGCGCGGATCGTGGCTGCGGTGGGGCTGGACGGTTGTGACAATGCGGCAAGCTCGCTCGACCGAACGATTCTGGAGCTGGCCACGGCGCTGACACGGACCGAAGAAGGCGAGTTGCACATCGTCCACGCCTGGTCATTGTGGGGAGAGAGGATGTTGAGAGGTGGCTTCGTCAGCATGCCGGCGGAGATGGTGGCGGAGGCCGTACGGGACGCTCGAAGCGCCGCCAGGACACAGCTCGACGTGCTGCTCGCCGAATATGCTCTGGAGGGGCTCAAGCACGAGGTCCACCTGCTCAAGGGTGATGCGGGGGAGGTTATTCCGGCGTTTGCGGAACGCAAGCGTGTGGATCTCATCGTCATGGGCACCCTGTGCCGCACCGGCATCCCGGGCTTCATCATCGGAAACACGGCGGAGAACATCCTTCGGAAGGTGGACTGCTCGGTGTTGACCGTGAAGCCCGAAGGCTTTGTCTCGCCTGTCAGCCCCGAGAAGGAGTGATCGTGTACAGGTACAAGCATCTCCTGGTCAACTGTACTCTGGACGATGGTGATGCATCGCTCATCAGGTACGCGGCGATGGTCGCTTCCATGGCGCGGGCGAAGCGGGTGTACTTTGCGCACGTCGCGCCCCGCGAGGATATTCCGCCCGAAGTCCAGAGCAGGTACCCGGAGCTGATCCAACCGGTCACGGAGCGAGCAAAGGGCCGGATGGAGGAGCTCGTCGCGTGCCACTTCAGCGGAGGGGTCGACGTCGAGGTGATCCATGAGGTCGCCGAGGGGTCGCCCCTGACCGAAGTTCTGCGGCTCGCCAGGCACAAGGACATCGATCTTGTGCTGACGGGCTGCGATGCGGAGGACCGGGCAACTCGTTCATTTGCTACGAGGCTTGCGAGAAAGGCGCCATGCTCCGTGCTTGTCAGCCCTGAAAGCGCGAAGCCACAGATCAGGAAGATCCTCGTTCCCGTCGACTTCTCGGAGCACTCTGGAGATGCGCTCGATGTTGCGGTGGCGTTTGCGTCCGCGTCGGGGACGTCAACGCTCACTGTCCTGCATGTCTATCACGTGCCGGTTGGATATGGCAAGCTCGGCGTCTCGTATGAGGAATTCAGCGAGACTATGAGAATGAACGCACTGCGGCGTTACGACGAGTTCATTCGCAGTCAAGACCTGAGAGAGACCACGGCCGTGCCGGTGTTGTGCCTCGATGATCACCCGGCAAAGGCCATTGCGAACGTCGTCGCGGAGCAGAATGTCGATCTCGTCGTGATGGGCGCGCGTGGTCGCGGCGCTGGCGCCGCTGTACTCCTGGGGAGCGTGACGGAACGGCTTCTGCACTCGGTGAACGTGCCTCTTGTAGCCGTGAAGCGGAAAGGCTACGGAATGACTGTGCTCGACGCACTGTTCAGCCTCTGATGTCGAAGCCGCCCCCGACCCGGAGGCCGCCATGTCCCGGGCTCATTGCCCCCTCGATCGCCCGCAGAACTGGGGCCACGCCCCCGCGCCAACACGGCGGGGGGCGGCGATCAGGGAACCGGGATCAGGGGATCGGGGCGTCAGCGCGGCAACGAAACGCCCCGGCCAACCCCGGGGCGCTTCGAGAAAGGATCGATCATCCGACGCCGCGGCGGGCCCGCCGGCCGGCCGGCGGTGGCGAGACGCCGGGAATCCCGACGCGCGCCCCCATTGCCAAAGGGCGACTTCCCCCCGGCCGCCGCCGTTCTTCGAGAGTGGCGAAACGGCGGCCGGCCCGCTCTGACGGCTTGCGGGGCCGCGGGCATCCGACCCGCGGCAGAGGAGCTATCGGGCGCCGGGGCCGGCGAGTTGAGCCGAGGCAGGCCGGCAGTCCCTGCCGACTTCGGACCCTGCCGACTCGGGGGCTCGGGACTCGGGGCTCGGGACTCGGCATGCCGCCGGGCTTCCAGCCCGTGATCCCCCGTCCAGGCCCACGGGCGCCCACCGGCCCCGGCCACGGGCGCCCACCGGCCCCGGCCACGGACGCCCACCGGCGCACGAAGGCCGCGCCCGCGGCGGCGGGCGCAGGCGGGGGCCGCCGCGGCCCCCGGCAAGTCCGCCGGGAACCCGCCCGGCGCCAGGGAACCCAGCCGCGCCAGCGGCGGGGGCAGCGCGCCCCCAAACGCAAGACGCCCCGGCTCTCCGGGGCGCCATGCAGAAGACTGGTGTTCCGACGCCGTCGATCGGGCTCCCGCCGGTCGGATTCGGCGGGCGAGTCTGTGACGCCCGGTCCTCGGACGCGCCGCCCATGTGGCGCAGGCGACTTCCCTTCCTGGCCCGCCGCCCGCGTGTCCCATTACCGATGTGCCAGGGCGACGGCAGGCCCCGCTCTGAACGGCTTGCGGGGACCGCAGGCATTTCCGACCCGCGGCGATGCGGATATCGGCGGGGGGGCGGGGGGAGTTGAGCGCGTGGCGGCAACCACAGAGGGCCACCGAGGCCGGGCGCCGATCGACCCACCGAGGCCAGGGAATCCAGCCGCGCCAGCGGCGGGGGCAGGGGCCCTCGCATTGCCCCCCGGAATCGGGGGGATCACTTCTCGCTCGAAATGGCCCGCTCGCGGCCAGAACGTGGCAGCGATGGGGGTGCTCGCCCGTTCAGGGAAGTGGACGGGCGGTCGTCCCCGATCCAAGGAGCCTGCCATGCACAAGTACTTTGTCAACACGAACCCGCAGCCCACCGGCGAACACGAGGTACACAAAGAAGGGTGCCCGCACCCGCCCGCGCCATCCAACCGGAAGCACCTTGGCTCGTTCACGAACTGCCGTGAGGCCGTGCGCGAGGCCAGGAAGCACTACTCCAACGTCGATGGCTGCGCGTACTGCGTGCCGGACTGCCATACCCGCTGAGGGAACGGTCGCGGCCCGCCGCGGGCTCGGGGGCCGCCCGGCTGAGGCCGGTTCACGTCATTCAGATGGCATGGAACCGTTCGCTGGTGTGCGAACGACCCGGAACCGGGGATTCTGCGAGGCGACAGCCTGTGCGGAGCGCCCGGCGCTGGCCGGGCGATCAGGTTACACTGGGCTTGTCGTGGCGTAGGGCCGCGGCAGGCGGGGAAATGCGCCATGCCGGATCTGGCCGACTTCTCGGCGACGTTCGAAGCCCTGACGGATCATGCGCCGTTGCCGTGGCAGCAGCGGGCGTATGCGCAGTTTGCGACCGATCAATGGCAGCAAGTCGTCGCGCTGCCGACCGGCCTCGGCAAGACAGCACTGATGGCGGTGTGGCTCATTGCGCTGGCCAGTGTCGGGCCACGCGCGCCGCGCCGGCTGGTATACATCGTTAACCGCCGCACGATCGTCGATCAGGCGACGCGCGAGGCCGAACGCCTAAGAGATCGCTTGCAGCGGGAAGAACTTCGGGCGGTGCGCCAGCAGTTGGAGTCGCTGCGTGGCGCAGGCGTAGACGGGCCGCCGCTGGCGATCAGCACCCTGCGCGGCCAGTTCGCCGACAACGGTGAATGGGCGATGGACCCGGCCCGCCCAGCGATCATCGTCGGCACGGTTGACATGATCGGTAGCCGCCTCCTGTTCAGCGGCTACGGCCGCGGATTCAAGAGCCGACCCCTCCACGCGGCGTTCCTTGGACAGGATGCGCTCATCATGCACGATGAGGCGCACCTCGAACCGGCCTTCCAGGCTCTCCTGGAGGAGATCAGGGCAGCGCAGAAGCAGTGCGACGAATTCCGGCCGGCCCGCATCCTTGCTCTCACGGCCACGCCACGCGACGACGATGGCGACGCCTTCACGCTTGATGCGGAGGATGAGGCGCACCCGATCGTTGCTCGCCGGATCGACGCCGCGAAGGCTCTGGTTCTCCACCCCTCCGCCGGCGAGAACGACCTTCCGTCCGAGCTTGCCGCATTGGCCACCGCTCGCGCTGCGGCCGCTCCCGGTTCAGCGATCCTTGTCTTCGCGCGCACGGTCAATGATGTCGATGCTATCGCCAGCGCACTGCCGGCCGAATCGTGCGAGGCGCTCACCGGCGCGCTCCGCGGTCTGGAGCGGGACCGGCTGGTGGAGCGCCCGGTCTTCCAGCGGTTCCTGAACTCGGCCAATCGCGACCCGCAGTGCGCTGTCGCTGAGGGGACGGTCTTTCTCGTCTGTACCTCGGCGGGCGAGGTTGGTCTGGACATCTCCGCCGATCATCTGGTCTGCGATCTGACGCCATTTGAGAGCATGGCCCAGCGGTTCGGACGCGTGAACCGGTACGGAGATGGCAGCGCCTCGGTCGATATCGCCCATCCCGTCGCCTTCGGCGAGAAGGAATACGACCAGCGCTGCGCCCGCACGCTCGAACTCCTTGGCAGGCTCGGTGGCGACGCGAGCCCCCGGGCCTTGGCGAAACTCCCGGCCGCTGACCGCGCAGCGGCCTTCTCGCCCGAGCCCAGAATCCTCGCGACGACAGACATCCTGCTTGACGCGTGGGCCATGACTTCCCTGTGCAAACCGCTGACCGGGCTCGATGCAATGCCCGGCCGGCCACCGGTTGCCGACTGGCTGCATGGCGTGAGCGACTGGGAGCCACCGGAGGCGCGTCTCGGCTGGCGCAGCGAGGTCGCATGGTCTGATCGCATCGCGGCCGCACCCGATGAACTCCTGGAGGACTGGCCCCTCAAGCCGCATGAACTGCTGCGCGACAGGGCCGGCCGGATCATCGACGAACTCAAGAAGATGGCCAGGCGCCTGGATGGCGAAGATCCGCCGGTCTGGATCGTTGATGATCGCGGCGCCGAGCAGCGTTCGCTCGGCGCGCTGCTGGACGGGGGCGAAGCCACGATTGCCAACCGGATCGTGCTGCTGCCACCGGCAGCAGGCGGGCTCCGCCGCGGTCGGCTGAGCGGCGCGGCCGGGTTTGATGATGGCGAGCAGTACGATGTCGCCGACGAGTGGTACGACGACCGGGATCGCACGATTCGCAAGCGCGTGCGCCTGTGGGATGAGCCGCCCCCGCCCGGCATGCGGCTGGTCCGATCGGTCGACTTCACCGCTGGCCCGGAGGAGGAGCAAGCCGGACAAGCCGACGATGAGCCGTGCGATGGCCTCCCCGGGCGCCGCTGGAACTGGTACACCCTGCCCCGGGCCGCTGAGGACGATGGCTCGCGCAGCGCCGCGGCCGCCGTGACGCTGGATGACCACTTGGCCGATGTGGTGCGACACACGCGGCGGTTGGCCTGCGCCCTCGGACTCGACGGAACGCCCGAGGGCCGCGCGCTGGTGAGCGCCGCGGCATGGCACGATGTCGGCAAGCGGCGGCAGGTCTGGCAGCGCGGCATCCGCAACGAGCGCTATCCGGCGGTGGCCCTTGCCAAGTCGGGCAGCCGCCGGCCGCCGCTGGATCTGGGCCGGTACCGCCACGAGTTCGGCTCGCTACTGGACGTGCTGGGGACGGAGATGGCCGGGGAACTGGGCGCGATGGCGCCGGAGGAGCAGGATCTGGCCCTGCATCTCATTGCCGCCCACCACGGCCGGGCTCGTCCACACTTCCCCGCCGACGAGGCTTTCGACGCCGAGCGGGATGACGGACGCGCCGCAGAGGCGGCCCGCGAGACACCCCAGCGCTTCGCTCGCCTGCAGCGCCGCTACGGCCGCTGGGGGCTGGCGTATCTGGAGTCGATCCTGCGCGCGGCCGACGCAGCCGCGAGCGCCTGTCCATCACGCACGGAGGCGATGACATGAGCGCCGCCGTCGCCCGCGTCGATGTCGATAGCGCCAACCCTGGGCACTTCTTCGCCTGTTGCGGCCTACTTGAGGTCGCACACCGGCTGCTCGACAGCGCCGAGGGCTGGTTCGAGGATGGCCGATTCTACCTTTCGTCCGCGGGACCGCTTGTCCTAAGCGACCTGGTGACACCGTTGGCGGCCACGGCACTGCAACAGGTTGATCCGGGCGACGACTACGCCTCACCGATGGCGATGGATGCGCCGATCGGTATGCTGCTTGACTGGTGGGCCGATCGCCGGTCGGTGGGCGCTCGCCTCAAGGTCTGGGCCGGCAGCATGCGCTCGCTCCGCATCGCGCGCGCCATGCAGAACGCACTACAGCATCCGCAGTTCCATGGGGAAGACATCCTCAATCAAAGCAAGGTTGTGTTCGACCCTCTGGAGCCGACGAAGAAGGTTGAGCCTTACTACTTCGACGCGCGCAGAGGCAGCAACGCGCAGTCCCTCGACATCGGCTTTGCGCCTGATGCGTTGAACATGGTGACCGCCGCATACCCCGCGGTGGAGTTCCTCTGTCTGCTGGGACTGCAGCGCGTCCGTCCGGCCCCGACCGATGCTCCTCGTGTCTTCGAGTATTGCACTTGGTCATCGCCGTGCGCTGCTGCGATTGCCCCGGCTGCCGCCTGCGGCCTGTTGCCTGGGGTATCCTCGCAGCGGTACCGCTTTGAGAACGGTTTCCGGACAGATCAGCGCAAGCACAAGGCCTTTCAACCCGCCGTCCACATAGGAGTCCTCTGATGAGCGCAGCCCTGACCACTCACGATTCCTGGTTGACCAGCGAGGGCGCCGCGGCCATCGTTCGCCGCGAACACCTGATGCCGGTCGAAGGGCGCGACGGCGTCATCTTCCCGGCGACCTTCGCGGCGGGAGACGGCTTCCCCGGCGGGTACAACATCGACCCTTCGCCCGAGGCCGAGGAGAACGTCTGCCTCATCGACTCGGTTGGATCCCAGGCGAACCGAATCGAGCCGATCTTTGCGACAGACCCCTGCGCAGCGCTCGTGCCGCAGGTGACGATCAAGGTCGGCGACAAGCTCGTTGCACTCCTGGAAGCCGGGCATCGCGCTGGCGATGCGGTGGTCCGCTGCACTGAGTTGCAAAAGGAGCTTCGCGGGGCGTTCCGCGCGTTGCAGGCGGGTGACGCTGCGCCGCTCGCGAAGCTCGCGCCCACATCGCTGCTGTTCGGCGTCTGGGATTCCAGGGACACCCAGGCCAAGGCGCCGCGGCTGATTGCATCGACGATCCGCGCCTACAACGTGCGCCGTCTGACGCGCGGCGCGCAGTTCGTGCCCGCGGTCGACTATGTCGCGGCCGGCGCGCTGCCCGAGCCGACCGACCGTGCAACCCGGGACAAGTACGCGGAGCGTGGCTTTACACACGTGCCCTCGTCCGCCACACACGGGGGCGTCATCGCGACCGGCGGCATCCGTCGCGACGCCACGCTCAGCCTCGCTGCGCTTCGCCTGCTGCGCGCTGGCGCCGATGAGGAGGGGACGCTCGCCCTCCGCCGCTACATCCTCGGCCTGGCGCTTGTGGCGTTCACCGCGCGGCCCACGACCTACCTCCGGCAGGGCTGCAACCTCGTGCCCGACCCGGACAAGCAGAGCGAGTTCGTCGAGGTTCGTTCGGACGGCGCGCGGGCTGCGTTGAATCTCACCCACGATGCTGCGCTGGAGTACGCCGCGGCCGCGGCCGCCGCCTTCGGTGTCGGCGAGAATTGGGAAGTGCAGTTCGACAGGCAACTGGATCCCACCGACGGCGCCGATGGCAAGCCGGCCAAGCGATCGAAGAAGGCCAAGGCCTGAGGAGCCGCGCGATGTCGCAGTACCTCTGCCTGTCTATCACGTTCCTCGATGGCCGCTTTCACGGCCGGCGCGATGGCGGCGCCCCTGAGTGGCCGCCATCCCCGCTGCGCCTCTTCCAGGCGATGGTCGCAGCAGCCGCTGCTGGCGGAGACCTTGCCGGGCTGGGCGACGCGCTGCGCTGGCTGGAGCGACAGGCGCCGCCGCTCATCGTCGCGCCGCGGGCCGCGCCCGGGGCAGCCTATCGCCTCTCCGTGCCGAACAACGCCATGGATGTCGTCGCCAAGGCGTGGGCTCGGGGCCGGGACGATGGCGCGGGCGACGCCAACCCGGCGAAGCACCGGACGATGAAGACCGTCCGGCCGATGCGAATGGTCGATGGCGAGCAGTTGCATTACCTGTGGGCGATGCCGGATGCGCCGAGCGCCGATGATCTTCGCCACGCGCAGGCCGTCGCCGCGGCAGCGCGCGCTGTGGTCGCCCTCGGCTGGGGCGTTGACCTGGTCGTGGGGCATGGGCAGGTCGTCGCGGCGGCGGAGGCCAAAGCGCTTCAAGGCGAGCGCTGGGCGCCGCGCGGCGGCGCGGGCCCTGCCGCGCTGCGCGTCCCGGTCGGTGGTTCGCTGCGGGCCCTCGAGCGCCGGCACGAGGCGTTCACCAATCGCGTTCAGCGCGCCGGCTTTGCGCCGGTTGCCCCGCTGACGACGTTCGCGGCGGTCACTTACCGCCGCGATACCGACCCTGCCCCGCGCCCCATCGCCGCCTTCTCCCTGCTGCGCCTCGATGGCGAGGGCTTCCGCGCGTTCTCGACCGGGACACGCACGCTCTCGGTCGCCGGCATGGCGCGGCACGCACTGGCGGGCGCTGCCCGGCAGGCCGGGTGGGCCGAGGATCGCATCAACGAGGTCATCCTCGGCCACAGCCCCGACGGCGCCGCCCCGGCCCGCAGCGATCCGCAGAAACCGCGCTTCACCTACGCGCCGCTGCCCTCCATCGAGTTCCGTGGCGCCGGGCGGGCGGAGGTCATCGGGCCTGTGCGCCGGCTGCTGCTGGTCGGTAGCGAGGCGCCGGAGGCGGCGGAACTTGTCGCGTGGGCCTGGCGGGCCCTTGCCGGCGCGGACCTCGTCGATGAGCAGTCCGGTGAGCCATGCGGTGTGCTGGCGCCGATCCAGTCGCGCGACCGTATGGTCCGCCGCTTCACGGAGGCCGCGGCCCGCTGGGCGACGGTCACGCCGATCGTGCTCGACCGCCACCCGAAGGCGCGCCAGCGTGCTGATGCGCAGGAGGCGATGCGCGAGATCGTCGCCTCCGCCTGCCTGCGGGCAGGGCTGCCGACGCCTGCGGATGTTGCCGTTGCGCCGGTTTCAGCGCTGGCGGGCGCCCCGCACGCCCGGGACTTTACACCGCTCCGCCGGAAGGACGGCTCGGCGCCGAACCAGACGCACGCGGTGATCCAATTTGCCGAGCCGGTGCCCGGCCCCGTGCTGGTCGGCGCCGGGCGGTTCCGCGGCTACGGTCTGTGCGCTCCATGGTTAGAGTCAGTAGCCTGAGGCGCTCGCCGCGCCAGCTGCACCTTGGCAAGTGAATAACCGCGGCGCAACGCCGCGGCCCCATTGAAGCATCCAAGAGCCGGAGCTTCAGGTGCCCCGAAGGCGCCCTTCCGCGGCTTCAACGCCGCGGCCCCATTGAAGCACGTCGTCGGGGATGTTGGTGGTGTGCGTGGCGACCAGTTTCCGCGGCTTCAACGCCGCGGCCCCATTGAAGCACCGCCAGCCCGAACTTGCACAGGCTGGTCGCATTCGTTTCCGCGGCTTCAACGCCGCGGCCCCATTGAAGCGGGCTACCAGCGGACGGGAACAACCAGCATCCATGCCGTTTCCGCGGCTTCAAACGCCGCGGCCCCATTCAAGCATTTCCGGCGTCCGGTCATCGAACGACATGTCCTTGTCTTCCGCGGCTTCGCCCGCGGCCCCATTGAAGAATCCAATACGGGACGCCAAGGGGCCATTTCTGCCCCCTCCGCGGCGTCGGCGCCGCGGCCCCATTGAAGCGCGTTGGGCAGCACCTCGGCCCGGCGGGCGCTCTTGTTCCCGCGGCTTCAACGCCGCGGCCCCATTGAAGCATCTTGGGGATGATGCCCTTGAAGCCGCCGTAGGTGTTTCCGCGGCTCTAACGCCGCGGCCCCATTGAAGCAGCAGCATCCCGCGGACGTTGGTGATGCCCGAAGGTCGTTTCCGCGGCTTCGACGCCGCGGCCCCATTGAAGCTCCTCCGGGTCCTCCGTGTCGACGAGCACGCCCTGCGTTTCCGCGGCTTCAACGCCACGGCCCCTTTAGACAGCAAAGCACACGGGCTGGAAGCCCGTGCCACCGGGCTGCCGATCCCCCCCGATTCCGGGGACCCGCCCCGAGCCTCAGCCCATCCAGCACGCCCGCGCCCGCAGCCCTCGCGCACACCGGCGGGGGCCCCGCCATCACGGCCCGCGGGCCGCTGCACGGGGCTTGGCTGTCAAACAGCGCCGGTTGCGCCATCTGCGCGCATCCAAAATTCCGCATTCCGCGCTCAACCCCCGGATCCGGGGCCCGCGCGCTTCCCGATCTCTGCAGCGCTCGACGGGCACATGCGCAGCCAGCGCATCACACATCAAGGAGGACCGCACCATGGGCGCCAATCTGCCCCGCAATCCGCTCGATCAGATCCAGTGGTTCGAGAACCGCCTCGCCGACTGGGCCGTCGATCCCACCCTCATCGGCCTCACCGCCCTGCAGGTCAGCGATCTGAGCACCATGGTCGGGCAGGCAAGGGCCGCCTACGACAACACCCAGGCCATCCGCGACACCTCCAAGGCCGCGACCACCGCCTACAAGAGCGCGGTTGCCGAGATGCGCGCCTTCGGCGCCGACCTGATCGCCACCATCAAGGCCTACGCCGAGACCACCGCCGACCCCGGCGTCTACGAGACCGCCCAGGTCTCCCCGCGCGACCCCGCCGGCGCTGTCCCCCCGCCCGAGCAGCCGCAGAACCTCACCACGCTGCTGCGCAACGATGGCTCCATCGAGCTGCGCTGGAAGGCGGCCCAGCCCAGCGGCACCCGCTACATCATCTACCGCCGCCTCGGGCCCGTCGGCTCGTTCGCCGTGATCGGCGATGCCGGCGGGGCCAAGAGCTTCATCGATGGCGGCGTGCCCGCCGGCACCGCCAGCGCCACCTACTACATCGTCGCCAAACGCGGCGACTCCGCCAGCGCCCCCAGCGAGCAGGCCATCATGCCCCTGGGCGCCGGCAACGGCGAGAGCGAAGGACTGTCTCTGGCGGCGTGAGCTGAAGGCCGAAAGGCCGAGAGGCGGAACGCAGAGGCCGCAGAGAGCGCAGAGTGACGCAGAGGGGAAGATGGGTTTGGCCCGGCGAAGGCGCCGGGTCTTTCTTCTTATCTGGATCCCATCTGTGTCATCTGTGGATCACAAGGCCGAACGCAGAGGCCGCAGAGAGCGCAGAGTGACGCAGAGGGGAAGAAGCGATTGAGCGAATAGCGATTGAGCGAATGAGGGCCCGGCGGATGCGCCGGGCCTTTCTTCTTATCTGGATCCCATCTGTGTCATCTGTGGATCACATCCCATCTGTGTCATCTGTGGATCAGATCCAGCCCCGCCAGCCGCTCCAGATCCGCGTCCGTGTGCATCGCGCTGAAGCGCAGCCAGCCGCCATCGGGGCCGGCCCACGGCATCGTCGCCAGGCTGAACGCGTCCAGCAGCATGTGCGCTGCCTCCCACGCGCTCGGCGCCGGCCGCCCGGCAACCTGCCGCGGCGATGGGCACAGGATGTACAGGCCGCTTGCCGCGGGATACGGATGCAGCCCGAGCTGTGTCAGGGTTTCGCCCAGCCGGCGCATGCGCATGGCGTAGGTCTCGCGAAGCTGTCCCAGCGCGGTCTCATCGGCGAGGCAGTCGATGGCCACATGCGCCTGCAGCTCACTGACCGGCGTGCACGCGTACTCGGCGTAGATCCGCAGCGGCTCGATCACCTCGCGGGCCCCGGCGATGAACGCCACGCCGATCCCCTCCAGCCCGTACAGCTTGCTGAGGATGTGCAGTTCGACCACCGGCGGCCCGCCGGAATCGAGGCCCGCCAGCAGCGAGCGCGGCGGCTCGTGGTACGTCATCGGCCCGTACGTGGCGTCGTTGAACAGCACGCCGCCGGGCATGGCGCCGAGGGCCGGCGCGGTCATCGACTCGGGCAGCACCGCGCCGGTCGGGTTGTTGGGGAACGAGAGGGCGCACATGCGGGCGCCGCGCAGGGCCGGCGCCAACATCTCCATCTCCGGCAGGAACCCGGCCTCGGCCCGCAGCCACACCGGCTCGACCTGCGCGCCCAGCCCCGCGGCCACGTGCCCGATCGTCGGGTACACCGGCTCGATCACGACGATGCGGTCGCCGGCCCGGAGCGTGGTGGCCGCGAGCCCCGCGATCGCGGCCCGGCCGCTGGGGACCGGCAGGATCGCGTCCGGATCGACCTCGACACCGTACTCGCGCTGGAGCATCGCCGCGGCCTGCGCGCGCAGGGCTTCCAGCAGCGCGGGGCCCGCGCGGCGGACGATGCGCTCCGGCTCGCGCCGGATCCGCTCGACCACGTGCGCTGGGGGCGACGGCCGCTGGCTGCCGAAGGCGAAGTCGAGCAGGTCATCGCACCGGCGCATCCGCTCGCGGATGATCGCAAACGGGTACCGGGCCGGGCTGGAGTCTGTCTGTGTCATCTGCATGGTCACGCCGCCACCTGCGCTGCGCTCGCCGCCGGCGCGGGCGCCATCATCGATCGCCTGCGCGCCAGCACCAGCGCGCCCCAGCCGATCGGAATCCAGATCCAGAACGTCGCCAGCCGGAACCCGCCGACCGCCATCACCAGGTGCTCGGTGGGGATGTGCATCAGCCGCAGCGCAAAGCCCAGCAGCCCCTCGGTGGCGCCGACGCCGCCGGGCAGGCCCGAGCCGACGCCCAGCACCGCCGCCAGCGAACTGAACAGCACCGTCTGCCACATGCCCGCGTTGCCCGGCAGGTCCTTGATCAGCACCCAGAGCCCGATGCCGTGCGCGGTCCACGCGGCCATCTGCACCAGCATGATCCCGAAGGTTGCCGGTGAGCGCCACAGCCCCTCCGGCAGGGCCAGCCGCGTGTGCGCAACCAGCTTGCCGACCCGGTCACCGGCCAGCGCCAAGACCGTGATCGCGCCGAGCACGACCACCGGGAACAGCAGCGGGTGGGTCAGGGCTGCGATCAGCGCCACGATCAGCAGGCCCACCGACGCGACGTTGATCGCGAAGGTCACGCCCTCGGCCTTGAGGCACGTGCTCAGCTTGCCGCGCCCCTGCCGGGCCATGGTGTTCGGGCTGATCAGCCGCCCGAGCTGCGCTGGCAGCAGCAGCCCGGCCCGCCCCGCCAGGAAGCACTGGACCGCGCCGCGATCCCAGCTCTTGATCCCGAACCGGCTGTAGACCCACAGCCAGGCCGTGCACTCCAGCGCGATGTCGATGGCCGCGATCGCCAGCACCAGCGGCGCAAGATGGATGCGGTCCAGCCAGTAGTCCAGCGTCGCTTCCGACCCGCTGGTGATGAACCCGTACACGCCATAGACCGTGACGCCGAGGAGCACCACCAGCGCCGCGATTCCAGAGAGACTCTTGAGACTCAAGCAGGGGCTCCCGGCGCGGTTCGGCTCGATCCCGCCACGCCCGTCTCACCGGTCAGGGCCGATGGCAATGGTAGAAGCGGCCGGGACTTCCATCCACGAGCCGGCGCCCGCCCGCCGGCTCCCTATCCTCTATCGAGGCGCAGCGCGGGGCGCCACCAATGAGGACGACCGATGGGCATTCCCAGACAGCGAATCCACATGCCGCCCGGCGCCTGGCGCCTGTCGCTTGCGTCCCTCATTGGCGGGAAGCTGTGGGACGGCGAGGCCATCGCCGCCTTCGAGTCCGCGTTCGCCGCGGCTGTCGGTTCCCGCCACGCGATCGTCACGCCCTCCGGGCGGGCGGCGCTCTGGTCCATCCTGACGGGCCTCGGCCTGAAGCCCGGCGACGAGGTGATCTGCCCGGCGTACGGCTACCCGGTCGTGCCGCATGTCGTCCGCTCCATGGGCTTCAACCTGCGACTGGTGGACTGTGAACTCGGCAGCTTCGGCATCGATCCGGCCGCCCTGGCCGAGGCCGCAACAGACCAGACCCGGGCCATCGTCGCCATGCACCTCTTCGGCGTGCCCAGCCAGATCCGCGAGATCTGCGAGATCGCCAGCGCCCGCGGCGCCGCCATCATCGAGGACTGCGCCCACTGCTTCCGATGCACGGTGGGAGGGCGCCACGTCGGCACCTTCGGACGCGTCGGCTACTTCAGCTTCGAGACTTCCAAGATGATCAACACCCTCGGCGGTGGGATGATCACGACCGACGATGATGAACTCGCCGGGAAGCTGCGGGCCGAGCTTGCCGCCAACAAGCAGCGTACGTTCGGCTGGCTGCTGGAGCGCCTCCTGCGCACGCAGTTCGAGGCGCTGGTGACCAGCCCGCTGGGGTTCAACGCCGCGGTCTATCCCGCGCTGCGCCTGGCCTCCCGCCGCCAGGGCGCTGAGGAGCGCTTCGCCAGCGGCTACACCGCTGACCACTTCACCATGAAGGGCCGGATGGGCAAGTACACCAACCTGCAGGCCCGGCTCGGGCTGGCCCAGATCGAGGACAAGCGCGGCACATCCGCCCGGCGCGTGCAGGTCGCCCGGCGCCTCATCGATCGCCTCGGCGACCGCGTCCCCTTCCAGCAGCCGGTGGATGCGGATGCCCAGCCCAATTTCATGCTGCTGACGGGCCGGTTCAGCAAGATGCCCGAGGTGGCCCGCCGGCTCCTGAAGCTCGGCGTCGACACCAAACGAGACTACATGCGCGACTGCTGCACGGCCCTCGAAATGGAAGAGAAGCTGCCGATCGCCGCTCGCCTGGAGCGCGAGGTCCTGCACATCCCCGCCTTCCCCGAGCTGAGCGACCGCCAGGTCGACCGCATCGCCGCGGCGGTCTCGAAAGTGCTCGATGAAACCGGCGCCCGGGCTCGCGACGCCTCCAAGCCCACCGCGGTCGGCGCCGCCTGAGCCTCAGGTCCCTGCCCGGCTCGGCGCCCCGAGGGCAGCCGGCGCGATGACCAGTTCCAGCGTCACCTCCTCGGCCGCCTCGCGATCTCCCCGCGACCGGTCACGCAGGACCCGCAGCAGAAGCTGGTGCACCGTCGAGGCCTGAATGCTCTGCATGCAGAGGTTGTTCCGGCAGCTCGATTCCCGGTTGTTCAGGGCGCTGACGCACGGGCTGCACACCAGCCCCGCCCACACCACGTGATTGCGCGGGCTGCGGGCGCCGAACAGGGCCGGGTGCTCCGGCCCGAACAGCGTAATCACGTCGATCGGTGTCAGCGTGGCAAAGTGCGCCGGGCCACTGTCGTTGGTCACCAGCACATCCGCCAGCGTGTACAGCACCAGCAGTTCCCGCAGCGTCGTCTCGCCGGCGAGGTTGAAGCAGCGATCCGAGCCGATCTGCTCCACCAGCTTCAGGGCCCCATCCCGCTCCGCCGGCGCCCCGGTCATGGCGATGCGCGCATGCGGATTCGATTCCAGCAGCATGCCCGCAAGCTCGACATACCGCTCGCGCGGCCACGCCCGCAGCGGGATCAGATCGCTGCAGTTCGCATTCAGCAGCACCAGCGGACCATCCTCCGCCCCGTGCCGCTCCAGCAGCCCGCGCACCTTGCCCAGTTCCTCCGCCGTAGGCCGAAACGGCGGCGGCTGCTCATCGACCGGATTGACCACCACCGGCGCTGCCGGCAGTTGATCCGGATCGACATCGATCGCGTCCACCATGCTCCGGAACGTCTGCGACGAGTGCATGTGCGGGTTGAACCGCAGCCGGTGCGTCATCAGGTCGCCGCGGTACGGTCCCTCGCCCTTGTACGGGTGGAACCCGATCCGCGCCTGCGCCCCGCTCAGATAGCTGATCGCCGCCGATGAGCGAGCAAAGAACTCCAGGTCGATCGCCGCGTCGATCCCCAGCCGGCGCATCCGCCGGATCGCCCCCAGCGTTCGCAGCATGGTTGCGCCCACGCCCCCGACCCGGATCGAGATGACGTTCTCCTGGGGGATCAGCTCCATCAGATCGAGGATGAAGCGGTTCTCCTCGAACACCGCGAAGTACACGTTCTCGCGCCCGACCCGGGCGATCGCCGCCCGGATCGCCGAGACCGCCAGCACGGTCGAGCCCTGCTCGGCAAGCTTCACGAACAGAATCCGGCGGACCGGCCGCGCCGCGCCCCGCCCCGCCAGATCCCCAAGCCGGCGCACCGCCGTCAGCCCGGCGCACAGCGGCACGCCGATCCAGCGATCCACGCGTCGCATCGTCGAGAGGTTCACGCCGGGCCCTCGACCCTGGCTTCAGCCCCCTTCAGAGCTTTGGCCTCTCTCATGAAAAGTCGTCGAGACAGGATGCGATCTCCTGCAGCGCCGCCGCGGACCCCTGCGCGGCGTAACACGGGTCATTCGCAGCCTGCCGGGAGTAAGGCCACTAGCCGCGGCAGCATGATATGGCCACCGCCGCTCTCAACCGGCGACGGCGCCCTTGTGCCCGGCGCCGGATTCTGCGAGAATGGGGCAAACGACCGCTGAGACACGAGAGGAGACGCCCATGCGCTACGGAACCCGATGGTCTATCGGACTTGCCGCGATTGCCGGCCTCACGCTCATCGGCGCCCTGACAGGCCCTGCGGCGGTCGCGGGCGACCCGCCGCAGTCGCCCGAGCCCTGGCACAAATACGCCTCCACCGACCGATCCACCTACCTCTCCGCCTGGCAGGACCGCTACCCCACCTCCACCCTGCCCGACCGCATGGCCGCCGCGGCAGGACAGACCTGCTACCTATGCCACCAGCCCTCCGGCCGCGGCGACCGGGGCAACTGCTACCGCGAGGACCTCAAGGCGCGGCTGGATGGCGGGCTGACCATCGAGCAGGCCCTCGACGCCCTCGACGCCCTCGACTCCGATGGCGACGGCGTGCCCAACGGTGAGGAGATCCTGCTCGTCCGCCACGATGATCCGACCCAGATCGGCTACAACCCCGGCCTCATCGGCCCGACCGGCACGAGCCCGTGCTCCGCCGATCCAGCCGCGCCGATCACCGGCCAGCCCGAGACCCCTGTCGACGCCTGCTACGCCGATTGCGATGGCACGGGGACCCTCGACTTCTTCGACTTCCTGTGCTTCCAGAACGCCTTCGCGACAGGCGACCCCTACGCGGATTGCGATGGCACCGGCGTGCTGGACTTCTTCGACTTCCTGTGTTTCCAGAACGAGTTCGCGGCAGGCTGCCCCTGACACCGCCGGCAGGCTCAATAGGGGTGATTTCCCCCAATCGAGCAGCGCGCCCACCGGCCTATGACCCGGCATTCCGGCGCTCCTTCGTACCGGAGCGCTCCGCGAGATGGTCGGACATCGGCCGGGAGGATTCCAATGACACGGCTTCAGTTTGCCGCCCTTACTCTGGCAGTGGCAGCGCCCTGCGCTGCCCAGGACCAGGTCTGGATCGAGCAGTTCGGCACGGAAGGCGGTGACTTCGCCGCCGCCGCGGCCCCGGACTTCGCCGGCGGCGCCTACTTCGCCGGCTACACCGAAGGCGCCCTCGGCGTCAGCTACTTCGGCAGCGGCGACGCCTGGCTCGAACGCCGCGACGCCGATGGCAGCCGGATCTGGATCCGCCAGATCGGCACCTTCTACCAGGACATGGCCTGGGCCGTCGCCTCCGATGACGCCGGCAACGTCTTCATCGCAGGCGAGACCTTCGGTGATCTCGGCGCGCCCAAGTTCGGTGAGTTCGACGTCTGGATGGCCAGGTTCGACGATACCGGCGCGCAGCAGTGGGTGCGCCAGATCGGATCCACTGCGTTCGACACGGCGCAAGCGGCTGCTTCGGATGGGGCCGGCGGCGTCTTCATCGCCGGATACACGGACGGGAAGTTGGGCGGCTCTTCGGCCGGCGGGCGCGACGCCTGGATAGCGCGCTACGACGGCGCCGGGAACAGCCTCTGGCTCAATCAGCTCGGAACCAGTTCGATCGAGCAGGCTCGCGCCCTCGCATCTGACAGCGCGGGCGGTGTGTACGTCACCGGCTTCACCGGCGGCAAGCTCGGCTCGAGCTCATCCGGGGATATCGACGCCTGGCTCGCCCGCTACGACGCCGTGGGCAACCAGCTCTGGATCCGTCAGTTCGGCACGAGCGGCAGCGACAGCGCCAACTTCGTTGCGCCGGATGGCGCCGGCGGCGCCTACGCCGGCGGCCACACCTCGAGCATCATCGGCCAGGTCGCCTGGCTCGCGCGCTACGACGCCGATGGCAACCGGATCTGGATTCGCCAGTTCGGGAGCGGAAGGCAGGATGAGGCGGCGGCGGGCGCGCCCGATGGCGCCGGTGGCGTCTTCGTGCTCGGGACGACCGAGGGCGATCTCGGCGGTCCGCCCGCCGGTGGGACGGATGTCTGGATGACCCGGTTCGATGACCTTGGCAACCAGCTCTGGCTTGACCAGTTTGGCTCGACGGCAAGTGACTATGCGCTCGCCGCGGCCTCCGATGCCGCCGGCGGAATCATGATCGGCGGACAGACCCAAGGCGATCTCGCCGCGCCGCTCTCGGGCAGCAGCGACATCTGGGTCGCCCGTTACGGCGACGCCTGCTACGTCGACTGCGATGGCAACGGCGAACTCGACTTCTTCGACTTCCTCTGCTTCCAGAACGCCTTCGCCACCGGCGACCCCTACGCCGACTGCGACGACACCGGCGCCCTCGACTTCTTTGACTTCCTCTGCTTCCAGAACGCCTTCGCGATCGGCTGTCCCGGCTGACCGGCGCCGGAGCAAACAGGGCGATTTTCCCGTGTCGCCTGGCGCGCCGCGCGGCCTTTGATCAGGCGTCCGGCGCCCTCGCGCGTGCGCGCGCGCCGGGCAAGGCGACCGTTGATCGGGAGGATCCAATGAGACGGGCTCAGCTTGCTCTTGCCGTGGCTGTGGCGGCGCCGTGCGCTGCCCAGGACCAGCTCTGGATCGAACAGTTCGGAACCGCCGGCCACGACAGCGTCACGGCCGCGGCCGCCGACGCCACCGGCGGCGTCTACTTCGCCGGCTACACGTCCGGGGCGCTCGGCGGCGCCCATTTCGGCGCTGGAGACGCGTGGCTCGAGCGGCGCAGCGCCGATGGCGGCCGGATCTGGATCCGCCAGATCGGTACCTTCTACGGCGATGGCGCCCATGCGGTCGCCGGCGATGGCGCGGCCGGTGTCTTCATCACCGGAGAAACCGCCGGTGATCTCGGCGCGCCCCGGGCGGGCGAGGCGGACGTATGGGTGGCCAGGTACGACGAGTCCGGTGGCCAGCGGTGGCTCCGTCAGATCGGAACACCCGCGTATGACACCGCTCGCGCTGCCGCTCCGGATGGATCAAATGGGGCATTCATCGGCGGATACACCCGGGGCGCGCTCGGCGGCCCATCCCTCGGGGACGCCGACGCCTGGCTGGCGCGCTACGACGGGGCAGGGGAGCGACTCTGGATCGTCCAACTCGGCAGCAGCGCATGGGATGCGGTCGTCGCCGCCGCTCCGGACCACGCCGGTGGCGTCTACGTCACCGGATCCACCCTCGGTCAGCTTGGCGGCGCCTCCTTCGGATCCGCTGATGTCTGGCTCGCCCGCTACGACACGCTGGGCGAGCGGCTCTGGATCCGGCAGTTCGGGACGAGCGACAATGAAGGCGCCAGCTTCGCAACGCCCGATGACGCCGGTGGCGCCTACATCGGCGGCTACGCCGAGAGCATCGTCGGCGAGACCGCATGGCTCGCTCGCTACGACGCCGATGGCAACCGCCTCTGGATCCGCCAGTTTGGCGACAGCATCGGCGGCGACATGTACGCCAAGGGCGCAGAAGATGGCGCCGGTGGCGTGTTCGTGGTCGGCGCCACCGATGGCGTCGTCGGCGGCCCACACGTCGGCGGCAACGATGTCTGGCTGAGCCGCTTCGATGGCGCCGGCGCCCAGCTCTGGGTCGATCAGTTCGGCTCGACCGCGGATGAAACGGTGCGGGCCGCGGCCTCCGATGGCGCCGGTGGCCTCATGATCGGCGGGTATACGCTGGGCGATCTCGCTGCGCCGTCCGCTGGCGAGATCGACATCTGGGTGGCCCGCTACGGCGACGACGACTGCTACCCCGACTGCGATGGCAACGGCGAACTCGACTTCTTCGACTTCCTGTGCTTCCAGAACGCCTTCGCCACCGGCGACCGGTACGCCGACTGCGACGGCACGGGCGCCCTCGACTTCTTCGATTTCCTCTGCTTCCAGAACGCCTTTGCCGTGGGCTGCCCGCAGTAACGGGCCGGGACCTCCGAGCGTTGCCGCGCACCGGCGCAGGCGACGCTCTCCCGCCGGGGAATGAGACGGGGCGCAGCCGCGAAAGCGACAGGCGCCCCCTTCCGGTCGGCGCCCCGCGTGTGCGGCGGCCACGACCATGAAAGAAAGGGGATCGCAGATGAACAGGCTATGGACATCCTGTCTCGTCGCGCTCGCCGCGGCAGGCCCCGCGGCCGTCGCCGACGACGTTTTCCCGCCACCATGGCGGGATCAGACCAACACCGTGACCGCCGGCTGGGGCTTCTGGGGTCTCGCCGGCCCCGGCCCGCGCAGCAGCCCTGCGGGCTACTACGCCGCGAACCCCGGCGGGCTCGCCGAGCCGCTCGCCCGCTCCTACATCAACTCAGAGGTGCTCGTGCAGGACTTCCTCTTTGGCCGCCAGAGCGTGCTGGAAGTCGGCTTCCGCAGCATCCCGGGCACGCTCGCCTTCGGCCTGGCCAACTACCTCGGCTACGACGACAAGGTCGTCTACCTGCAGATCACCTACTACCCCGGTGGCGGCGCCCCGTTGTTCTTCGATGTCGGGACCGTGCCCGGTGATCCGCCCTGGCAGTGGATGGACACCCGCCCGGCGGTCGTCGGAGACACCTTCATGCATCCCGACGGCTGGCGCACCGCCGTCTACGGCTTCAAGCTTGAGCCCGCGCCCGCCTTCGAGGGTGTCGGGATCGTATTCACCACCTACCCGGCCTATGTCAGCCAGATCGTGATCGACACGCAGGCGATCTGCTACGCAGACTGCAACCTCGATGGCGTACTCGACTTCTTCGACTTCCTGTGCTTCCAGAACGCCTTTGCGCTCGGCGATGTCTACGCAGACTGCAACGAGGATGGCGCGCTGGACTTCTTCGACTTCCTCTGCTTCCAGAACGCCTTCGCTGTCGGCTGCCCCACGTAGCGTCTTGATCTCCGGGCGATCCGGTTGCTCGTGCGCCGGGTCGCCCGCCGCGTTGCGCCGAAGCTGCGCCCCTCAGACCTCCGCGACGCCCTCGCGGATCGCGAAGCGGACCAGTTCCGCGTTCGAGTGGATGTCGAGCTTCCGCATGATGCGCTCGCGGTGACCGTCGATGGTCTTCGGGCTGCGGTGCAGCGCCGCCGCCATCTCCGATCGCGTCAGGCCCCGGCCGATGAGGCGCAGCACCTCCTGCTCCCGCCCCGTCAGCGACTCCAGCCGCGACGCCGGCGGCCGCGCCTGCGCCCGCGCCGCGGCCCTCGCGTCGGCCAGCTCCGGCAGCGGCTTGCAGCGCTCGGCAACCTTGGGGCTCAGGACGAACTCGCCCGCCACCGCCCGGCGCACCCCGTCGACGATGTCTTCCACCTCATCGCTCTTGGAGAAGTACCCCCAGCACCCGGCGCCGAACGCCGCGCTCAGATAATGATCGCGCACGAACGCGCTCAGGATGATCGTCTTGACCTCGGGACACCGGTTGTGCAGATCCTCGGCCGCCTCGAACGGATCGACTCCCGGCATCTCGATGTCCAGCAGCACCAGGTCCGGGCGCAGCCGCCTGGCCTCCAGCACCAGGTCGTCGGCCGTGGCCAGCCGGCCCACGATGTGCAGGTCCCGCTCCATCTCCAGTCGGGAACGCAGCCCTTCCACCAGGAAGGCGTGGTCGTCAACACACAGAATGCGAATCACGTTGTGCGTGGTCATCGGAGCCCCCCGTGGCTTCCGCGATCGACTCGGCAAGCGCCTGTCGAAGCTGTTCAATGTCTGTGACCGTCGGGACGGTGCGCAGGTGCGCCAGTCGGCCGCCCCTTCCCTTTCCAATCAGCACCACCCGGCGCCGGCCATCGGCCCCGAGGAACCGGCGCGCTTCGGCCCGCGCCGCGGGCGTGTCGTCCGCGACCCACAACTGGGCCGTCTCGTCCGGCGCCCCCCCCGTCGACGGCGCAAGGCTCGCCGCTTCCGCCAGCAGCGACCGCACGAACGCCGCCGTCCGCGGATGTGCGATGCTCACCGACGCCACCACCGGCTCGACCTGCTCGGCGGACCCCAGCGCCGGGATGATCATCCGCACCGTCGTTCCCGCCCCCGGCGCCGACTCGATCTCCAGCCGGCCGCCGGCCGAGCGCGCAACCGCGTGCGCCAGCGTCAGCCCCAGCCCCGTACCCAGCCCGCGCTTCTTGGTCGTGAAGAACGGATCCAGGCAGCGGCGCAGCACGTGCGCCGGCATGCCCACCCCGTCGTCGCGCACCGCGATCTCCACCTCGGCGCCTCCGGGCAGGATCGTCGCCGTCATCCAGATATGGCCCCCGGCCCGGACCGCGTCCGCCGCGTTCACGACCAGGTTCATCGCCGCCTGCGTCAGCCGGTGCGCCGGCGCGCCGATCGGCGCCAGCCCCGGCTGGATCATCACCGTCAGCGTGACGTTCCGCGGCACGGCCCGGGCGATCAGCGGCTCGATCTCCTCCCACCACGCGTTCAGATCCAGCCTTGCGTCCGACGCCAGCTCGTCGTTGGGATCCGACGACAGCAGACGCAGCCCGTCCCCGAGCTTGCGCAGATGCTCCAGCGAGTGGCGGATCTGCCGCACTTCCTCGCGAACACGCACATCACTCGTCTCGGCCTCCACCACATCCAGCCGGCACATCGTCGGCAGCAGGATGTTGCTCATGTCGTGGCCCAGCCCCGCCGTCAGCGTGCCCAGCGACGCCAGACGGTCGGCGATCCGAAGCTGCTCGTGGCTCTCCTCCAGCTCCGCCGTCCGCTCCCGCACCAGCTCCGCCAGGCGCTGGCGGTGGGCCCGCAGTTCGGCCTCCGCCTGCCGCTGGTCGGTGATGTCCATCCCGATGGATGTCACGCCGATCAACTGTCCGTCCGGCCCTTCCAGCGCCGAGTTGTTCCACTGGATCAGGCGCTGCCCGCCCGAGCGCGTCACCAGATGGGCCTCGACCGGCGTGGCGATCTCGCCGGTTGCGCACGCCTCTTGAAACCGCTGACGCAGCGCCGCCTGCTCCTCCCGCGGCAGGAAGTGCTCGAACCAGTCCGTCCCCAGCGCCTCGGGCAGGTCCCACCCCGTCAGCTCCAGCGCGGCGTCGTTGCAGAACGTCACACGCCCTTCGACATCCAGCATCACCGCCAGCAGTTGCGACGCCTCGAGCATGCGCCGCAGGCGACGATCTCGCTCCAGCACCTCCGCCCGCGCCCGCCGATCCTCCGTCAGATCGCGCAGCAGCCCGACGAACACCGGCGAGCCCTGGTGCGGCAGGTCCGCCCGCGCCACGCTCAGCTCGATCGGGATTACCCTCCCGTCCTTGCGCACCGCCTCGAACTCGCGCTTGCGCCCCAGGATCGTCGTCCGCCCCGTGCGCAGGTGCCCTTCCAGGTAGAGATGATGCGCAGACCGATAGGGCTCGGGCATCAGCGCCGACACGTTCTCGCCCACCAGTTCCTGCGGCTCGTAGCCCAGCACGCTCTCCACCGCGCGGCTCGCCGAAAGGATCACCCCGTCCCCGTTGGCGATCAGCAGCGGATCCAGCAGGCAGTCCAGCACCGCCTGCTGCTGCGCCTGCGCGCTCAGCAGCGCCGTCGTGCTCTCCGTACGGTCGGTGACATCCACCGCGTCGGCCAGCAGCAGCGTCGCGCAGCATGGTAGATCCGGCAGCGGGCGCACCGTCAACTCCAGTGTGCGCTTCCCGAGGCCGGGCTGGCGGATCCGCACCTGGCGCCGCTCGGTCACCTTCCGCTGCGCAGCGCTGTGGACGCTCTCATGCACCGCGGCGCGGTCCGCGTCGGCGGCCCACCACGGCGCCCGGCACAGGTACTCGCCCACCGGTGAGGCTGCGCCCGGCGGTGACAGGTTCCGAGCCGCCTCGTTCAGGCGCAGCACCCGACCGTCGTGGTCCAGCACGGCCACCAATACGGAAAGTCCGTCGAATGCGGCCCCGAGCGCAGCAGCCCCCGCAAAGTCGGCCGCCCATGGACCACCTCGCGAGCCCACTTCCGATGCGTGCATCGCGCACCTCGATCTTCGTATTCTATCAGGCGTCCAACCGCCAGATGTCCGGTGGGGGTGATTTCCCTGTTGCGGCGAGGCCTCCGGCGCGTCATGCTGACGTATCGGACGCACCGTGCGCCGGCGACTTGGAATCATTCCAAGAAAGCAAGGAGGATGGACAATGAGAGTCTCCGTTCGCACCTGGCGAACCGGCGCATGGCTGTGCGCCGGCGCCCTGCTCACCACCGGACCGCCGGCGCTTGCCCAGCCGGATGCTCCGCTGCCACCGATCTATCAGCACGGCGACCAGTGGGTCAGAGCGGAGGACTTCCGCTCCGGGGTCCACGGCTCCACCGCCTTGAACCCCGGTCCCGGCTTTGACGGCCGGCGGGTCTGGCAGTACGAGGTCGCTCACGGCGGCGCCCGCCTCGGTACCGGCAACGAGTGGTTCCGCCAGGAAACCTCGCTGTTGACCTGGGACAGGGACTGGTGGGGCATTGAATCCGGCGCCTGGTCCTACGGCGACGACACCAACCCGCCCATCTTCGCAAACCGGATGACCCACAACATCGCCGGAGGTCATCACGAGCACACGCCGATCGTGCGCTGGCTCAACCCCGGACAGGAGATGAGAGTCTCGATTCTGGGAAGCTACGAGATCCTCTGGTCCGGCCACGAGCGGGTCGGCGCCGATGTCCAGGTTGAACTCGTGATCGCCCGCGAAGATGCCGCCGGCAACATCGACCTCCTGTTCACGCAGGTCGTCGACAAGCCCACGCCGGGACTCTCCATCGGCGACACCCTGAGCGTCCCGGTCGAGCTGGGCTCGGTCATCGGCCCGGGCGAGTCGCTGCTGTTCACCGCGTGCGCTGTTGACCCGATGGCCGGCGTCGGCCGATGGGTCGCCGTCGAGGACCGTCTCAGCATTACGGTCGTCCCGGCCCCGTCGTCACTGCTGCTGCTGGCCGTCGGCCTGACCCTGGCGCTGCGGCGCCATCGTTGAATCGATGGGTCTGGCCGGTACCGGACCGGTCGCCATCGACGCCCGCCCCCAAGATCTCCTGCGGGCGGGCTTTTTGATGCCCGCATATCAGGGTGAATTCCCTGTGGACGAACTGCCGCCGGCGCGACACACTTCAATGCTCGCGAGCGGTAGACCCCCGACGCCGCCCGCAAGAACGCCTCGTCGCGACACGACCCGCGGCGAGGCTTGTTTGTCTCATCCCGAACTGGCTGTCACTCCGGGAACGCCGCCATCATCGCTTCCTGATTGATCGACCGCGCCATCTTGCTCAGTCGGGCGTCGGCGTCCTTCTCATCCTTCAGCGACTTCTCCAGCAGCGCCGCGGCATCGTGTTCGCCGAGCACCTGGGCCCAGGTGCGCGCGCACCCGTAGCCGGCGATCTCATCGTGCTCCACGTGCTGGGCCAGCGCGATCAGCGCCGCGTCGCGCACGTGCGGCTCGACCTTCTTGTTATGGCTCAGCGCCAGGCAGTCCTCCAGCAGCCCCTTCATGCCGCGGGTTTCCCTCGCGTGCGGCCGAATATCGGAATCCTCGAAGATCTCCTCCAGCCGGTCGAGCCGCTGGCGCTTCTGCTGGATCAGATCCTCGATCGCGTCGGCGAGCACGGGTGAACTGGCCGCCTCCACCAGCTCCGGAAGCGCCCGCAGCCCGTGCTTCTCTGCCGCGTACAGCTCGTTGAGCTGCTCCACGTACAGGTCTCTGAGTGTCTCGATGGGCATCGACAGTCCTTTCGATGGCGCCGCTCGGCGGCGACGCCGAGGCGAGTCCGTGCAAGCCACACCCAATCAGATGCGCCCGGGCC
Organism: Phycisphaerales bacterium JB039; assembly: GCA_043101635.1. Classification (GTDB taxonomy): domain Bacteria; phylum Planctomycetota; class Phycisphaerae; order Phycisphaerales; family UBA1924; genus CAYMJK01. The sequence continues at coordinate 10,137 of JBICIE010000272.1, read as the reverse complement.
ACACCCGCGACACAGGGATTTCACCCCGATCCGCCGAGCCGCCCGATTCACGCCCGGCGCCCCGGCCGCCTTTATCGGAACCTCCCTTGCCGAACCGATCGAACATGCAGGCGCCGGGGCGCCATCGCCATGTCCGGCGTCGGGCGCCGCCGTCCGCGAACCGATAGAGGGAGTACCTTGCCCGGAGCAGCCGCCATCACCGCCGAAACCCACAGCCAGACCATGCTCGGCCCCCAGCGCGACGGGCCGCGGGCGGTCGGGCTCCAGCGCGGCTGCGCCATCATGTACTCGGCCCGCAGCCCGGCCAAGGACACGCTCAACGAGGATGCTGCGCTGGTGCTCGAGCTTCCCTTCGGCGCCATCATCGTCGCCGTCGCCGACGGCTGCGGCGGCCTGCCCGCCGGCCACGAAGCCGCCGACGCAGCCATCAACGCGGTGCGCGAGTCGGTGCAGCTTGCCACCGACCCCGAGCATATCACCGGCGCGATCATCGCCGGCTTCGACGCCGCCAACCGCGCCATCATGGACCTGCGCGTCGGCGCCGGCGCGACGCTGAGCGTCGTCGAGATCGCCGATGGCTGCGTGCGCCCCTATCACGCCGGCGACTCCATGATCCTGCTGACCGGCCAGCGCGGCAGGCGCAAGCTCGAGACCATCGCCCACTCGCCCGTGGCGTACGCCGTGGAAGCCGGCATGCTGACCGAGGATGAGGCCATGGTCCACATGGACCGCAGCCTCGTCTCCAACATCGTCGGCCACGAGGACATGCGCGTCGAGATCGGGCCGCCGGTCGCCATGGCGAAGCGCGACACGCTGGTGGTCGCCAGCGACGGCCTCAGCGACAACCTGTTCCCCGGCGAGATCGTCGAGGCCGTGCGGGCCGGCCCCCTGGACAAGGCGGCCGAAGCGCTGATCGCGCGCTGCGCCCAGCGCATGGCCGAGGCGGGACCGGGCTCGCCAGGGCATCCGGATGATCTGACGTTCGTACTTGTACGCCGCAGTTGAGTGGCGCGGCGCCGGGTACTCGTCTCCGCAGGAGGGAACCCACGAGCGCAAGCTCGGGGCGCGCTGACATCCATCCTGCAAGCAAGGCTGTCGCGCCCGACGCTTGCGCGCGTCCGGGTTCCCTCAGGGAGGCGCCCGGGGGATGTTGCTGGTGGAGGGGATGTGGCGCTGCACGGGCGGACGCAATGACGATACTGCGCGGGGCGTGTGGTGCGGCGCCCTGGCGGATGTGTGAGCGGCGAAGTCATCGTCGCGGGCGTCGTCAGAGCAGTCGGTATCGGCGGGCAGCGTGGGATGCTGCTCGGCAGACGCTGGCGAAGGGGTCGCGGCATCGGCGGGGGAAGGCTCGGCCGGCTCGGGCGCGGCGGTGGAGTCCGTAGCTGCCAGAGCCACTGCTTCGATGGGCTGTGGCTGCGCATCGGTCGCGGGCGCCGTATCGGCAGGCTGGTGGACTTCGGCCCCCACGGAGTGGGGGGTACCCGAGGCGGCGCGGGCTCATCGGGGGGCGCTGGATCGGGCGCCGGACGCGGAGGCCGAGCGGTGAGGAAGCGGAGGATGGCGGTGGCGGCGAGGCGGCGCTGGCGCGGGTCATCCGACTCGGCGCAGACGGCGCGGAGGGCGCCGATGGCGTCCGGCAGTGCTGCGGTGGCGCGGAGGAGGGCCAGCGTGCGGAAGGACTCGTTGTGGCGGCGGGCGCAGTCGACGAAGTCGGGGCTGCTGACGAGTTCGAGAACGTCGATCAGGGGGCAGCCGAGCGCGGCCGCGACAGCGCGGGGGTCGGTGGTGGCGAGGGCTTCGTAGAGTTGGTCGGGCGAAGGGGATCCGGGACCGACGGCCGATCGGGGGTCGTGGTCTGGGGGCGCATCGTCGGCATCGAGGGCTTCGAACTGCTCATCGAACTCGCGGTCAAGGGCCTCGTCGAGGAGTTCGTCCTGGAGTTCATCAAAGTCGTCGATGTGCGCGTGGGTGGGCACGAGGACATTGTCGGGCGCCGCTCGAGAAGTGCAAGGGGGGATAGGCGGAGGGGCGCGAGAATGCGCGCGCCGGTGGGCATTCGGGGGTGGAGGGGTGCGAATGTGCGCGCGCGGTGAGCAGGTCGGTTAGATGGGTGGCGGCGCACGCGCAGGTGTGCGGCCGGCGCGCTACTGCGGGCGCAGGAGGCTGTCGAGATCGCGAGCTCCGTGGAGTATGCGGATGATTCGGAGCGGCTCGGTTGTCGAGTCGTACAGGACCACATAGCGGTGGACGAGCCACCATCGGATGTTGTCGCCAGCAGCTTCGGTTCGGATGCGTCCTGCACGCGGGCTCGACGCAAGCAGGTCGAAGGCCTTCTCGAAATCGTCAAGCACGCTATCGGCGGCGGCCAAGCCGCTTTCGCCCTCGATGTACTCCAGTATCGCGAGAAGCTCACCAAACGCGACTGGCGAGAGAGCCCACGGTGCCAAGGCTTACCCCGCGCGCCGGCGCTTGCCGCGGCGGCGCAGCCGGCGCATCGCCTCGTCGCCGTCGATCCAGCCGTGCTCTTCGCCTGACCGGACGCCTTCGTCGAGCAACTCGCGCAGGCGGTCGCGAGCGCGATCCAGCAGGCCGGCGGGCAGGCGCCGGGCCTCCTCCTCGCTGAGCCCTTCTACCAGCCACTTCTCCAGCAGGCGGCGCTGCTCGGCCTCCTCGAGCAGGCGCAGGCCATCGCGGACGACCTCGCTGGCGGAGCGGTAGCGGCCTGAGGCGACCTGAGACCGCACAAACTGCTCCTGGGCGAGGGGCAGGGAGACGTTCATGGTCTGACGTTCGGCCATCAGAGGAGTATCGGCGAGAGGGGGGCCTGTGTCAATATGTGCCACAGGAATGTAGCTGGCGGCGCCCGGAGGGGCCGGCGCGGTGGGGGTGAACCCGAGGGCGTTTGAGCGCGGATGGCGGTCGTCGCGTCGGCCATGGGCGGCGGAAGCGTCACGGATCATCGCCGGGATTGCTAGCAACGGCGTCCATGACACTCAGCTGCCTTGATTCAAGCGTCCAAGTACCGCCCTTCCAAGTCGTCCGGGCTGGGTAGTCTGTTGCCTCAACAACTACTAGTTGGGACCCATCCAGAAGGACGCACGATGACCCCATCGTGCCTGCCCACGGCGCCAGGATTCTCGACTCCCCATCAACAGACACCTCCTCTGAATCGAATGGAATGAGGCGCCACTGCCCTTCGATTGCCGCGACGATCTCTCCATTGAGATGCGATCGAGCAAGATCGTCTGCGGGCACAGCGAGCGGCCGCCAGCCTTCTTGGAGCGCTTGCGATTCGAGTGGAACCGCCCATAGCTTGTTCGATCGTGTATACGCGACCAGCGTGCGCCCGCCGACGACCGCCCAATGCCGTACCTCATCAGTTGGCTGATCGATGACATGGCGCACCACACCTGACGGGGAGACCCTAAAAGCGCCACGAGCGTTGCATGCTATTAACTCTAGGTCGTGGTCGGTCCCAATCACAAATAGGCTGCTGGCCTCGCCGCCGTAGCTCGAAGAAGGTGCGACGAGATGAGTCGAGCCGTTCGTAAGATCGAGGCGGTAAATGCCCCCGGGATCGTCCTGCGGGCCACGAGATCGAATCGCCGATATCCACACCCTGGAATCACACCGGGCCACAGCGACCACGTAGCAGTCTATATCGAGCGACAGTGTCTCTCGAATTCGGCCCGGCAAGAGGCTTGGCCGCAGGATTGTCACCTTCCCCGCGGCCCCACCAACTGCAACCCAAGCAGAGGTAGAACTCAGCGAGTTTACGGGCGCGTTTGGCGAGCGCGTGAGATGATCAAGCGGCTTATTGCATCCGATCACAGCTAAACAAAGCGAGGCAGTCAAGAGCATCGGTAGCCGAGACTTACGGGCATTCGTGGCGATCATTCTCAGGCGCCTCCGCCGCATCGTACTTTGGCCCACCTAAACCCTTGCGGCTCTTGCCCGAGATTCTTCGTGCTTGGCATCACTATGTCCACGGTGAAAGCTACGTTCGTTAGGTGGTGGTGGCGGGCAGGCGCCGTTGTGGGCGCGACGCCGAGTACGGTGGCGCAGCGTGTTAGCCTCGCAGCCTTCGAACAGCCCTTCAGGCTGCACCGTTTGTGACACGGTCTCGTTACCGGGGGTGTCGCTTCGCTCCACCCCCGGCTACTACCGTTCAGGCCTTCGGCCTGAAGGCGTCGGCTTTCCCGCTGGTGCGAGCAAGCGTAGAGCGTCGCGGGAATGTCCGCTCGGTCATTCCCACGCGAATGTGTCGAGGTGCTGCACCAGCCGGCGGGCGGTCGGAAACTTCTTCAGGATCAGCCCGCGCCGCAGGCCGCAGCAGATGGCTTTGACCTCGGGCGGCTGCCGCTGGTAGCGCTGCGGGCCGCCGACGGCGTCGTAGAAGAGGCGGACGAGGTCGATGACATCTTCCTTGATGTTGGCGACGGCGGGTCCGCCCTGGTCGTACAGGTCGAGCAGCTTGATGTCGAAGTGCACGCCGCGACGCTGCACCAGGATGTTGCCGGCGTGCAGGTCGCCGTGGTAGCTGCGCCGGGCGTGGATCTCGGCGACGCCGATCGCCAGCGTGCGCAGCAGCCACATCGCCTCATACGGCGCCAGGCGCCGGCCGGGCTGACTGCGGATCAGCTCCGACAGCAGCACGCCCTCGACGAACTCCGAGATCAGGGCGGTGATCTCCTCGCCGCGGAAGCGGAAGGTCTCGGAGTGGTGGTACTTGATGACGATCGGGCAGTCCTTGAGGCGCTCCAGCGCCCGGGCGTAGAAGTTGACCGCGCGGTCGCGCACGTTGCGCTGCGGGTAGAAGACCTTCATGGCCCGGGTGGCGCCGGTGCGCCGCTCGACGACCTTGTAGACCTCGCCCTCCCAGCCGGCGCCGAGCATCGACTCGATGACGTACTTGCCACCGATGATTCGCCCGTGGGCAAGGTCGAACTGGTCGATGCGGGTTGCGGCCATGGCGAGATCCGGGACGGCCGGAAAGATAGCGGCGCCCCGGGCGCCCGGCGCCGGCCTACCTGGGCCCCGCAGCCCATTGGGCGTGGGAAAGGGCCACGGCCCCGGAGCGTCCGGGGCCGATGGCCGTCTGAACTGGCTGGTCGCGCCCACTTACGGGCAGCCAGCGGCGAACTCGTTCTGGAAGCACAGGAAGTCGAAGATGTCCAGCGACCCGTCGCCATCGCAATCGGCCGAGGATTCGCCGGCGCCGAAGGCGTTCTGGAAGCAGAGGAAGTCGAAGATGTCCAGCGTCCCGGAGCTGTCGCAGTCGGCGTAGCAGCCGCCGCTGTCGCCGGCGCCGAAGACCATGAACGGGAGCATGTAGCAGCGGCCGGTGGCGGGATCCTGCAGCGGGCGCCACTGGCGGCCGTCAAAGGCGAGGGCGGGCTGCTCGGTCGGCCGGCTGCCATCGGCGTGATAGGGATTCAGCGGCCACCACGGGATGAACGGATCCGAACCGGGGTTGAAGAACAGTTCCAGCCAGTAATCCACGCCCGGCTCCAGCGGCGGGGCCCAGCTCATGTCGAGCGTGACATCCTTGATCGGGACGCTGTTGTCGAGCAGGGCGCCGGGGAAGACGGCGTAGCTGTTGGCGAAGGCCGTCTCCAGCGCGATCGGCGCGGTGGGATCGCCGGCGACCGGCACGCCGGCGCCGGGCGGGCCGGCCCAGAGGACAGCGCCCAGACCCTCGATGGAGGCGTCCAGCGGGGCTTCGGGATGGGCGAGGCGGATGATGGCGCGGTCGAGCTGCGCGACATCGGTGAGCGGTCCGATCGGGACGGCCGCGCGGGACATGTCGCCCATCAGCGGCACGCCGTACTCGCCGGGCAGCCAGCTTCGCGGCTCGAGGACGACCGGGTCGGCGCCCTCGTAGGCCGTGCCGATGTCATCGTGGATGTAGAGGTCGCCGGCGATCTCGCCCTGGGCCTCTTCGTGCTCGCCGGCGCCGCCGGCGTCGATCTCGACCTCGAGCTCGTGCGTCTCGTCGCCGCCGAGGTCGTAGTCGAGCACGATCTCGCTGGGCAGCTTCATGTCGAAGCGGGCGGCGTCGCCGACGGCCGGCGCGCCGAGACCGGCGAAGACGCCCTCGGCGACGACTTCGGTGATGACGCCGAACTCGGCGGCGATGCGCAGGCGGCCCTTCTGCTTGGTCACATCGCCGGGAACAACGATCTCGAACTCCATGGTCGGGGCGCGGTTGGTCAGGACATCGTCGCGCCACTCGGCCCAGCCGCCCTGGACGAAGTTCCAGATGTCGAGCATGAGGTACTCGCGGACCTCGCCGGTGGTCTTGTCGATGATGCGGGCGACGATGGGATCGACGCGGCGCACCTTGCCGGCGCCGCCCTTGATGCCGGGCTCGGCCCGCCAGCTTCCGACCCAGCCGATGCGCCCGCGCCGGTCCATGCCCTTGCCGCGGTAGTACAGCTTGCAGGCGCTGACGGCGCGGCCGTAGGCGGAAGCGGGCGCCGGGCACAGGTCGACATCGCCGAAGACGCGGATGGTCCCGTCGGCAGCGCCGACGACGAGTGTGGTGACATCGATCTCGGAGTTGGCGACGGAGACAGTGCCGGCGGTGGCGGTCTGGGTGAAGGTCTTCTTGCCGACAGCCGCGAGGACATCGATCGCCTGCTTGTGCTTCTTGTCCTTGGCCTTGCGGCAGCGGGCGTAGGCGTACTCCTCGTGCTTGAGGGCGAGGTGCGGGGCGAGGTTGCCAGGGGTCTTGATGTCGAAGGTGTGTTTGACCTCGTAGTCGTGCTGGGCCAGCGCCTGCGGGGCAAGGGCGCCGGCGAAGGCGGCGGCGGCGAGGGCGAGCAGCGCGGGGCGGCGTGCGGACAGATGAGCGTTGCGGTGGTTCACGGTGCTGGACATGGCTTTGCCTCCATACGGCATGGCTTGCGTGGGCCCGGCCCGTGGCCGGGCTGATGACTTCAGCGCAGCGGCCGGCGTCCGCTCACGGCAATCCGCTGTGGGCCTGCCTCCGGCGGTACCCTCTGGCGTGGACGCCCCCGAGCCAGTCATTGCATCGAACTGCGGCGGTGTGCCGGTGGCGCTGGCCAGCACGCTGTCGGGGGATCTGCCGTGCAGCCGGTGCGGGTACCTGCTGGAGGGGCTGAGCGTCCGCGATGTCTGTCCGGAGTGCGGGCTGCCCATCACCACGACGATCCTGGCGGCGGTGGATCCGTTTGCCGAGGAACTGGAGCCGGTGCGCCGGCCGCGGCTGGTGGCGGGCGCGCTGATCCTGTGGAGCGCCGCAGCGCTCGCGGCCGCCCTGTGGATCTGGCAGATGCGCGCTGCCGGGGCGCTGAGCGCGGCGGGGGCCGGGGTGTGGTCGCTGTCGCCGGTGGGGCTGCTGATCCTGGTGGCGCTGTCGGGCGCCGGGGCGACGGTGTTCGTGCGACCGGCCCATCGATGGCCGCGCCGGGCGACGGCGCTGGCGATCGCCGGGGCGCTGGGCTACATCCCGCTGCTGGCGGGGCTGTGGGCGCTGCACGTGGAGCACGACCTGGGGCGGGCGGCGCCGTACCTGGGCGCCGGGATCGATGAGCGGCGGCACGCGCTGCGGCTGGTGCTGGGCACGATCATGGCGAGCATCCTGATCTTCCTGCGCCCGAGCGCGCGCCAGATGGTGGGGCGTTCACTGCGCCTGCGTCAGGGGCGGGTCGACCGGCAGACCATCCTCGCGATGCTGGCGTGCATCGCGGTTGCCGCGGCGGGGGATCTGGCGATGCTCGGCGCCGGGCGGACGGCGGGGGCGCTCGGCGACATCCTGCGCGTCGGCGGGCTGGCGCTGATCGGCGCCGGCTCGGCGCTGATGACGGTGGGGCTGGCGGGGACGCTGGTCGATTCGATCCGCATCGCGCGCGCGATCGTGGCGCCGGCGCCATCGATCCGCGGCGTGCTGACGCGTCCGCCGCCGCCGACCCGCCCGGCCCAGCCCGAGCAGCCCGCCGATGGATGAGCTGCGCCCCATCACGGATGCCGATCGCGACCGCTTCGATGCGCTGGTCGAGCGGGCCATCGATGCGCTGCCGGCGCACGTGCGGGCGCGGCTGGATGTGGTGACGGTGGTGGTGCTCGATGCGCCGGGCGATGACCTGCTGGCCGACATCGGCGTGGACATGGCGGACGCCGCGGAGGTGGCAGCGGCGCGGGCGGAGTTGTGCGGGCTGCACTCGGGGCGGGCGCTGACGGAGCTTTCGGTGGATGATCCGCCGGAGGTTCCCAGCCAGGTGCACCTGTTCCGTCGCGGCATCCTCGAGCTTGCGGGGTGGTGGGAGGCGGAGGAGGCCGAGGGGGCGGTGACCGAGGAGATCCAGATCACGCTGCTGCACGAACTCGGCCATGAGTACGGGCTGGATGAGGATGATCTGGAGGAGCTTGGGTATGAGTGAGTCGGCGCCGGGCGCCGACAGAAATCGGGGATCGGCGATCGGGGATCAGGGGGGAGGCAGGGAAGGCAGGAACGCAAAGTGCGCAGAGGGCGCAGAGTCACGCAGAGGGGGAGTGGGTGTCGTGCCACCGATGTCGGCTCTGCGACATCGGTGTTTCCGGCGGACGAGCCGCTCCGGTGGCCCTGTGACCCGCGCCCCCAGCAGGTGGTCGACCGGCTGGCGGTGCTCGGCGGCTACGGCGGTGCCCAGGTCGTCCACGAGATCCGTATGCGGGTTCGCTGACTAGGTGGATGCGAGTGACACTAGCGACAGGGAGCGAGCGCGCCGCCGCTCGCCGCGTGGCACCAGCTCTGCGGGCAGTCTCATTGGTCCTACTATCCGCTTCTCTCCAGATGCTTGAAGTGCCCGCCCGTGATCAGATTCATCAACATCCAGAACTTCAAGAGCCTAGAAGACACGGACGTTGAGTTGGGCCCTTTCAACGTGTTCATCGGCGACAACGGTGCCGGTAAGACAAGCTTCTTTCGTGCCCTCGGATTCCTGCGCGATATGATCGCGTCTGACTCTATCAATGCGTTTCTCGACGCACGCGGCGAGAGCTTCAACGACATCGTATCTCTGAGGGCCGATTCGAAGCTCATCAACTACCACTGCCGACTTACAGCTTCTACGCCGCAAGGCGAAGACGTGGATGCCAGCTTCGCGATCAGTGTTCGCAAGCGACGTTTCGTGTACGTCCACTCCGAGTCGGTAATGCCGTGGGATCGCCGCGGCGTGAGCCTGGAAGAGGACGATATAGACCAGGTTCCGTACCTCGTTGCGCGATTCAAGCAGCGCATGTTGGCAGTCGAACCTGGCTCAAGGCCGCTGGTACTGGAGAATGCTACTCTTCCGCACAGCTTCCTTCGAGATGTCCATCGCGAGTCACTTCGGCGCAAATCCGGCACGCGATTTCCTCGCCTCTCGGCGGTTGCGCGATCATTGCTGCGGTACCGCCACTTCGAGATCTGGGGTCCGGAGGCGTTGCGGCGTCCGTCTCTCGTGGATCAAGGGCGTCTAGGCGAAGATGGGAGCAATCTGGCGCACACGCTTTTGAGACTTCGAACGACTCGGCGCGAGGCCTTTAGTTCGCTCCTTAGTGAACTAGCCGCTGCCTATCCGTGGGTCGACGACATTGAGTTTCGCAGATCGGCCTTGAGTGAGGTTTCATTGGCATTTGTCGAAAAATCCGCGCTACGCAAGAAGAACTTGAAGAAGTACAGCGCACACCAAGTGAGCGATGGCTTCCTACGAATGCTTGCATTACAAGCCCTCAAGCACGATCCTGGCCTGATTACGACCATTGCATACGAAGAACCAGAGAATGGCCTGCACCCGCAGATGATCAGTCGCGCCGCCCGCGCTTTGCGTGAGATAGCTGCGACCGGCACACAGGTATTGGTCTCCACCCATTCACCGCTGTTCATCTCTCGCGTATTCGAGGACCGGACCGCGGAGCAGATTCAGAAGGAACTTCGACTCGTACGCCGTGACAAGGCAGGACGTACGACGATCAGGCCGCCAAGTATTGCGGTGATCCAAGAGGCGCTCGAAAACGGCTTCAGCACCGGCGATCTTTGGACAATGCTACTAGGCGAGGATGAACTCGCGGGGTGATTGTCTGTGCTACGCCTCCTATTGGTTGGAGAGGGCGCGACGGAGGCAGGCACTGACCGTGTCTCGCGTCCTC
>JBICIE010000271.1:0-11995 GCA_043101635.1 Phycisphaerales bacterium JB039 | reverse complement strand
GCCGCGGCGCCGGTTACAGAACAATCCGCGAGCGCAGCTCCCTCTCCCGCCCCCGGCGGGAGAGGCAAGGCACGAAGTGCCGCGGTGAGGGTTAAAGAACGAACCGCGAGCGCAGCGAGCGCTCCCCTCTGCCTTTGCCCTTCCCCCGCCCCCGGCGGGGGAAGTGTCGAGCGCAGCGAGACGAAGGGGGTACAACAACCCGCTCGCGAAGCGAGCGATCCTCTCTGCTATCTAAGCAGATCCCTCATCACCCCCACCATCCCCAACCCACCGCGCAATCGCCCGGTCAATCCCCGTCCCACACTCCGGACAGACACGGGCCCCGCCCAGCCCCCCCATCGAATATCCGCACTCCAGACACCACGGCTCGCTCCGGTACATCCGCAGGATGCGCCGGGCGTGCATGCGGACGCCCACCCCAACAACCACCCACATCATCGCGAACCACACCAGCAGCAGCGGCATGAGCAGCGGGAGGATGTGCAGCGCCATCAGCCAGAGCCCTTCGGCGACGCTGGCGCCCTCCGGAATCGTCTCAATGAATGCGATCAGGTGGGGATTCAGGATCGACTCGATGAGAGCCGCGCCGGCCGGGAAGACCACGAACACCGCGACCAGCACCGCCACCAGCGGGCCCCAGGTGAAGCGCCGCCCGGCCCGCTTGTAGAACCGCCGGCACAACGGGCGCGGCCACCCGGTCGCGTGCCGGATCGTCGCAACTCCGCCGAGTACGTGCCGCGTCCACATGCCGGCAGCATACCGCAACCCGCCGGCGCAGGTCTCGGTCCCCACTCCCGCGCCCCCCCTACGGCGCCGGCGCCGGAACCGTGAGCTTCATCCACACCGGGAAGTGATCGCTCGGGAACCCGCTCTGGCCCGCCCGTTCCAGCGGCGCCGTGCGCCACACGCCCGCCTCCAGCGGCAGCAGGTTCGTCGAGGGCAGGATGTAGTCCACCCGCCGCCCCCACTGCGCCGTGTCATCGGCGTCCAGGCCATCGACTGGCTCGGTCGCCATCGGCACAAGGCGAGCGTCGATGCGCCGGTTGGCCAGCAGGTCATCCAGCGACTCGGTCATCGCGTCGCCCTCATCCGGATCGGCGTTCAGATCGCCGAGGATGATGAACGCCTGCCCGCGCAGCAGCCCGCCGGGCCGCTCATCATCATCGACGATGTACGAAGCGCTGGAGAGATAGTCGTTCCAGAAACGGATCTCATCATGATTTCGCCGCACGTTGCGCTGCTCCGGCCCGTCGAACGCCGGCGGCGTCGGATGACTGCACAGGAGGTGCACCACGCTCCCGTTGGGCAGGCGCACCGGCACATCCCAGTGGCTCTTGGAGCTGAGGCGCATGTAGACCAGTTCCTCCTCGCTGTACCACGGCTCGCCCGACTCGGTCTCGGGCAGCAGCGCCCCGTTCATGTAGTTCCACGGCAGCTTGCGGAAGGTGCGAACCTCATCGGTCAGGATCTCCAGCCGCTCATCGACCAGCAGCGCCATCCCGTACTGCCCGGGAAACGTCCCGAAGCCCCAGCAGTCATTGCCGTAGGCCCGCGCCTCCGCGGGCGCCTCCGGATACGAGCCGTCCGCCTTCGCCCGCCCCGGCGCCGGGAACTCGGTCACAGTCTGCCCGTCGTTGTCCAGGTCGAACCCGCTGGGCATGCCGGTGTTCACCGGCGCCATGAACGCCGTGTACCGCAGCGGCTCGAGCCCCTCCGCCTGGGCGAAGCTCAGGTAGTGCTCGACGAAGCGCCGGGCGTTGCGCCCCTCGCCCTCCGGCGGGCAATCCGGCGCCCCGGGAAGGTCGTAGGCGATCTCGTTGATCAGCACGATGTTGGGCCGCAGCCGCTGGAGCGTCTCGGCGAGCCGCTGGGCCCGCGGGACATCATTTCGGACCAGTTCGCTGGTCCGCAGATCCTCCACGTTGAAGGTCGCCACCCGGATGGTCACATCCTGGGCCAGGACCCCACCGGCGAGGGCAAGGGTGGCGAGCAGTGCCGCAAGTCGCATGGGAAAGCTCCGAATAAGGGAGAACGAGGGCCGGTTCTGGCCCTGCGGGCGCCGCTCGGCGCCCGGAATCCTGCCCCGAGCCGCCGTGATGTGGTACCCTACCCCTGTGACCGATCATCCGCTCCAACTGGCCGGCGACTTTGCCGACGCCGAGCCCGAAGCCGAGGTCCAGGCCGAGCAGGCCCGCGGCTCGATCCGGCGCCTGGCGGTGGCCCTGGGGCTGTCGCTTGTGCTGGCGTTCCTGTGCTTCGTGCTGGCGCCGCGCTGGGGCGTGCACCTGCCCATGATCGTGCCGCTGATGGGCTTCGGCGCCATCGCGCTGGGCACCATCATGGCCGCAGCGGAGGCTCGGCCGAAGAAGCCGGAGTCCGAGGGCCGCGAGGATGACATGCCCGGCCGCCCCGTCTGCTGCTCCGGCCCGCGCCCCATCGGCGAGGCGACGCGCCGAAGCTGCGGCTGCCGGTAGCCGCGCCCGTACCATCGCGGGCCGATGCGGCGCTTCCTCCTCCAGATCGCCCCGATCCTGCGCCTGACGCGCATCACCACCGCGTTCGCCGCCATCAGCAACATCTGGCTGGTGATCCTCTGGACGCGCGCGCACCCGCAGGAGCAGGCGCACAGCGCTGGCGCGCACCTCGCCGAGACGAACCTGCTGCTGCTGCTGGCCGGCGGCGCCGGCGCGGCCGTCGGGCTGTACGCCTTCGGGGTGGCGCTCAACGACATCCTCGATCTGAAGCGGGACCGGCTGCTGCGCCCGGAGCGCCCGCTCGCGGCCGGCCAGATCTCGGAGCGCGGGGCGGCGATCATCGTCGCTGTCACGCTGCTGATCGCGATCCTCGGCGCCACGGTCTTCGGCGTCGCCGGCGTGCAGATGACGCTGCTGGTGGCGGTCGGCGCGATGCTGTACGACGCTGCCGGCAAGTTCGTGCCCGCGATCGGACTGACGCTGCTGGGGCTGGTGTTTGCCGGCCACATGGCGGTGGCGAACACCGGGCTGATCTTCATCTGGCCGGTCTGGCTGGTGATGACGCATTCGATCATCGTGGGAGTGGCCACGCATCTGATCGGGCGGCGCGGGCCGCCGCTGTCGCGCCGGGCGATCGTGGCGGTGGTGATCGGGTGGCTGGCCGCCAGCGGGCTGATCATCACGGCGGGCTGGGTGCACGGGCTGCGGGAGCAGGGGCTGTGGCCGCAGTGGGTCAGCCTGTGGCCGGCCGCACTGATCGGGGGGCTGATGATCGGGTTCGCCATCATCTCGATCCGTCGGGTGGTGCGCGTGGGGCCGGGGCCGCGGGCGGCGGAGAAGGTCGGGCGGTACGGCTCGGTCTGCATGTCGCTGTACGCGGTGGCGTGGGCCCTGGGGGAGGGGCTGATCGGCGCCGCGGCGATCCTCGGCGGGCTCACGCTGGCCGGGTACCTCGGCATGACGGCCCTGCGCGAGGCGTACAACCTGGCCGAGCATCCGCTGGGCTATCGGCGGTAGAAAAACTGCTCGCCGCGCGCCAAACCGGCCCGTCGGCGCCGTTGAGCCGCTGAGACACCAAGCCCGGCGGCCCGCGACCTCCCCGGGGCCGCCCTTTCCAGGAGCAACGCCATGCGACCCCGTCTGCGAACCGTTCTTGTTCCGATCGCCCTTGTCCTGCTGGGCGCCGCGCCTCCGGCGCTTGCGCAGGCCCAGGAGCAAGCCGAGGGCGGGCAATCGCCATTTGGCTCGGCGCCGACGGTCGACGTGAGCTTCCGCGGCGGGACGGTCGGCGACTACCTCAAGGCCCTGAAGAGCGCGGCCGAGCCGACGCCGGTGAACGTCGTCGCCAGCGACGAGGTGCTGCGACTGAAGGCCAACCCCGTTGACCTGCGCGAGGTGCAGATCGATACGGCGCTGGAACTGCTCAGCAGCGCGGGCGCCTCGGAGCGCCTGCTGATCGACCGGATGGGCGGGTCGCGCGGCTCGGCGCCGGTGTACACGCTGATCCGCATCGCGAGCCCTCAACAGGCCTTTGACCGGCAGGGCAGACCGGCCTCGCCATCGATCAACGTCTACTCGGTGCGCGAGTTGATCGAGCCTGAGCCGGGCGCGCCGGCGGTGCTGACGATCAGCCCGGAGACGATCCTCTCCAGCATCGACGCGGCCCTGAAGCTGCAGGGGCCGAGCGAGGACCGGGAGGTGATGTTCCACGAGGACGCCGCGATCATCATCATCCGCGGGCAGGACCGTGAGCTCGCGGTGGTCAGCAACCTGCTCAGCGAGATCCGGCGCGATCTGAAGGACCGGCGCAAGAGCGCCATGGAGATCACGGACCGGGTGGACGGCCTCGAGCACCAGGTGATGGTGCTGGAATCGCAGCTTGCGATCGGCCAGGTGGAACTGGATGGCGCCAGGCGCCGGCTCGATCAGATGCAGCAGCTCGCGGAGAAGGCGGCCGTCAGCGCCAGCGAGGTTGAGGAGGCCAAGACCGAACTGATGCGGGCGGAGGCCGAGGTACGTGCGGTCGAGTCGCAACTCAACGTCGCCCGGCGCAATCTCGCGGCGATCCGCGCATCGGCGCCGGCGGGGGATGATCGCCAGTCGCTGCTGGATGAGATCGCGCGGCTGAAGGCGGAAGTGACCGCCCTGCGGGCCCAGCTCGGCCGCTCGGGCGACCGCTAGATCGGATAGGCTGAGCGCATGGATGGCCTTGCCATCAGCGCGTGGAGGGGCCCGACGCTGGCCGCCGAGGATGGAACCTCCCTGCGAATGACCTCGGCGATCGCCTCGGGCGACGCCGAGGCGTTCGCGCGTTTCTACGAACAGTGGTTCGACTGGATGTATCAGATGGCCAGGTCGATCACGAAGCGCGATGAATCGTTCTGTCTGGATGTCACGCAGGACGCGATGCTGCGCGTGGTGCGGTCGATGCGCCCGATGCGGACGGAAGACGATCTGCGCAGATGGCTGATGCGGGTGACGCACACGGCGGCGCTGGATCTGCTGCGGGCCGAGGCGCGCCGTCGGCGGCGCGAGCGCGGGGCGATGGCTCTCGGCGCTGCTGAGCCGGGCGGCGTGGGGCTGGATGAGCAGATCGAGTCGCTGCGGCAGCGCATTGAGCGGCTGAGCCCCGAGGACCGGGGGCTGTTGCAGCTTCGGTTCGGGCGGGGCGCGGCGCTGCGGGTCGCCGGCGGAGGGAGCGCGGCGGCAGCGCACGGGCGGCTGCGCCGGATCGTGCAGCGGCTTCGCGAGACCATGGAGGAAACCGATGAGCTTTGAGACCACATCGCTTTCCGAGCAGGGACAGGCG
This sequence comes from Phycisphaerales bacterium JB039, assembly GCA_043101635.1. Taxonomy (GTDB): domain Bacteria; phylum Planctomycetota; class Phycisphaerae; order Phycisphaerales; family UBA1924; genus CAYMJK01. The sequence goes on along the minus strand of JBICIE010000271.1, from coordinate 6,712 downwards.
CGCAAGCGGGCGATGCTGGGCGAACTGCAGCGCGAGCTTGGGCGGCGGCGGGCGCGGCGCAGCGCTGCGCGCGGCGGGGCCGCGGTCGCGGCGGTGGCGCTGCTGGGCGCCGGCGGCGTGCTGTACAGCGTGCGCACCGCGCCGGCGCCGGAACGAGCGATCGGCCAGGCGCCGGAAGCGGGCCTGCGGATCGTGCGGGTGCGCAATCAGCCGGGGATCGTGGACCGGCTGCGCATCGATGATGACCGGCTGCTGGAGGCGCTGCGCAGCGCCGGCTACCAGGGCGGGCTGGTGCGCACGGAGGGGCGGGTGCTGACGACGGGGGATCTGCCGGCGCCCGCAGACGAGGACAAGGCGCAGGGGGAAATGGGGTAAGGCGCCGAGGTCAACTCGCGCCGGAAGCGGCGCGGCCGAGTCGGGCGGCGAGCAGGTTGTAGAGCCATGCGAAAATCGCGCCGCCGATTGCGCCATCGAAGAGGGCCCAGGCGAGGCCGATGACGCTGCCGAGCGGGGTGATCGCGTAGCCGCGATAGACCCGGCCGACGAGCGTGATGTCGCCGGTGGCGCCGTCGAAGGCGATGATCCACCAGGTGATGAAGAACAGGCCGAAGCCCCAGATCAAGCAGCATGTGAGCGCGAAGGCGAGGATGTTGAGCCGCATTGGGCGCCTCCTGTGCAACAGGATGGCGGCCGGCGCGCGGCTGACGGCGTCGCGCGGCGCGCCGCCTCAGCGAATCGTATGAGGCGTGACGGACAGCAGGCGCCGCCGGAGCAATGAGGCTCTGAAGTCGCAGTAGAGTGAGAAGCCCTCACCTGGCCTCTCCCGCGGGGCGCGGGAGAGGAAGCGGAATGGCGCCCGCGGCGTGTGAATCTACTCGGCCGGCGGATCCTGCTGGCGGAGGAGGGGCGCAGCGCGGTTGTTGGTCAGCGCCAGGCGCAGCATGCCCAGGGCGCTGCGGATGGACCACTGGCGGACATCATTCCGCGTGCCGGGGAAGTGGAAGCGGCGGATGTCGGGGGCAGCGCTTCCGGCGCCGGAGTCGTCATCCGGACCGGCGCAGGCGATCCAGACTGTGCCGACGGGCTTGTCCTGCGCGCCGCCGCCGGGGCCGGCGATTCCGGTGATGGCGAGGGACCAGTCGGCGCCGGCGGCCGTGCGCCCCCCCACCGCCATGGCGCTGGCGACCTCGCGGCTGACCGCGCCGTGGCGCTCGAGCAGGTCTTCGGGCACGCCGACCTCGGCGGTCTTGAGGGCGTTGGTGTAGGTGACCCAGCCGCCGAGGTACACATCGCTGGCGCCGGCGATGTCGGTGAGGGCGGCGCCGAGCCCGCCGCCGGTGCAGCTCTCGACGGTCGCGAGCCTCTGAGTGCGGGCCCGCAGCAGGTCGAGCACGACTGATTCGAGCGTGTCATCTGCAGCGCCGAAGATGAGCGATCCGAGGCGGTCGCGCACGGCCCGCTCGGTCTGGTCGAGGGCGCGCTCGGCAGCATCGACCTCATCGAAGACAGCGCGCAGGCGGCAGGTGATGATGCCGCCTGACGCCGTCGTGCCGACGAGGGGGTTGCGGTCGCGGTTCATCAGGTCGCCGAGCATCTCGGCGATGCGCGATTCGCCCGCGCCGAAGCAGTGCAGGAAGCGCGCGCAGATGGCGCGGTCGGGGGCGGGCAGTTCGGGCTCGACGAAGCGCTCGAACATGGGGCGCATCTCGCGCGGCGGACCGGGAAGGGCCCAGACCTGGGTTTCGCCGATCTGCGCGCGCAGGCCGGGCGCGGTGCCGTAGCCGTTGTGCAGCCAGCGGGCGCTGCGCGGGCGGAGGGCCTGGACGCGGTTGGGCTCGGGCATGCGCCGGCCGGTGGACTGGAACCAGTTGCGGATCTCGGCGAGGGCGTCCGGGTCTTCGATCAGTTCCTCCGGCGCCTGGGCGCTGCCCAGCGCGATGGCAAGGCCGTCGCGGGTGAGGTCGTCGGCGGTCGGGCCGAGGCCGCCGGTGATGAGAATGACCCGGGCGCGCCCGGCAAGCCGGCGCAGGGCGGCGCCGATGGCGGGGGCGTCATCGGGGACGGTGATGTGCTCGACGGTCTCGATGCCGCGGTCGAGCAGGCGGCCGGAGAGCCAGGCGGAGTTGGAGTCGATCTTCTGGCCGGTGGTGAGTTCATCGCCGATGGCGAGAATGGCGCAGGTGGTGGTCATGGCGCACCGTAGCCCGCGCGGGATCCGGCGAGCGGGGCGTAACGGGGCGCTGGGACTTCCGAATACCTACTGTTGGCTGCCGCGGGGAGGGTCCCGAGGCCGGGGCCCGAGGACGCGCATGATCCGCTGTGAAGATGTTCATAAGTCGTTCATGCAGGGGGGCCGGCGCGTCGAAGCGCTGCGCGGCGCCACGCTGGCGACGCCGGGGCCGGGGTTCTACGCGATCATGGGGCAGTCGGGCAGCGGGAAGACGACGCTGCTGCACCTGCTGGCGGCGATGGACCGGGCGGACTCGGGGCTGATCGAGGTCGACGGGATCGATGTCGGGTCGCTGGATGAGCGGGCGGCAACGCTGTTTCGGCGCAAGCGGATCGGGGTGGTGTTCCAGCAGTACAACCTGATCCCGACGCTCAGTGCGCGCGAGAACGTGGAACTGCCGGGGATGCTCGGCGGGGAGCGGCGCCCGTGGCTGCGCCAGCGGTCCGATGCGCTGCTGGAACGGCTGGGGATGACCGAGCGCGCGGGGCATCGGCCCGAGGCGCTCAGCGGTGGCGAGCAGCAGCGGATCGCGATCGCCCGGGCCCTGCTGTACGCCCCGCCGGTGCTGCTGGCCGACGAGCCGACCGGGGCACTGGACTCGGCGACCGGGGAGCGGCTGTGGAACCTGCTGTCGGACCTGGCGCGGGAGCGGGACATGCTGGTATTGATGGTGACGCACGAGCCGGCGGCGGCGGCCCACTGCGAGAAGGCCTTCGTGCTGCGCGACGGCCAGTTCACCGGAACCATCGACACGGAGGGGCTGGATGCGGCCGGCGTGGCGTCTCGCTATCAGCAATGCATCCGGGCGGCGTGAGCGCACGGCGCTGATCGCCAGCGCGGTGACCGCCGCGGCGGCGCTGGTGGCGGCTGTGGCGTGCGCGGTGGCGAGCCTGAACCAGGCGATCACCAAGCAGGTGATCGACACGGTGGGCGAGGCGGACCTGCGCATCACCAGCGGGGCCGGCCCGTTCGTGCCGGGCCCGATCGCCGAGCAGGTGCGCCGGTGGCCGGAGGTGGCGCGGGTGGATCCGTCGCTGCAGATGGACTTTGCGCTGACCATCACGCGCCCGGTCCTGCAGCCGGCCGATGACGGCTACGAGCTGCGCCCGGCGCCGATCCGGACCAGCGCCGCGGCGAGCGGGATCACGCTGGACCGCCCGGACCTGTGGCCCGAGCGGATGCTGGCGGGGCGGCTGCCGCAGGGGCCGGGGGAAATCGCGATCGACGCGATGCTGGCGACCCGCCTGACCTGGGAGGGCTCGAAGTCCGACTCGCGCCAGTTCAGCCTGGTGGCGGCGCTGAACCCGCTGATCGACAAGCCTGCGATCGAGCCGCCGTCCGGCGAGATCAGCGCGGCGGACGCGGCGGCCTACAACGCGCTGCAGGGGGTGCGCATCGGCGACACGGTTTCGCTGGTGCGGATGCTGCGGATGCCGGTAGAACTGAAGGTGGTCGGGATCTATGCGCCGCGTCCGTTCGACGGGCGGCCGCGGTGCGTGGCGACGATGGACTTCCTGCAGTCGCTGCGCGGGGCCGAGGGGGGATACAGCCGGCTGGACATCGTGCTGCGCGAGGGGCTGGAGCCGGATGCGGTCGTTGCGGCGCACGCCGATGAGCTTCCCGAGGAACTGCTGCTGCAGACGACAGCGCGGGTGACGGGCGGCTTTCGCACGAACATGAAGGCGAGCGAGCTTGGGATGCTGTTCGCCACGATCCTGTCATTCCTGGCGGCGAGCTTCATCGTGCTGACGGGGCTGGCGACGGGGGTGACCCAGCAGCAGCGCGAGCTTGCGGTGGCCCGGTGCATCGGGGCGACGCGCTGGCAGCTTGCCGAATCGCAGCTTGCGCTGGGGGGACTGATCGGCGTCATGGGCGCGGTCGCTGGCGTGCCGCTGGGCGTGGCGCTGGCGTGGATCACGACGGTGGTCTTCCGGGACCGGCTGCCGACGGGGCTGGCGATTCCGGCGGCGCCGATCGCGGCGGCGCGGCTCGGGGCGATCGGCGCGGGGCTGCTCGGGGCGGCGTGGCCGGCGCTGAAGGCGGGGCGGGTTGCGCCGATGGAGGCGATGCGGGTGCGGGCGACAGCGCCGCGCATGGGCGCGCTGGCGGCGATGGCGTGCGCCGGGGGGGCGATGATCGCGCTGCAGGCGGCGATCGTCGGGCTGCCCGGCGACGGGCAGGTGATCTTCTGGAGCCACGCGACCGTCGGGCTGCCGCTGCTGTTCGTGGGCTTCTTCCTGAAGGGTCCTGCGGTGTAGGCGCTGCTGGCGGCGGGGGTGGGGCCGGGGCTGTCGATGGTTGCCGGGCTGCCGCGGAAGCTGCTGGTGCGCAGCGTGCTGGCGACGCCGTACCGCTTCGGGTTCACGGCCGGGGCGATGATGGCGGGGCTGGCGCTGATGGTGGCGCTGTGGACCAACGGCAGCGCGATGCTGCGCGACTGGCTGGACCGGATGGACTTTCCCGACGCCTTCGTCAGCGGGGTGGCGATCACGCCGGCGCAGCGGGAGATCGTGGCGGGGATCGATGGCGTGACATCGACGTGCGCGGTGACACTGCTGCCGGTGCGGACGGATGTGTTCGGGGTGCGGGCGCTGCAGAGCTACCAGACCACGTTCGTGGCGTTCGAGCCGGAGCAGTTCTTCGACATGACGAAGCTCTTCTGGGTGGAAGGTGATGTCGAGACCGCCGAGCCGCTGCTGCTGGCGGGAGCGCGAGACGGGCTGGATGGCAGCGTGATCGTGGCGCGGGAGTTCCGGATTGCGCGGGGGCTGGGCGTCGGGGACATCTTCGAGTGTTCCTTCGATGAGAAGACGTACCGCTTCGAGATCGTCGGGGTGATCACAAGCCCGGGGCTGGAGTTGGTCGGCAAGTTCTTCAACACGGGTGAGGAACTGGCAGCGCAGGCGATGCACGCAGTGTTCGGATCACGGGCGGACATGGAGCGGCTGTTCGGGATCAGCTCGATCAACCTGCTGCAGCTTGATCTGGCGCCGGGCGCCGATGACGCCGCGGTGGTGCAGGAGATCCGGCGGGCGCTGTTCGGCGCCGGGATCATGGACGCCGGGAGCGGGCGGGAGATCAAGCTGGAGATCCGGGCCTTCGGGCAGGGGACGCTGCGGATCAGCAGCGCGATTGCGATCGGGGCGATGGCGGTGGCCTCGCTGGGGGTGGCGAACCTGATCGTCGCGGGGATTCACGCGCGCCGGTACGAGTTCGGGGTGCTGCTGGCGGTGGGCGCCCGGCGCAGCACGCTGTCGCGTCTGGTGCTGTGTGAGGCGGTGATCGTGGCGCTGGCGGCGTGCGCGCTGGGCGCGGGATTGGGCCTGCAGGCGGCGTGGAGCGGGCGGCGACTGCATGAGTTGCTGCTGGGGATCTCGCTGGGGGGGGCGGTCCCGGTGGTGGCGATCTTCTGGTCGTGCGCTGCGCTGGTGGCAATGGCGCTGGCGGCGGCGGCGCCGGCGGTGTGGCGGCTGTCGCGCCGGCATCCGCGGGAGTTGCTGGCGACTGCGTGAGGCGCTACTTGCCCTCGTACCAGGTTGCGCCGGTGGCGGAGTCGACCTTGAGGGGGACGCGGAGGGTCATGGCCTGCTCCATGCGGCGGACGATGAGCGCGCGGGCATCTTCGGCGGCGTCCGTCGGGGCTTCGAAGACGAGTTCATCGTGGATCTGCAGGAGCATCAGGACGCCGTCGATCTCGGGGGGGGCGCCATCGCGCAGGCGCCCGGCGCGGGGGCTGAGGCGCTTGTGCAGGTCGATCATGGCGAGCTTGATGAGATCGGCGGCGGAGCCCTGCACGACGCTGTTGATGGCCATGCGCTCGGCGAGGGCGCGGCGGGAGGGGTTGCGGGCATCAATGTCGAGGATCGGGCGGCGGCGCTTGAGCATGGTCTCGACATAGCCGTGGCGCCGGGCCTGATCGACGCACTCTTCCAGGAAGGTGGTGATGCCGGCGAAGCGGCGCTTGTAGCCGTCGATGATGTCGGCGGCCTCGGCCGTCGGCACGCCGAGTCGCCGGGCCAGGCCGTAGGAAGTGATGCCGTAGACGATGCCAAAGTTGACCATCTTGGCGCCATCGCGCTGCTGGCGTGTGACCTCGCTCTCCTCGAGACCGTGGATCTGCGCGGCGACGGCGGTGTGGATGTCCTGGCCCTCGTTGAAGGCCTCGATCAGGGCGGGATCCTGCGAGAGATGGGCCAGCACGCGCAGTTCGATCTGGGAGTAGTCGGCGGTGATGAGCGTGCGGCCCGGCGGCGCGATGAAGGCGCGGCGGATCTCGCGGCCGATGTCGGTGCGGATGGGGATGTTCTGGAGGTTGGGGTCGCTGCTGCTGAGGCGGCCGGTGGCGGCGACGGTCTGATTGAAGCTGGCGTGGATGCGATGCGTCTCGGGATGGATCTCATCCTTGAGGGCGCCGAGGTAGGTGTTGACGAGCTTGGTGAGCTGGCGGTACTCGAGGATCAGGTCGGGGATGGGGCTCTCGAT
>JBICIE010000270.1:0-22311 GCA_043101635.1 Phycisphaerales bacterium JB039 | reverse complement strand
CTCGTGGAAGGCCTGGCTGCGGGCGAGGTTGCGCTCGTAGAGGGCCTTGAACTCGGGATCCTCCTGCAGGCGGCGCTCGGTGATGCGCTGCTGGACGACATCGTGGGCGTCGGCGAGGGCGCGCTCCATCTCGGCTGGCGCCAGATCCGGCTCCTGGGCGCGCATTGCCGCGGCGAAGCCGGCAATGAGGCGGTCGGTATCGGCCTGGACCCCGTCGGCCTCCAGGCCCTGGCGAATCTCGCCGCCGAGGTAATAGCCGACGGCGTAGGCCAGAGCGCCCTGCTGGGGCTGGGCTTCGCCCTCGGGCTGGGCCGGGGCGGCGGTCCCGGATCGCATGGAGGCGGCGCACGCGGCGACGCCTACCGCGGCCATGGAGGCGACGATCACGTTTCGACGACGATTCGGCATGTCTGCGAACTCCTTCCCGGCCACGACCTGGTGGCGGCTCATGGCAGGAAGATTAGGAGGCGGGCGCGGGCGACGGTAGGTCTCAGCGACTGCCGCCGGACGCTTCCGGATAGATGACGGCCCAGTCGCGGGCCATGTCCACCACGGTCCAGCCGCGCCGGGGGGCCTCGTCGAGCGCCTTGTCGAGCTGGCCGATGTGGCTGCCCTGGTCGTAGGCCCATTCGCGCTGGGCATCAGTGTGATGGATGATCAGGCCGAAACGCGGGGTCGTGTCGCTCTGGCTGCGCGCGATCGTCGTGTACTGGAGCATCTGGAGATCGCCATCGGAGTTGCCGGCGGCGAAGATGGGGCGGCGTCCGATGTGCTGGTAAATGCCGACGGGCTTGCCCTCCTTGTCATCCACGAACAGGCCCTCGGGCTGCTTGATGATGGTCGGTACGCCACCCTGCATCTCGAAGGTGGCGGCGACGCTGGAGCCGACGATCTGCTCGGGCCCGATGCCGTACGTCTGTTCGGCAAAGACGCGCATGAAGTCGATGCCGCCGCCGGAGACGATGAAGGTCTTGAAGTCGTTGTCGCGGAGATAGTCGAGCAGTTCGAGCATGGGCTGGTAGACCATGCTGTCGTAGGGCCGTTGTGTGGTGGGGTGCCTGGCGGTATCGAGCCATGTGCGCACGGAGCCTGCGAACTGCTCGGCGGTCATGTTCGTGTGCGATGCGGCGAGCAGCTTCGCGAGTCCTTCCTTGCCGGTCGCCATCAGGCCCTTCATGTCGCCGGCGAGGGCGCTCTTGAAAGGCTCGGTGGTCTTCCACTCGGGATGATCGGGCGCCATGGCCTTGATGCGGTCCAGGGCGAACAGAAGCTGGAAGTAGACGGGCTGCTCGGCCCAGAGCGTGCCGTCATTGTCGAAGACGGCGATGCGCTCGGCGGGCGCAACGTAGTCGGCCGAGCCTTCCTCCGTGATACGCTCCACGAATTCGATGATGGCCTGCTTGGCTTTGCCATCGTTCCACGAAGAAAGGGGCTGCGCGAGAGCCTGTGCTGCGCCGAGTGCCAGGGCCCCGAGCATCAGGACAGATTGCCGCAGGATCGTCATGGACTTCTCCTTCTGTTCAGCCGAATCGCTGACCAGCGCACACCAGCACAAGGCGCGTCGATGCGAATCCTCATTTCGGGAACAGCAGTGTGATGGTGAAGCGCACGCCCCACTCGGGCGCGCCGCTCGGACCGTCGAAGTAGTACCGGCCGCCCACCTGCGCGCTGATCGGCTGGCCCCGGAAGCTGAAGATGCGGTTTGCCATCGCGTTGACGGGGATCGTCCACTGCTCATTGGCCCAGTCGTACGTCGACTCGCTGTTGAGCGTGAAGGAGGTCGTGTCCGGGAACGTATACGAGACGAAGGGCTGGATGAACGTCTGGTTGACGGCGGGGCGCCCGTCACCCTCGCCGCCGGCGACGGCCCAGATGTGGTTGGCCAGCGCGCCATACGTCCACGGCCCTTCCTGCCTGAGCAGCACGCCTGTCGGCCCGAGACCGAGCGTCTCGCTGCGGATCTGCTTGTCCGTGCCGGTCGGCAGCAGTTCCACCGGGCCGACGCCCCAGATGATCCCGCCCGGGCCGGGCGCCTTGGGGCTGAAGAACTGGCTGGCGACGGTGTCGCCGAGGCCGAAGTCGCTGCCGTCGCCGCTGACGCGCTCCTGGTAGATGACCGGAACGATGGTGCGGGTGATGAGGTTCCACTCCTGATCGAGGCTGATGGGAATGACCGGCTGGATGTTGAGCGTGGCGCGATACCCAGCGTCATCGGGTCCCTGATTGAGATCCAGGTTCCACTGGAGCGGCACGCTGATGAGGTCGGAGACGGGATTCTGGAGCTTCCTGGCCAGGTCGCCGGAGTCGTACTGTGCGCCGCCGGAAGCAGGCGCCTGCGCCGGGGCGTCAGGCTGCTGGCCGGGGGGTTGAGCGTCGGCGCCAGACGGCTCGGGCTGGCCTGCCAGGCCGATCCTGCCGAATCGCGGCGCCGACTCCGCTTCGTCGCCCGACGCCGCGGACGCGGCAATAGGGGCGGCGCCGAGGGCGAGGAGGACGATGAGGTTCTGCGGCCGCATTCTGCGACTCCTGCTGCGGCGCGAACACGCGCACTGACCAGCCTGCGGAATCGTCCCGGCGGCGTTTCCGCCGGCGGGACAAACTCGGGGACGGACTCATGTGTCCGCCCGCGATGTGCGACGGGCGTCGACTACTTCGAGCCGGCGGCGCCCTCCTTGAGCTTCTCGACGACGCCCTCGAGGTTGAACGAGCCGGGCTTCTGGCTCGGCGGATAGTCGACGAACGTCCTGGCGAAGTTGGCGGCAGCGGCCTGCATCGGTACCAGGATGAAGGCGTGATCAAGCAGCCAATCGTAGTACACATTGGCGTTGTGCTGGGCCTTCTCGAAGGGATCGCGGCGCAGGTTGAACATCGCCGGCACGCGCAGCGTCGTGAACGGCTCCATCCAGACGCCGAAGGCCTCGCCGCGGTTCTCCTGGAAGACCGTCTTCCAGTCGCCGAGGCGGATGGCGACGACCTGGCCATCGTCATTGAAGTACCAGAACTCCTTGCGCGGCGAGGCGCTGATGTTGTCGTCGAGCGTGGCATAGCTGTCCGCGCTGGACAGGTACTCGGTCATGTCGTACCCGTCGAGGTGGGTCTTGTAGTTGCGGCCGATGGCCCGGTAGCCATCGAGCAGATCTTCCTTGAGGTCGGTCTTGCCGGCCGCCGCGGCGAAGGTGGGCATCCAGTCCTCGTGCGCGACGATGCCGTTGACCGTTGCGCCGGCGGGGAAGTGGCCGGGCCAGCGCACGAACGCGGGCACGCGGTAGGCGCCCTCCCAGTTGCTGTTCTTCTCGCTGCGGAAGGGCGTGGTGCCGGCGTCCGGCCAGGTGTTGTAGTGCGGGCCGTTGTCGGTGGAGTAATACACGATGGTGTTGTCGGCGATGCCGAGCTGGTCGAGCAGGTCGAGCAACTGGCCGACGTGCATGTCGTGCTCGATCATGCCATCGTGGTACTCGTCGCCGCGCGTGCCGGAGAGGCCGATGTGCTCCTCCTTGACGTGCGTGCGGAAGTGCATGCGGGTGCCGTTCCACCAGCAGAAGAACGGCTTGCCGGCGTCGTTCTGACGCTGGATGAAGTCCTTGGCCGCGGCGACGGTTTCGTCGTCGATGGTCTCCATGCGCTTCTTCGTGAGCGGGCCGGTGTTCTCGATGGTCTGCGTGCCGTCGGCGTTGGCCTTCGCCTTCAGGACGCCGCGCGGGCCCCAGTGCTCGCGGAATGTCTTGCCGTTGGGCAGGACCATGTCACCGGGGTAGTCGCGGTGCTCCGGCTCTTCCTCGGCGTTGAGGTGGTAGAGGTTGCCGAAGAACTCGTCGAAGCCGTGGTTGGTCGGCAGGTGCTCATCGCGATCGCCGAAGTGGTTCTTGCCGAACTGCCCGGTGGCGTAGCCCAGCGACTTCATGACGGCGGCGACGGTGATGTCGCTTTCCTGCCAGCCCTCGGCGGCGCCGGGCAGGCCCACCTTGGTCATGCCGGTGCGCACCGGGACGGTCCCGCCCACGAACGCGGCGCGGCCGGCGGTGCAGGACTGCTGGCCGTAGTAGTCAGTGAACGAGACGCCTTCCCGCGCGATGCGGTCGATGTTCGGCGTGGCGTATCCCATCATGCCGCGGTTGTTGTGGCTGATGTTCCACGTGCCGATGTCATCCCCCCAGATCACGAGGATGTTCGGTTTATCCTGCGCGATCGCGGCCTGACAGGCCAGAACCACCATCAACAGCATCTGCATGCATCGCATCATCTGCTCCCTTTTTTGCTTCGTCTGCCGCACACCGGTGGCGGCGCTGCCCTTCTCGACGGTCCCCTGCTCGCGGCAGGATATGCCAGGCACGGCGCGCTGTATTGCTCCGGTTCCTTTTCCATTTCTGGACGTTCCCGTCCGATATGGTGACGGCCGAGCAATACCCCGGCCGCCGAGCTGTTCTGCCTAACCTCGTGTCATGCTGCGGTCTCGCCGGCAATGGGGTCTCGGTCTGGCAGGCGCACTGGCGCTGGCTGGGCCGTGCGCCGGGCAAACACCTCCGCCAGCGATCGACATGGTCTGGATCCCCGGAGCCGAGTTCGCCATGGGCTCGGAGGGTCCGCTGGCGCGCCGGGACGAGTCGCCCGTGCATCGCGTCCGCGTGGATGGGTTCTGGATGGATGCCACCGAGGTCACCAACGCGCAGTTCCGCGCGTTCGTCGACGCAACCGGATACCGAACGGTCGCCGAGCGCCCGATCGACTGGGAGCAGCTCAAGACGCAGCTTCCGCCCGGCACGCCCAGGCCGCCCGACGAGATGCTCCAGCCGGGCTCGCTGGTCTTTGTGCCGCCCGAACAGGGCGCCGACCTGCGCGACCACACGCAGTGGTGGCAATGGGTCAGCGGCGCCGACTGGCGCCACCCGACCGGGCCCGGCTCGGACATCGAGGGGCTGGACGAGCACCCGGTGGTGCACATCGCCTGGGAGGATGCCGCGGCGTACGCCGCGTGGGCCGGCAAGCGGCTGCCGACGGAGGCGGAGTGGGAACTGGCGGCCCGCGGCGGGCTGGACGGCGCCACCTACTGCTGGGGCGAGGATCTCACGCCGAATGGCGCGCACATGGCGAACATCTGGCAGGGGAGCTTTCCCGCCGACAACACCGCCGAGGATGGCTACGACGCGACCGCGCCCGTGCGCGCCTTTGCGCCCAATGGCCATGGCCTGTACGCGATGGCGGGGAATGTCTGGGAGTGGACGGCGGACTGGTACCGGCCCGACACCTACGCCCGGCGCGTGCGCTCGATGCGGGAGGCCGGCGTGGACGTGATCCGCGACCCCACGGGCCCGGCGGAGAGCTTCGATCCCCGCGACCCGCGCACGCCGAAGCGCACGCAGCGCGGCGGCAGCTTCCTGTGTCACGTGACGTACTGCGCCAGCTATCGTCCCAGCGCGCGCATGCCGGGCGCTGTCGACAGCGGGGCTTCGCACATCGGCTTTCGCTGCGTCAAGGATGCGCCGCCGCCTGAAGATCCGGCCACAAGCAAGGAGACCGACCAATGAGATGGCGTCTGCTGACCGCTGCCGCACTGTGCTGCGCTCCAATGTCCGCCTCTGGCCAGCTCATTGAAGTTGGCGTCACGGGCGGCGCCACGTACTGGGATTCCAAGGACTTCGGCGACATCTACGGCGTCAACCTCGGCGTGGAACTGGCGCTGATCGACTGGTTCGTCGTCGAGGGGCGCACCGGCTACTACCAGGGCGAACGCTTCGATCTGGAGGTGGTGCCGCTGGAGGTTGCCGGCATCTTCCGACTGTCGATCCTGGACACCATCGAGCCGTACGGCGGGCTCGGGGTCGGGCAGTACTTCATCAGCGTGAGCGACATCGAGGCCAACGACCGTCAGGCGCTCTTCCCGCTCGCCGGGATCGATGTGCACCTGCCGACGACAAACCTGACGCTGACGGCCGAAGCCCGCTGGATGTTCTTCAGCGACAGCGTCACCGACGAAGTCGATTCGGACCTGGACGGCGTGGCGATCTCGCTCGGGGTGATGTGGTCGTTCTGAGGCCGCAGGCCATGTGCCCGGCGGGTTGCGTGGCCGCCCGGTCTCTGGTACACTGCCCCTGCTCGGGCGGTGGCCCCGGTGTTCGCCTTCTACCACGAATACCGGACCGGCAGCGCCCGGGGGAATTTGAGGTTTTGCCCGAGCCCGCGATGGTGAGTCAGCCAAACCAGCACATCAGGCCGGACGGCGCCGACGCCGATTTCGCCCACTTGTACGAGCAGTTCCGCTCGACGGCCCGGCGCTACTTCCAGCGCCAGCCGCAGGATCACACGCTGCAGCCGACAGCGCTGGTCAATGAAGTTTTCATTCGACTTGCGCAAGCGTCGCGCGAGGCCAAGGACCGTGAGCACCTGGCCGCGATCGGGGCGACGGCCATGCGCCAGTTGCTGGTCGATCACGCCCGGCGCCGCGTGGCCCGCCGGCGCAGCGAGGCCGAAGCGCGGGCCCAGGCCCGGCGCGGGGGCGACGCCCCGGAGCCAGAGGACATCCTGGCGCTGGATGAGGCCCTCGAACGCCTGCGGGCCGCCGATGAGGATGCGGCCCGGCTGGTCGAACTTCGCATCTTCTGCGGCCTGGGGCTGGCCGACTCGGCCGAGGCCCTCGGCGTGGCTCGCAGCACCGCGTCGGAGCGCTGGCGGACGGCCCGGGCCTGGCTGGCAGCCGAGATGGACCCGACGTAATGCGGCCGGAGGACTTCCAGGCCGTCGAGGCCGCCTTTGCGCGGCTGATCGCCGCGGAGCCGGATGAGCGGGATCGCCTGCTCGAGGCGCTGGCCGCGGACGATCAGGCCACGGCCCAGCGGGTGCGGGCCATGCTCGAGGCTGAGCAGCGCACACCGGCCTGGCTTCGCGACGATGACGCAGGCGGCGGCGACGACCACCCGGCCTGTGCCAGTGAACTCGAGGCGCCCCCGCAGATCGAGGGGTTCGAAGTCCACCGGCTGATCGGGCGCGGCGGGATGGGGCGCGTCTTCGAGGCGACGCAGCAGACGCCGCACCGGCGCGTCGCGATCAAGGTGCTCGATGAGGCGCACGCGACGGCGCAGAGCCAGCCCGGCTTCGAGCGTGAGGTCAACCTGCTGGCCGGGCTGCAGCATCCGGGCGTCGCCGCGATCTACACCGGGGGGCGCACCGCAGCGGATGAGCCATGGTTCGCGATGGAGTTCGTCGAAGGCGCCCCGATCGACAGGGCCATGGCGCTGATGACCGCGCGCCGCTTCATCGAGACGTTCGCGAAGGCGTGCGAGATCGTCGCCGGCGCCCACGACCAGGGTGTGCTGCACCTTGATCTGAAGCCCGACCACATCGTCATCGGGCCCGGCGGGGCGCCGAAAGTCGTCGACTTCGGGCTGGCCCGGCTGTTCAGCGCGGCGGAGGGGGCCGGGTCGACATCGACGGCGCACATCCGCGGCACGCTGCAGTACATGAGCCCGCAGCGGCTGTCAGCCCACAAGCCGGCGCCGAGCGATGATGTCTACGCGATGGGCGTCATCCTGCGGACGCTGCTGGGCGACGAAGATGGCGCTGGTGGCCCGCAGTTCGGCGCCCTCCGGCGCAGGGCGCTGCTGCGCATCGCCCGCCGGGCCATGGCGCCGGAACCGGAAGATCGTCCGCCCATGCGCCAGATGGCGGCGTCGGTGCGCAGGGCGATCCGGGCCACGCTGGCGTATCGCAGCGCTGTGCTTGGCGGCGCCGCCGCCCTGCTGCTGCTCATCGGCGGCGTCGGATGGATGGCGGCTCAGAACATGGGCAGGCCGCCGCGTGTTTTCGCCGGTGAGGGAATCTACCTGCACCCGCTCGGGCCGGGCATGAGTCTGCCGGAATCGGAGTTCGGCGCTCAACTGGAGCGGGCAAGGGCCGGAATCCCCTTCAACCTGGACACGGAGGATCCGTTGTCGGTCTGGCGGCAGCGCGCGCTGCTGGCGGAGGCGACCGGCGAGCTGGAGGAAGCCCGCGAGGTGCTGCGGTATGTCATCGACAACAACAACCGTGCCTCAGGGGCGCCCGCGCCGTTTCAGAATCGGCTGTTCCTCGCCCGCGTGCTGACGAAGCTCGGTGAACGCGATGAGGCGGCGCAGGTTCTGGCGAGCATCGAGGCGGATCTGCCCGCGCTGCGTCCGCGCCAGCAGCGGCATCTTTCCACCGCGGTGATGATCACGCGCGCACTGGGCCTTGCGCTGGATGGCAGGCTCGATGACGCCGAGGCGATGATGGACGACGTCATGGCGGTCATCGAGACCGGCTGGGCCGACTGGGAGTCCCAGAAGACCCGGGGCGCATGGATCACCTACCGGGCTCACCGCACGATGGCAGAGATTGCCGACCGGCGCGGCGACGCCGAACTGGCCGCCCAGCACCGGCAGATGGGCCTGGTCGAGGCGACGGTGGAGGAGCCGGCAATTCTGCCGCTGGGGCCGGGCCTCGCGATCAAGCGCGAGCGACTGGCCGAGCGGATCGCGCGGGCGCTGGCGCAGGTCGAAGAGATTGAAGAAGGCGGCGCTGCTGATCACCGCCTGATCGAGGCGCGCCTGAAGCTCGCGCTGCTGCGGGAGGCGGCTGAGGACTACCCCGGCGCCGAAGTGGAATGCCGCCGACTGCTGGACGGGAGCCTGCCACTTGGCCCACTTGATCGCTTCTCTGTGCAGACTTGCCTGGCGCGGTCGCTGGCCCGGTCGGAGCGAGCCGGCGAAGCCGAACGGCTGGCGCGGCGGCTGTTGGAGGAGGTCACACAATCCGGAGTCGACGCCAAGCGCCGGCTCGACATCGAGGCGGAGTTGTACGCCGCCCTGTGTTTGAGCCTGGCGCTGCAGCAGAAGCTCGATGAAGCGCTGGCCGCGATAGAGAACGCGTTCGAGCGCCTCGCCCCATCCTCGCCGCGGTGGATCCCGTACCGCACGTACCGTGCGCTTGCCGCGCTGGCCGATGCCCACGGGAACACCAGGCTCGCGGCGGAATGTGAAGCGGCGGCGGTGGACCCGGAGCCGCCGCCGTACCCGCCGGACCTCACGAAGGCCTTTGGAGCGGCTGAAGAAACCACGCCGCCGGGCGCGCCGGAGGCGGCGCCGCCAGCAGGCGAGCCGGATCAATGACGAACAACGCCGGCGATGCGCTCGCCGGGGCTGTCAACATGTCTATGCACAGACCCCCTACGCCCGGCGCCGCTTCATCCCGTGAATGCCGCCGACGAGCCCAAGCCCCAGCAGGCCGGCCCATGCGGCGGGGGGGAGGGGGATGGGAACGAAGGTGTAGCTTGCATCATCAATGGCGTAAGCCGAATCGAATGGCCCGGTACTCCCTGACGGGGAGCCAAAGAGAAAGAACGGGATTGCCTGCCCAATCCTGATACGGTCAAACCCAGAAGCCACGGATAGGGATAACTCGTAGTACTCGTCCAGTCCGAACCCGCTCCCGAATACCTGCGTGCTGTCCACAAGCGTGGCGCCGTCGTACGCCTCGATGCGAAAGCCGTTCTCGCCAATATCGAGACCGACCGCCGAGAACTCCGTCACAAAGATGCTCGAGTCGAAGGTGATTTCCACATAGTCGTTGCCGAAGGCGGGGCCAAGGTAGTTCGCCCCTGACTGACCGGCTAGCGGTGCATCGGGATAAGAGGTACCCGTTGGCGTGACCACGCTCGGAGAACCGAAGGTGACCCCAGAGAACGTGGCGCCCTGAGACGAATACTGGGTCGTTACAAGGGCACCGTGGGACAGGCCCTCGAACCCGATGTCCACCGTGTCCGCCGTCGCCGCTCCCGCCACACTCCCCACGATCACGCCACACACCAGGGCTCTCATCACCGACTCCTTCATCCCCGCCCGAGGCGGAACACCTTCTGCTCGCTCTGCGGCCCACGCACGCAGACCGTCGTCACCCGTGTCCACGAACCGCCCGCCGGGCGCGCCCGGCGGCGGCGGATCTTTTTGGAGACCGTTGCCGGCCCCGGAGACCTCCAGGGCCCGATCCACTGATCCAGGTCCGGTGATACGGGCAGGCGATCCCCGCGGCGCCGGATCACCCCCAGGGCCGGCCCGACCGGCCCCGCCCGCACAGACCGACCGGCCGGCGCCCCGATCCGTGCCCGCCGCTTGCCCCGGGCCGCCGACATTTGGCATGCTGACCCTCAGAGGCCGGCGCCTGCGCGCGCCCGAAAGCAGGAGGGGTTCACCATGCTCAATCGCTTACTTCGAGCCTGCGTCCCGCTCGCCGCACTGGCCATGGTCGGCTCTGCCGCGGCACAGGACACCAAGCCCGACGATCAGCCGGTCGTGCAGACCGAAATGGGCGCGCAGGTCGAGCAGTTCCTCAACCAGCCGATGACGGTGAGCGGTCAGACGCTGGCGATGACGCCCGGGGACATCTTCACCTGGGTCTTCGTCGGGGTGCTGGCCGGCACGCTGGCGGCGGTGGTCTTCACCCGGCGCGAGAGCGGCTTCGGGCACCTGGCCAATCTCGGGGTCGGGCTGCTCGGCGCGCTGATCGGCGGGTTCGTGCTGAGCGTGCTGCCGTTCCGGGTCGACATGGGGGCGCTGACCATCGGCGTCAACGAACTGGCGGCCTCGTTCGCCGGCTCCATTGTGCTGCTGGTCTTCACGATGTGGCTGGGCGCCGCATCCCGGGGCCGGGCGAAGAAGGGCCAGCCCGGCGCACAGGGGAAGCCCAAGCCCGAGCAACACCAACGACGGCGCGCCGCGTAGAGCGCGCGCTGATGCGGGGCGGCAAGGTGGCCGCCCCGCTGTTTTTTTGGTCGATCCTGGTCAGGCGATCACTGACCGAGGGCGTCCAGGAACTTCTTGGCAAGCTCCTCATCAAGCCCGGCCTGCTGGGCCTTGCGGATCATCCGCGCGGCGTGATGGTCGCGATCTTCCATCTGCATGAGCATCGCGACCGTCAGCCAGGCGCTGTCGGTCCTCTTGCTGTTGGCGTAGATGACAACGCTGCGCAGGGCCCGGTCCGCAGCCCTGTGCGTTCCGAACGTCGAGCGCGGCATCGGCTGGTAGATGAGTTCGGGCGACAACTGGTACGCGTAAGCCACCATGGCCGTGCCGGCCTGCAGGTCGCCATCGAGCGCCATCGCGAGCCCGAGGGCCCGCACGGCCGACGCGTCCTCCGGCGCTTCCGCCAGCCGCTCGCGCCAGCGGGTGACGGCTTCTTCGTAGTCGCCGCGCTGCATGGCCGCGGCGGCGATCTCCTCGGTCGTCGGTGGATCCGGCGGCGGGACGTACACCGGCTGACCGAGCTGGTTGGTGCGGACGGCGGCGTCCATCGGGTTCTCGATGACGATCACCGTCGGCGTGTCGAAGCCGCGCGGGTAGTCCCAGTAGCCGCGGTACGGATACCAGAACCACGGGAAGAGCTGGCGATGGTGCGCGTGGCGGGTCTTGAACCCGCCGGAAGGGAAGTGCCCGCCGTGACGCCCGTCCGTCCCGATATTGAACCTGATCAGGGTGTTGTCGCCGGTGTACGAACCGGAGATGTTGATGCCGCTCCCGCCGACGAAGCCCCCGCGGTAGCCCGAGCCGTCGACGTAGTGCACGCCGCCGCCGCCGCGGTACGACCCGCCGCCGGCGCCGCCGCCGATCGCCCCGCCCGGCCGCGTCGACTGGATCGATGACCGCAGCATGCCCCCGACGATCTGCCCCGCGTTGGCGCGCGGCATGCCGACGCGCGTCTGGGCCATCGCGCCGCCGGCGAGCGAGAGGACGGCAATCGCGGTCACCATCTGGCGGTGTGTGCGTGGGGAGGGCATCGGGTTCTCCTTCGCCGCAGGGGGAGGCTTCTCCCGGTTAGACGCAGGCCCGGGGCGGTAGTTCCACAGCCCGCGTCCGAGAGAGTCTAACCTCTTGGGGCGCCCTCGGGCGGCGATCGACGGCGTTGACGACCCGAACCGGGCGCGAACATGAAGCGACGCAGTCCAATCCACTTCGCTGTCCTCGTCGTGACGGCGACAGTGGCCGGCTGTGTGAGCCCGGACCGGGTCACCCTTGAGTCGACCACCAGCGACGCCCGCCTGGAGGCCCGTTTCCCGACGGTCACCTTCGCCCCGATGGGCCGGGCCGGCCTCGACTTCGTCCTCACCGACCTGACGCTGGATGAACTCGACCCCTCCACCGATGTCGAAACCCTGACCGGGCGGATCGTGCGCATCAGCGTGGTGGTCCGGCCGCTGCCCGGCGCCACCCCGATCGACCCCACCGCCGCCAACGCCACGGTGCAGTACCTGATCCTCAGCCGCGGCGCCATCGGGCTCTACAGCGGCGGGGCCTTCGTCAACCCCGGCGAGCCGCTGGGGACGGACAACCTGCATGTCCGGATCAAGCGCGGCGCCATGCGCCTGACCGCCCGCAACGACCGATTCATCGACCCGCTGGGCCCGACCGAGCTTGCCGCCGACTTCACCGCCGTGCCCGACGAGGCCCTCACCGCGCGAGCCGCGGCAAAGCTCGAGCAGATCCTCGCCCGCCTGTACCGCGCTGAGCCGGCGCGAGATGCCGCCCCGCCGCCCGAGCCGGAACCGGCGCCGGGCCCCGCCCCGTAGCGCTGCCACTCAGTGGCGATCCCACCACGCCTCGACCAGCCCGGCGGCAGCGTCCCGGTACAGCGACCTGAGAAGGTCGGACGGCAGGAACCGGCCCACCACGCGCGGGGCGCTCATCGCGTCGTAGCGGTCCGGCTCGACCATGGCGAGATCGGGGTCGGCGATCGGGCTCTCGCCGTCATAATCGGTTTCGAACATCGTGCGCAGGGCCCAGGAGCGGCTGGCGTACAGCTCGAAGGCCTGCTCGGGCGAGTGGGCCAGCGCGGCGCCGAATCGCTTCTCCTCGGGATCGGTCGGGCGCAGATGCTCGTCGATGGTCACGACGTCACTGCCGAACAGCACGCGCCCGCGCCAGCGCTCCAGAAACGCCAGCAGCGCATCGCGCGGGTGCTTGCTCAGCTCGCGCACCATCCACTTGGTGGCCGAGGTGTCGATGTACAGGTTGTCGTGCCGCTCCAGCAGGCCGCTGATGAAGTCGAGATCCTCCGGCCACCCGGCCATGTGGGCGGCCAGCCACGGGCTCGGGAAGCGCTGCAGCATGCGCTCCAGCGGGGCGTACTGCTCCAGTTTCGTGCCGTACTTCTTCGAATCGGCGTACGTCGTCTTGAACCACGTGTCCGGGTCGCCCACGTGCGTCATGAACATCATGCCGAGTTCGGTGGCCAACTCGGCCACCTTGAGCTTCCACGGGCTCTCCAGCCCGAAGATGTCGGCATCCTGCTCGCTGGACCAGAAGTCGCGGAAGCGCGGCGCGTTCCAGAACTTGACCATCCGGGCGCCCATCTCATCGTGGAACCAGCGCACGTTGTCCACGAAGCCCTGGCGGTGCACCCGCTGCTTGTCCGGGTCCATGTACTCGGGGATGGCGATGAAGCGGATGCGCTCGCCGAGCACCTCCCGCACCGCGTAGGCCTCGGCCCGCTGCGTCTGCGAGTAGGTCCGCCCCACGCCGTACAGTTGGGCTGCCTCGGCCCAGACCCGCGCGGCCCGGGCCCCGTTGATGTGCGTGTGCACATCGATGATCTCGACCGGCGGCGGCCCGAGCCGCGTAGCCTCGGCCCGGTAGTCCAGGCCGAGGCGGTTCTCCGCCGTCGGGGCGGCCCCGCCGGCTCCCGTTGGTTCGCTCGCTTCCTTCATGCCGCGAATGTTAGACGCCGACGAGTCCGACCCCGCCCGGCGCCCGCGGATCGCTTTGGCCCACGACTGGCTCTGCGGCATGCGCGGCGGGGAGATGACGCTGGCCCGGATTGCGCGCGCCGCGGCGGAGATCGGCGATATCTCCGCGCTGTACCTGATGTTCGACGACCGGCGCCCGCACGACGCCCTGCTGGACAAACTGCCGAAGCGGCGCTCATGGCTCAATGGACTGCCCGGCGCCCTGCGCCTGCGCCGCTGGCTGCTGCCGCTGTATCCCGCGGCGGCGGCGGACCTGTCGAAGCAGCTTGCCCACGACCACGCCCAGCAGCCGATCGACCTGCTGATCTCCTCGAGCAGCGCCGCGGTCAAGGGCATGCGCGCGCCCGGCGGCGTGCCACACCTCTGCTACTGTCACAGCCCGGCCCGGTATGTCTGGTCACGCGCGGCCGACTACGGCGGGGGCGGGATCGGCGGGCGCCTGCGGTCGCTGGGGCTCGGGCTGGCGGGCCCGCTGTACCGGGGCTGGGACCGGCGCAGCGCCCGCAACGTGACGCGGTTCATCGCCAACTCGTCGCACATCGCAGGCGAGATCGATCGCTGCTACCGGCGGGAGGCGGTGGTCATCCATCCGCCGGTGCGCACGGACTTCTTCACGCCTGATCCGGCCGTGCGCCGGGAGCGCTTCTGGCTGGTCGTCAGCGCTCTGGAGCCGTACAAGCGGACGGATGTCGCCATCGAGGCGGCGAACCTCGCCGGGCGGCGCCTCGTGATCGTCGGGGATGGCTCCTGCCGGCGCGAGCTTGCGCGCAGGGCCGGGCCGCTGGTGCGCTTCGAGGGGCGTGTCGCCGATCAGCGCCTGCGCCATCTGTATCGCACGGCCGCGGTGCTGCTGTTCCCGCAGATCGAGGACTTCGGCATCGTCTGCGCCGAGGCCCAGGCGTGCGGGTTGCCGGTCGCCGCGGCGGGCGCGGGCGGGGCGCTGGACATGATCGTTGAGGGCGCGACCGGGGCGCTTGCGACGCCCGGCGACGCCCGCTCGCTCGCCGACGCCGGCCGGCGGGCTGCGCAGATGGCGTCGGCCGCGTGCGCCGAGAACGCGCTGCGGTTCAGCGAGGAGCGCTTCGACGCGGAGATCACGGGCGCGATCGAAGCCGCCCTTGCCGACCATCAAGAGCAGCCGGCCGCGAACTGATTCTGGAAGCAGAGGAAGTCGAAGAACGTCAGTTCGCCATCGGCGTCGCAGTCGGCGTCAAGCGTGTAGAAGGCTCGCCTGCCGGCCCGCGCGCCCTACCCCCCCAGCGCCGCCACCACCTGCCCGATGTAGATCTCGTGGTCGGCCTCGAGGTCGAAGTGGCGGACCACCTCGCAGTCCAGGGCCAGGGTCGAGCCCGCCAGCAGCGGCGCCCCCGTCTTCAGCGTGCGCACCCGCAGGGAGGCGAAGGGGTCCTCCTGCTCGTCGGGCGGCTCGGGCTTGCTGAACTTGGCCAGCAGCAACTTGTCATCCGGCCGGACCTCGCACAGACCGAAGGCCCGGCTGTCGCGGATCACCGGGGCGATCGTGTGCCCCTTGGGCAGGGCGACGGCCACCAGCACCGGCTCCTCGGCGCAGCGCTGGGCCCAGCGGATGATCGCCCCCGCCCGCGTGTCGTGGGCCGCGGTCATCAGGAACAGCCCGCTGGGCAGGCGATCTGCCGCCGCGGCCAAGGGATCGGGATGGGTCATGGCCGGGGCCCTCCGTGGAGGAGGAACGCTCCGCGAGTTTTTTTTATGCGAGCCTCACAGCCGGCGCGACGTCGCGCAACCGGCCGCGAAATCGGCGGTTCCGGAGGCCCCCGCCACCCTGCCACGGCGCGCAAGTCGGCATTCGACAGCCCGCGCCGTGGGAAACTCGCCCATGGGGTGTTGCGTTGTGGGGCAAAGTGGGGCATAATCCCATGCCATGCCCGACGGCGAACTGAACCGCACAGCCCATGCTCTTCACCGGTCATTCCGAGCACTCCATCGACGCGAAGCTGCGCCTGGCCATACCGAAGAAGTACCGCGCATTATGGGACCCGAAGCGCGACGGCGAGGCCTGGTACTGCGTGCCGTGGCCGGGCGAGGGGCTGAGGCTCTACACCGAGCGGAAGTTCGAAGCCCTGGCCGACCAGTCGGAGCAGACGCTCACGCCCGATTCGGATGTGGGACAACTGGAGGCCGACCTGTTTGGCTTTGCCGAGCGACTCACGGAGGACGCCCAGGGGCGGATCCCGCTCCCGAAGCTGCACATGGAGCTCACCGGGCTCGGGCAGAAGGTCGTCATCGTCGGCGCGAAGAACCGGCTGGAAGTGCGCGACCGGGACGGCTGGCTGGCCTCGCAGCGCCAGCGCTTCGAGTCGCTGCCGGAGCTTGTCAGGAAGATCGAGGAGCGGAAGAAAGGCTGATGGCGTCCGCCGGCCGCAGCGCCGAGCGGGCATCGAGATCGAGGGAGAGTGAGAGAGGACAGGGCCCGGGCCGGGGCGCGCAGGAAGAGCGCCGAGGCGTGTGGGCCATGAGCCCGGTTCAGCCGGAAGCGGCTGCTCCGGACTTCGCCACGAGGGCGGATTCGCGAACGGAATCGACCCTGGCCTGCGCCGGTCGGTCCCGGGCTCAGGGACGAGCCGGGCCGGCCACCAGCGGCGCGACCACACTGGGGGATCCGGCCCTCTAGCCGGCGCGGCGCGCTCTCGCCGGGCGCGCCCGCCATTGCCGACCCGATGCGCGGGTGGCTGCCACCACCCATAGCTCCGACGCCACCCGCAGCCGCGCCCGCCGGGCCATCCCGGGGGGGCTGCCGTTTTTGCCTACCGGGCCCGCAGGGCCCACAGCCCGTAGCCCGGCTCAACCACCGGGATGTCGCTGCCGCGCTCGTCCACGTGCCCGGCAACCTCGAATCCCGCCCGGCGCACCAGCCGCTCGAGTTGCGAAGCGCTGTAGGTCCGCAGCCGGAACTTGGAGGCCCGCACCTCATCCTCGCGCCCCGGCCGCGACACCACCAGAATGTTGTGCGCCATCTCGAAGCGCCCGCCCGGGCTCGGCGGCAGGTACTGGGCCACATGGCGCACCTGCGTCCGCCCGCGCCGGGCCTCCCAGAGTTCCTCGCTGGGCTGCTCGGATCCGTACGCCGCAAGGCTGATCCCCAGCACATAGATCCCGCCGGGCGCCAGCGTCCGGCGCATCGCCTCGAGGTGCCCCAGGGCCGCCGGCGTCGACTCCAGGTGCCGGAAGGTGTTGATCAGGTTGAAGGCGAAGGTGATCCGCCCCCGCCCCGCCCGGCGCATCGCGGGCTGCTGATCGAACGTCGCCATGTCGGCCACGAACAGCCGGGTCCGCCGCTCGACTTCGGGCCCGAGCCGCTCCACGCGCCGGCGGGCATACGCGATCATCTCCTCGCTGAGGTCGAAGCCGATCACCCGGCGCCCGCGCCGGGCCGCCACCCGCAGGTAGCGCCCCGTGCCGCAGGCCGGCTCCAGCCAGACGCCCGGACGGGGCGGCCCGAAGCGACGCTCGATGCGCTGCAGGCCATCGACCTCCCGCGCCACCCCCGGCGCGTGCAGGATGTCGTACAGCGACGGATCGTCATAGAAGGAAGCTTCCGCCATGCGCTCGGGCCCAGCCTAGCTCCTCCAGATCCCCGGAACAGCCGGTTTCGCCGGTTCCGACAGTGAATCCCGGCTGCGAACGGTCCGGATCCGGAGGCGATACTGTCATTGCTTCAGGCGCTGCCGGCATATGACCACCACCGAGACACTCCCGGATTTCATGCAGTGGCGCGAGGTCAGCTCGCTGGTGGGCTCGCTGCGCACCCGCTCGCTGGTGGCCCGCCCCACCACGCTGGAGCAGTGCCGCGAGGCGATCGAGTACTGCCGCCGGCGGCACATGACCATCTGCGCCCGCGGCAGCGGACGCGGCTACGGCGATCTCGCCCTCAACAGCGGGCACGCCATCCTCGACATGAGCCGGATGAACCGCATCCTCGACTTCGATGAGGAGAAGGCCCAGATCACCGTCGAATCCGGCACGCGCCTGATCGAGATCTACGAACTGGTCCACCACAAGCTGCTGTTCCTGCCGGCCAGCCCCACCGAGTCGCACTCCAGCGTCGCCGGCGCCATCTGCGCCAATGTCAACGGCAAGGAGGGATGGCACAACGGCAGCTTCGCCCATCAGGTCATCAGCATGAAGATGCTGTGCGCCGATGGCACGCTGCGCACCATCGAGCGCGGCGATGAACTCTTCGGCGCTGTCGTCGGCGGCATCGGCCTGCTCGGCGTGATCGTCGAGGCCACGCTCCAGCTCAAGCGCATTCCCTCGTGCTACGTCGAGATCAACCGCACGCCGGCCGCCAACGTCGATGAACTGCTCGAGCTCATGGCGCAGGTCGAGCAGACGCACGATGCCGCGGTCATCTGGGTCGACGCCTACGCCAGGGGCAAGGCCATCGGACGCTCGGTGGTGCACGCGGCCAAGTGGGTCGAGCGTGATGATCCCGAGCCGGCCCGGCGCGCTGCCCTGCGTCACGGCTTTGCCCGGCTCGACCGGCACCGCCGCTTCGGGCTGGCCCTGCACGAGACCTTCGGCCCCTTGATCTCGCTGCTGCTGCACTTCCAGCGCCCGGCGGTCAACGGCTTCAACAAGCTGTACTACCGCATGTGCCAGCTTGCCGCCCGCACGGGCCGGGCCTCCAACAGCGAGCTGTTCCTGCGCTTCAACTTCGAGGCCAGCTTCACCGTGCCGCCAGCGCACCTGGTCTGCGGCCCGCGCGGCTACACCGTGCAGCTCACGTTCCCGCGCTCCTGCGCCCGCGAGGCGATGGTCGAACTGCTGGAGATCTGCCAGTCCTCCCCCTGCCCGCCGGTCACGACCGTGATGCGGGCGCACAAGCGCGATGACTGCCTGATCAGCTTCTCCGAGGATGGCTACAGCCTGAACTTCGAGTTCCACCCCAAGGGCCGCCACGAGGCGGCCAGCCGCGCTGCGGTGGACCGGCTGATCGATGCCACCGCCCGGCGCGGCGGCAAGGTGCACCTCGCCAAGGACCAGGTGCTCACGCCCGAGCAGTTCGTCCGCATCTTCCCGCGTGCCCGCGACCTGCTGGCGATCAAGCGCCGGCTGGATCCCGAGGGCATGTTCACCAGCGACCTGGCCCGGCGCGTCGGCATCGACCGGCTGGCGCCGGAACCGCCGGAGGTGCAGGTGGTACGGTCGAACCGAGCCGCTCCCACCCTGGCGGCTGAGACAGACCCTTCTCGCTCTTAGCGTCGGTCAGGCAACCTGTGCAACCGGAGCAGCGATCGCTGAGGCCAGCGGAAACGCCCCGGGGCCATGGCCAGGATCGTCCATGCCATGGTAAAGCTCTTCGAAGCCATGGGAAAGACTCTTGCGGCCATCGCCAGGATGTCTGAAGCCATAGGAAGAACACTCGAGGCCATGGCAAACGCTCTCGCGGCCATCGCAAAGACTTTCCAGGCCATGGCAAATGTTCTCGAGGCCATGGCAAAAACTCTTGAGGCCATGGCAAAAACTGTTTTTGCGGGGGTGATAACTCGCGCGGCCGCCATCGCCGCGGTTGCGCCCGCGCGATCACATCGCCCGTCCTTCGGGCAATAACGCGGCGTCGGACGCGCCGGCCCTGCCGGGCGAGGTCCGATTGCGCGCCGGATGGCGCCGGCGCGCTCCGATATCCACCGGCAGTGCGCCCCGGATCGCTACGGACACCCGGCCGCGAACTCGTTCTGGAAGCAGAGGAAGTCAAAGAACGTCAGCGAACCATCCGCATCGCAATCCGCGCCCGGATCACCCGCCGCGAACAGGTTCTGGAAGCACAGGAAGTCGAAGAAGGTCAGTTCGCCATCGCCATCGCAGTCGGCGTAGCAGGCGGCCTCCGGAATCCCGCGCAGCGTGAAGTTCAGCCCGCTGCGCCCGCCGCCGCCGAGTTCCAGCGGCACTTCCACGATGTCGCCGGTGTCCGGCCTCCAGTAGAAGCCGTTGGCCGGCTCGCCGCGCCCGACATCGTGGGCGCCGGGCTCGTGCCAGATGATCGACCGGCCGGCCGGATCCGGCAGCACGGCCGCCCACATGATGATGTAGTCGCCCGCCTCCAGCCGCCGGGCGCCGAAGTCGGTCTCGAAGTAGGCCCGCCCCAGCGCCCCATCGCGGTAGAAGCCCGCCCCCGCGACGCTCTGGAGGATGATGTTGCCATCCGGCGGCATCCCATCGCGGATCTGCACCACGACATCCTCCACCAGCATCGCGTACGCGGCCGGGTTCACGATGCCGCTGGAGCGAAACGTCGTGAGCTGCGCGGGCGTGTCGATGCCGAAGTCCTCGATCACCCAGATGTCGCCGAGCATCGCCGGATCACCGAGCACCTGGGCCCGGATGCCGGCCGTCTGCCCGTAGCGCCACGAATTGCTCGCGACAACCTCATCCTGGGCGACCCCCGATGAGGCAAAGGCGACGCACACAAGAGCGCAGCAGCGCGCGGCGAGACGATCGAACATGACTTGATTCTCCCGGGAGGTTGGGCGAGCGGCTCCGGCTCTGCTGCGGAGGCGCTCTGCACGGCGCAGCCGGGCCCCGCGGGCCCGGCGCAGATCCACATCCGCAGTAAGACGCATTGTGCCGCGGGGAGTTCCCCCGGCCCGCCCGCGCCGGTAGAGTTGACCGGTGCGCCGATGGCAGGCCCACATCTCGCTCGCGATGGCCCTGGTCATCGGCCTTGTGACGCTCGGCGTGGCCCCGACGCCCGCAGGTGTTCGCAGGGCGCTCGGGATCGCCGGCGAGCCGTTCCCCTGCGAGGATCACGCCTGCGGGTGCAGCAGCGCTGATGACTGCTTCGACGACTGCTGCTGCTTCACCGACGCCCAGATCGCGGCGTGGGCCGCGCAGCGCGGTGTCCCGCCGGGCCGCTTTGGCGTCGCCGCGGGCCCGGACGAGCACTGCGAACTGTGCGAGGCCACCGACGGCCCGGCGCCCGCCGCCGAGCCGGCCGAAGCTCCGCCCCTGACCGCGTCGCTGATCTCCGCGCTGTCCTGCCGCGGCGTGAAGCTCACCATCGCCTGGGCGCCCCCGCTGCTGGCGGCGCCGCAGGTCCGGCTGCCGATCATGGCGCCTGCCCCGGCCGAACGGGCCGGCAGCGGCCCGCTGCATCCACCGGGCCAGCGGGCGCTTGATGTGCCCTCGCCGCCTCCCAGAGCCTGATCTGTCAGACAGCGTCTGTGCCTTGCGCCGAGGTTCGGCGCGTACTTGTCATGACAGAAAGGGACTCCATGCGCGCGCATGACTGCGCATCGCGCACGGCCTTCACGCTCATCGAGCTGCTTGTGGTCATTGCCATCATCGCCCTGCTCGCCGGCATCCTCTTGCCGGCGCTGGGCAGGGCCCGCGACGAAGGACGGATCGCCGTCTGCCTGTCGCGCATGCGCCAGCTCGGCCAGTGGACCGGGATGTACGCCGGCGACTTCGACGATCGCATGCCGCGCAGCAGCCACTCGGCGGTTGCCCACCGCACGCCGCCGTGGAGCTATGTCTTCCACGACTACGCCACCGGGCTCGGCGTGCCGCAGAGTTCGCGCGACAGCGCCTGGGCCGCCTCGCTCAGCTCCGTCTTCCACTGCCCGCTCGACGAGCGCGACAGCGCACTGAGCTACGGCTACAACGTCTACTACGAACTTGAGCCCGATGAGACCCAGGGCCCGACCTGGCGCCGGATGAGTTCGATCCCGCGCCCCTTCTCCACCGTGCTGTTCGGCGAGGTCCGCGAAGACGCCGCCAGCGACCACATGATGGCCCACTTCTGGGTCCGCTACGCCTCGCCGCCGGAGGTGGCGGCCCGGCGCCACAGGAGCCCGCCTGCGAGCGGGTACACCTTCCTCGACGGGCACGGCGAGAGCCTGCCCTTCGAGCGCACGTTTGACTTGATCCGTGAGATTGACAACTGGAACCCGGCGACGGCCGACTGAGCCCGCCGGAGGAGATACACGATGCGAATCGCAACCATTGCAATGGTCCTTGCCCTCCCCTGCGCCGCCGCCAGCGGCCAGACGATGCCGCCGATGGGCGGCCCCATGCAGCACCTGATGATCGAGCGCGTCGGAGACGCCCTGGAGGTGCACGCCGACTCCACCGGCCCCCTCAAGCTCCAGAGCTACGGCGACACCTACGCCGCCCCGGCCGATGTGCTCAATGGCAAGTGGTTCAACGCCCAGTTCGGCTGGATGGCCGAGGGCTTCTGGACGCCGCCGGTCGGCGCCAGTGTCTGGATCGAAGTCACCGATCAGACGCCCGGCCTGGAGACCTACCGCGCCATGACCTTCGCCCCGATCTTCACGACCGGCGCCAGCAGCCCGCGCTTCGCCTGGGACGGACGCATGACTCACAACTGGTACGCCGCGACCGCCCCGGGCCTCTACGAAGCGAGCTACCGCATCTACTTCGGCGACGAGACCACCGGCGACCCCATGCCCGGCTACGACGGCGCCGACATCACGCTGAGCTGGGAACTTGCCTGCCGCGCCGATCTCACCGGCGACGGCTCGCTCGACTTCTTCGACTTCCTGGAGTTCCAGAACCGCTTCGCCACCGGCGAC
>JBICIE010000269.1:0-6806 GCA_043101635.1 Phycisphaerales bacterium JB039 | reverse complement strand
CGAGAGTATCAGTTCGAGGATCTGGGCCTGGGTCGAGACATCGAGGGCGGTGGTCGGTTCGTCCGCGATCAGCAGCTTCGGCTTGCAGATGAGAGCCATCGCGATCATGACGCGCTGGCGCATGCCGCCGGAGAACTGGTGCGGGTAGGCCTTGATGCGCTTCTCGACCTCGGGGATGCCAACCTCGCGCATGGCGTCCATCGCGATGGTCTCAGCCTGACGGACCGAGACATCCTGGTGCAGCAGGACCGCCTCCATGATCTGGTCACCGACGGTGTAGACCGGGTTGAGGCTGGTCATGGGCTCCTGGAAGATCATGGCGATGTCGTCGCCGCGGACATCGCGCATCTCGCGCTCGGTGAGGCGGAGCAGGTCCGTGGTCTTGCCATTGTCGCGGCGGAAGAGGACCTGGCCGCGGTCGAAGCGTCCGGGCGGGCGCGGGATGAGCTGCAGCGCGCTCATGGCGGTGACGCTCTTGCCGCAGCCGGACTCCCCCACCACGGCGAGCGTCTGGCGCTCGTAGATGCTCATGCGGACGCCGTCGACGGCCTGGATGCGCGGGCCGGAGCCGTTGTCGAAGCTGACGGCCAGGTCGACGACGCGGAAGAGCGGCTCTTCCCTGGCGGGTTTGGGAGGGGCCTGGGTCATGCGGGCTCCGTCGAGAAGGTAAGAGACTGAAAGACGAAGAGACGAAGAGACGGCGTGGCCACGAGCGGAACGTGTGTGCGTAACAAGAGCGCACGCACCTGGTCTTTTCGTCTCTCGGTCTCTCTGTCTCTTCTGTTTCTCACACTCTTGCCTTCTTGAGCTTGGGGTCGATGGCGTCGCGGAGGGCTTCGCCGATCAGGTTGTAGGAGAGGACGGTGAGGAAGATGGCAAAGCCGGGGAAGACAGCGAGCCACCAGACGAACTCGCCGACCTGATTGGTGGCGTCGGCCAGCAGGCGGCCCCAGCTCGGCTGGTTGGCGGGGCCGAAGCCGAGGAAGCTGATGACGGCCTCGATGAGGATCGCCGCGGCGATGGCGAAGGAGGCCTCGACCAGCACCGGCGTGACGCCGTTGGGGAGCATGTGGCGGAAGAGCACGGAGCGCAGCGGCAGGCCGACAGCGCGGGCGCTCTGGACGAAGTCCTGGCCTCGGAGCTTGTAGAACTCGGCGCGCACGAAGCGCGCAGCGCCGGTCCATGTGAAGCCGCCGATGATGGCCATCATGACGTAGGTATTGCGGGGCAGCACAGCGGCGGCGACGATGAGCAGGAAGAGCACGGGCACGGCCATGAAGACTTCCACGACGCGGTAGAGCAGCATGTCAACCCAGCCGCCGAAGTAGCCCATCAGCGCGCCCATCGTCACGCCGATGACGACAGCAATGCCGGTGGAAACCAGGCCGATGGAGATGGACAGGCGGCAGGCGTGCAGGAGCTGCGAGAGCATGTCCTGGCCGAGCGAGTCGGTGCCGAGCAGGAACCTGGGCGCGGGTCGGTCCTGAAACCACCGGACGACATCGGCGGCGGTCTGGACTTCGCCGGCAGCGCTGGCGGCGCGCAGGTCGGCCATGAGCTGGTCGGAGGCGGCGGGCAGTTCACGGGATTTGCCGCGGGTGATGGTCTCGACCAGGTCGAGCAACTGGGCGTCGGCCTCGATTCCCGCCAGCGCGAGCGCGGCCGCCTGGCGGTTGGCCTCCCAGCGAGGGTCGTCGGAGAAGCCACCGACCGCGCGATCGCGGGCGAGCTGCTCGATCAGGCTGTAGATGACGGCGGTGTAGGGGGTTGCGCCCGGGGCCTTGAGGCCGAGTGCGGTCGAGCCCTGGCGCGGCGAGAAGGGGATGACCGTGTAGGTCGCGGCCGCCTCGCCGCGGGCGACGCGGGCGATGTAGTCGAAGCGCTCCAGGGGCGGCTTCCAGGCCGAGGCGATGATGATGGCGCAGACGAGACCGACGCCGGCCACCGCCGCGGCGCGCCGGAGCATGGAGCGGATCGGACTGATCAGCAGGAAGGGCGCCGAGCAGCAGATGGCGATGATGGCGGAGGCGATCGGGACGAAGGCGTCGCTCTGCTCCATGGCGCGGACTCGGTCGCTGACGCCGGAGCCGCTGACGCGCTGCTCGACGATGGTGGCGGCGAGGGCGATGAGTCCCGCCTGCAGGGAAGCGACGATCAGCGTGGCGATGCGGAAGGAGCGGGCCGGGCCGCGGGGCCAGAGCATCCAGGCCAGGCCGGCAACGGCGCCGACGACGAGCATGATGTCAATGGCGGTCAGGCCGCGGAGCATGGGGGAGATCAGCGCGCTGTCTGCGCCCTCGCCGGTGCGCATGAGGATCGGGCGGCCGTTGGCGACGAAGGGCGCAAAGATGGCGAAGAAGGCGACAATGGAAATCCAGATGATTCCGGCGACCGCGCCGCGCCGATGGAGCACCTGGCTCCATGCGTCGGCCCAGAATCCCCTGGCGGGGCGATGCCCGACACCCTGCATGAGGTGCACGCCGGTGACGCGATCGAGTTCGCCGGGAGTCTGGGCGAACGCCGAGTCCGGTTTGGAGGTTGCAGTCGTCATCAGTCGTAGGTAATCCGGGGGTCGGCAAGGGCGTAGAGCACATCCGCCAGCAGCAGGGCGAGCATGTTGACGAGCCCGATGATCATGGCGTTTGCCAGCAGCAGTTCCCGATCGCGCAGGTAGATGGCCTCGATCACCATGCTGCCCATGCCGGGGATGCTGAAAATCCGTTCGATGACGACCGAGCCGGCGAGCATGGCCGGGAAGATGCTCACGAAGAGCGTGATCAGCGGGAGCAGGCTGTTGCGAAAGACATGGCGGAAGACGATGTCGCGGCCGGGGACGCCCTTGGCCTTGGCGGTGCGGACGTAATCGGCGTTGAAATTGTCGAGCATGGCTGCGCGAGTCTGCTTGCTGAGGATGGCGAAGCCGGTGTAGGTGAGGCAGGCGACCGGCAGGCAGATGTGCCAGAGGGTGTCGAGCAGGTAGCCGCGATGCCAGTGGCCGTCAATCGTGGTCGGCAGGAAGGTGAAGTGGCGCGCGTCGGCATCGTGCAAGCCGGCAACCGGGAAGGCGCCGAGATACTGGTCGTTTGCCAGGAAGCCAACGGCGAGCACGCCGGCCCAGACGATGGGGATGGACCACAGGGCAACGAACGTGGCGCCGGAGCCGATGTCGAAGAGACTGCCCTGGCGCGTCGCGGCGAGCATGCCGGATGGGATCGCGACGATGTAGATGATGGGAAACGCGATGAGGTTGAGCATCAGCGTGACGGGCAGGGCGCGGGCGATGAGGCGCCCGACCGGCTCCTTGCGGCTGAAGGAGACGCCGAGATCCGGCTTGTCGAGGCTCAGCAGGCCGGGGATGATCCCGACGCCGGACTGGGCAAAGGGACGGGCGGCGAAGACCGCGGCCAGGCGCTCGCGGGCCGCGATGGACTCGGCGTAGGCGGCCATCATCTTTGCGCCCTCGGCGGCGATCTCGTCCCAGAGCGGATGGGAGCGGTCCGGCTCGACGGCGGCGGCGCGATCTGGCCTGACCTTGCCATCGGCGGCGACGAGGCGGGGGCGGCCGATGTCCTTGAAGTACTCGCCGATCTTGAGGCTGACGGCGATGCTCTGGGCGATGTAGCCGTTGCGGGCCCGGGCGTAGTCGTCGGCGGCGCGCCGGTAGACCGAGGCTCGCTCCTCGGGGGAGGCGTCCCGGAAGTCGACGGGCGGGGCGTCGGGGGGCTCGGGCAGGTCGTCTGCGAACCACTGCCACAGCACCGGCATCTTGATGGGCTTGGGGGGACGGATGCGGTCGCCGGCGGGGCCGATCTGATCGCGCGTGCCGAAGCGGATCGGGCTGACGCGACCGAGCCATCGGACGTACTGGAGGACGACGGGGGCGTCGAGGCCGTAGCGATCCTCGAGGTAGGCCTGCTGGGTGGCGCGGTTGGAGGCGTCCATCTGGCCGCCGCCGGAGACGCGCAGGGCGGCGCCGATGCCGCCGGGGCTCAGCGCGATGAGCATGAAGATGAGAAAGGTCATCCCGATGAGCGTCGGGATCATGAGCAGCAGACGGCGTGTGAGATATGCGCCCATAGCGTGGCTCGGCTCCGGGGCCGGTCAGTTCGGCATGGGCAACGACTCGGAGAGCCAGAGTTCGTGGTACTCGATGCCGGAGGGGTACTCCTGCAAGTTGTGCGTCCGCCTGGTGGTGAAGCGGAGCCAGGGGATCTCGCTGAGGAAGGTGTAGGGCTGCTCCTGGTGGAAGACGCGGTGCAGTTCGCGCCAGACCTCCATGCGCTCGTCGAAATCGAGCGTAGCCCGGCCGAGTTCGATCAGGCGATCGGCGTCGGGGCTGTCCCACTGGATGAAGTTGTCGCCCTGATTCTCGATGGAGTTGCTGTGCCAGATCTGGTTGGGGTCGTTCTCCGGGGCGGAGGCGGACCATGCGAAGGTGACGGCGTCGAAGTCGCGGGCGTCCAGGATCGAGGTGAGAATGGACCAGTCGATGGGGCGCAGCGTGCAACGGATGCCGACATCGGCGCAGGCGCTCTGGATGTAGGTCACCATCTTGAGGGTGCCCTCGGAGCCCTGGCTGAAGGTGAACTCGAACTCGAACTCGTCGCCGCGCTCGTTCTCGAGGACGCCGTCGGCGTCGCGGTCGATCCAGCCGGCCTCCTCGAGCAACTGCTTTGCCCGCTCGGGATCGTGCGGCCAGGGCGTGATGTTCGGGTCGGCCTGGGGCGTGGAGGAGAGGAAGGGACCGGTCGCGGGGCGGACGAGGTTCTTGCTGATGTCGCGGCGGATGCGCTCGCGATCGATCAGGTGCGTCATGGCGAGTCGCACGCGCGGATCGTGGAAGGGGGTGAGCTGGCGGCCGTTGCGCGGGCCGCACTGCCAGGCGATGAAGGAGTAGCCGCCGCGCATGTTGAACCACATGTGCGGGTTGTGCTTGCCGGTAAACTCGTCATCGGTGGACTTGATGACGTACTGCTCGGCGCTGGGGCGCATCATGTCGCCGTCGCCGTTGGTGTAGGCGGTCAGGCGAGCGACACCATCGCTGATGGACTTGAAGCGCAGGCCGTCGATGGCCGGGCGCGGGCCCCAGTACAGGTCGTTGCGCACGAGGCGGATGTCGGAGGGCGGGGTCCACTGGTTGTCGGGGTCCATCCGCTCCATCTTGAACGGCCCGGAGCCCACGAGCAGCGCGGTGGACTGGTTGAAGGTGGCGATCGATTCCAGCCACGTGGAGTAGACGGCCTTGGGCAGGACCTTGAAGCCGAAGGCCTGGTCGAAGTTGTCGAAGCGCGGCTCCTTGAAGGTGAACTCGAGCACCTTGTCGCCGAGCACCTCGATGTCGGCGACTGCGGTGTAGACGGAGCGGAAGCGCTCGGCCTCGACCTGCGGGTTGTAGAGCAGATCGTCGTGGGTCCAGCGGACATCCTCGGCGGTGACGGGATCGCCGGTGGAGAAGCGGGCGTCATCTCGGAGCTTGACGCGCAGCCACATGCCGCCGGTATCGTACTGCCAGGCCTCGGCGAGGCGGCCGCGCATCGTCAGCGCGACGGGGTCGTACCAGCCGAGGCTCTCGCAGACCAGGTCGACGACGCGCCGGCCGTAGACATCAGCGTAGAGATAGGGCGTGAGGTTCGGGGGCTGGCCCTCGAAGATCTCGGTGAAGACGCCGCCGGCCTCGAAGCCGGACTGGGCCCACGGATCGGTCGTGAAGTCCCACGGCTGGGACCAGGTGATCTCGACGCCGGCGCGGGCCCAGGAGGTGTCGCGGGCGGCCGGCGTGCGGGACGCTCCGCCCTGGGGCGCGGCGGCGACCACGCCGGTGTCGAGCGTGCGCTGGATGCGGGCGACCTGGCGGCCGATCTCGTCGAGCTGGGCCGCGGTGTCCTGCAGTTCGCGCCACCGCCGGTCCTCCTGGAACATGCCCAGCAGGACCACCAGCGCCAGCACGCCGATGAGCACGAGCGTCACGAAGTCCTTGAGGCCGAACCGGTTCTGCATCTTGACCTCCGCCGGGGCGCCATTGCCCTTGAGGAACCTTACCGCCGCGCCCGTTTGGGGTCGAACGCCTCCCGAAGTCCCTCGCCGACGAAATTCAGCGCCAGCAGGGTGGACCCCAGCATAAGGCAGGGAAACAGCAGCAGCCACCAGTGGCTCTTGTACGGGTTGAGTTCGACCAGGCCATCGGCGGCGAGGTTGCCCCAACTGGGGAGCGGGGGCTTGACGCCGATGCCCAGGAAGCTCAGGAACGACTCCTGCAGGATGGCCAGCGGCACTGTGAGGGTGGCGTAGACGATGATCGGGCCGAGGAGATTCGGCAGCAGATGGCGTGCGAACTGGCGGCGGGCCGGCGCGCCCATGGCCCGGGCGGCCTCCAGGAAGGGCTGGTGCTTCAGCGACAGCACCTGGCCGCGGATGACGCGGGCCATGGTCAGCCAGCTCACGCCGCCGATGGCGACGAGGAGGATGATCACGTCGATGGCCATGCGGCGGCCTTCGGAGATGGTGCGCGGGGGGTAGCGCCCGATGGCGGCCTGTTCGAGGACGGTCTGGACCGAGGCCTCGGGATCGATCGGCTCGCCGGACCGCCAGAGTTCGAGCAGGGCGCCTTGGAGCGGTGAGCCCGGCGGTGGCGGCCGCTCCAGGTCCGGCGCCGCGAGATCGAAGTCGCTGCGGAGGCGCTCGGCCTGGGCTTCGACCCAGGCGACCCGGGGCTTGGAGCGGCTGATGTACTGGCGGACGGCGGCATCCGAGGCGACCGCCAGCAGGACGACCAGCAGGATGTAGGGCAAGCCGAAGAGGACATCGAC
>JBICIE010000268.1:0-4070 GCA_043101635.1 Phycisphaerales bacterium JB039 | reverse complement strand
ACCAATGTCGCGTACGTGCACGCGGCGGACGAGCCCGATGTGTATTCCCGGGCGCCGGAGCCGCGTGCACGTACGCGACATTGGTCACGCCGTGGCCATCAAGCTGCCCGCGCACCTTCTCATACCAGCCCCGATGGTGCTCCACACTCACGAGGCGCCCCACGCGCTGGGAGAACCAGCGCGTGCTGCGCCCTGATCCGAACTCCACCATCACATCCGACGGGCGCAGGGCCTGCTCCAGGAAGTCGATCGCCCCCGGCGCCAGCCACGGCGCCTCCGGATGGCGCCGCTGCCACCACATCAGGCTCAGCCGGTCGCGGATGTACCGGGGAGTCCAGAATCGCCTTGGCCTGAGAATGCTCATCCGACCTCCCGAACGTCCGCTTTCGCCCCGACCGCGCCGAGCGAAGACGGTAGGCGGAGCCTCTTTCGCCGGTTCCGGGGGCACGTGCTCAACCCGCCCCGCCCGTCCGCCGATAACGCGCCTGTGGCCGTCCAACCCGCAACTCGGCATCACCTTGATCGCCGGATCACGCGCCCGATCCTCGCGGTGGTCTTCGTGCTGGCGGTGGGCACCCTCGGCTACGAGCACATCGAAGGATGGTCCATCCAGCGCTCCTTCTTCTTCACCATCATCTCACTATCGACGGTCGGCTACGGCGACTACGGTCTCTCCCGCGACGGCCAGATCTTCACGACCTTCCTGCTGCTGGGCGGCATCGGCATCATGACCTACTCCGTCGGCCAGATCGTCCAGATCGCCGTTGAAAGACAGATGGACAAGGAGCGCAAGATGCGGCGCACCATCGAGCACATGTCCGAGCACTACATCATCTGCGGCCTCGGCCGTCTCGGTCGCGCCGTCTGCCAGCGGCTCGCCGGCGAGGACATCCCATTCGTCGGCGTTGATGTCGACGATGATGTCGTCACCGAGATGATCGAGCAGGGCCTCCCCGCACTCGCCGGCGACGCAACCAGTGACGACTTCCTGCGGCAGGCGGGCATCGAGCGGGCCCGTGGGCTCGTCTGCGTCAGCGGCTCCGATACCGACAACATCGTGATGACGCTCAGCGCCCGGGCCATGCGCCCGGACCTCGAGATCATCAGCCGGGCGGAGCACGAGGACTCGGTCCGCAAACTCGAGCGGGCCGGCGCCACGCGCGTGATCAGCCCCGTCCGCAGCAGCGGCGCCCGCATTGTCGACACGATCCTGCGCCCCCACCTGACCGACTTCCTGGAGAGGGCCTGCCTCGGCGAGCAGGATCTCGAGCTGGCCGAGATCACCATCCAGCCCGGCTCCACCCTCGATGGCAGCACCACCGGACAGTACGGCAGCGCGCATCCCGAACTCGTGTTCGTCGCCATGCGCACGGGCGGCCAGACCTGCGTGCGACCTGCCTCGGATCGCCCGCTTGCGCCAGGCGATGTGCTGCTGGTTGCAGGACGCTCGAACCGCCGTCAGCGCCCTCTGTGTTGATGCGCGCATGAAACGGGCCGCCTGAGCGTCAGCCCTTCACCGCCCCAAGATTCAGCCCCCGCACGAAGTGCCGCTGCGCCGCCACGAACAGCGCAATGCACGGGATCATTGTCACGACCGAGGCCGCCATCAGCAGGTGGGCGTCCCGCACACCCCCGAACTGGCTCTTGAAGGTGTTCAGCGCCAGGGCCAGCGTGAACTTCTCGGGCGATTGGAGATAGATCAGCGGGCCCAGGAAGTCATTCCAGGTCCAGATGAATGTGAAGATCGCCGTCACTGCCGCCACTGGCCGGCAGATCGGCAGCATCACCCGCCACCACACGCCGATCTCGCTGGCGCCGTCGATGCGAGCCGCCTCCAGGATCTCCTCCGGCTGCTGGGCAAAGAACTGCCGGAACATGAAGATGAAGAACGCCGTCCCGAAGAACGCCGGAACGACCAGCGGCAGGATCGTGTCCAGCCACCCGAGGCCCCGGAAGACCAGGAAAAGCGGGATCATGGTCACCTGCTGCGGCAACATCATCGTCGCCAGCGTGACCAGGAACAGCCCTCGGCTTCCCCGGAAACGGAGCCGCGCAAAGGCGTACCCGACCAGGCTGCATGAGAGCACGTTTCCGACCACGCACAGCACCGTGATCACCACGCTGTTGGCCAGCGCGTCCTTGAAGCCCAGCCAGGGGTCCGCCCTCGCGATCTGTACCCCCGGCGCGGCGCCACCCGCCTCCTCGCCTGCCCCCGTGCCGGGCAGCTCTTCGGTCCGGGCCGCCGCGGCGCCCATCCGCTGCAGCGCCTCGGGGTAATTGCCCCACTCCAGCTTCTCCGGCCAGACCATCACGCCGCCGGATGTCATCGCCTTACGCGCCTCGGCCTCGGTCGACAGGCTGAGCGCCGTCATCCACCACAGCGGGAACATCAGCACCACCGACCCCGCGATCAGCGCCGCGTAGAGCATGACCCTGCGAGGCAACCTCACGGCATCGCTCCTCGGGGCGCGCCAGCGTGGACGGCGATCTTCAACATCCAAGCCCGTGTTAACCTGCCCCCCGTCTCCAGCCCACGAAGTGGGCGACGGTTATTAGCCCCGGGCGCCGCGAGCGCAGCGAGCAAGCCCGGGGTTGTTGCGCCGATCACGCTCAGGAGCCCCTGAAAGGGGCGAAGGCGGCGTCGGCTTCCAATCGAGTCGTAACTCAACCACGCGTCCCGTTCCGGACCGAGCGCCCCCTTGTCCTGGCCACAACCCCACTTCACAGCGCAATCCCCTCATAATGCACACGCTTGCGGCTCATCCGCAGCACCACCAGCGTCAACACGAACACCACCACGAACAGCGCCCACGCCAGCGCCGAGGCGTACCCCATCTCGTGATGCTCGAACGCCTCCTCGTACAGGTACAGCACAAAAAACAGCGTGGCGTCCGCTGGCCCTCCCTTCGTCATGATGTACGCCTGCGTGAACACCTGGAACGAGGTGATGATCGCGATCACCATGTTGAACAGGATCACCGGGCTCAGCATCGGCAGCGTCACCGTCTTCAGCCGGCGCAGCGGGCCCGCCCCATCGATCTCCGCCGCCTCGTACAGGTGCTTCGGGATCGCGTGCAGGCCGGCAAGGTAGATCAGCATCGCCCCGCCGAACGTCCACAGACTCGCGATCGCATACGCGATGACCCCCGCCCACCGCGCATCCGCCCCGAACCACGCCGGCGGGCTTAGCTTCACAAGCCCCAGCAGCGGCCCCAGCGCCCCGTTCATCAGCCCGTCCGCGTCGAACACGCTCCACCACAGGATCGCCATCGCCACGCCCGCCAGCACCGTCGGCAGGTACCACATCGCGCGGAAGGCGTTAACCAGTCGCACGGGATTCGTCAGCAGCATCGCCGCCCCCAGCGCCACGATCTGCCCCGCCGGAACGCTGATCAGCGCGTACACAAACGTGATCCACGCCGCTCGCTGAAAGCGCTCATCACGCCCCAGCATCTCCCGGAAGTTCGCCAGCCCCACCCACTCGGCCTGGTCGATCGTCGACAGCCCGCTCCAGCGCATGAACGCCAGCAGAAGGCTCAGCAGCATCGGCGCCGCGATGAACAGGCACAGCCCGATCATCCACGGACTCGCCATCACAAGTCCCGCTCGCTCCCGTTTGCCCTGCAACCGCCCCCGCTGCCCGCGCAGCCACCACGCCGCGAATCCGATGATCAGAACGCCTGCGCCCGCCCCCGCCGCGCCGATGACAACCGGCCACCGGACCCGCGGAAACTCCCCGCGCGCCAGCTCGGATGACATCTCCCGGTCGATGTCCTGCTGCAACTGGGCCAGCGCCGCTTCCGGCTCGATGGTCCCCAGGCGCACCACCGAGTCCACAATGTTCGTCATTCGCCGCGTGATCTTCGTCCGCTGCGGCCACGTCATGGGCTTGCTGCCCCCTACCGCTTCCAGGAACACCTCATCATCCGCGGGCGGAACCTCCGGGTTCACGAACGCCTCACTGCGGGCCACCGACCACAAGGTCGGCAGCGCCAGCCCCAGCGCCGAGTTGATCCGCTGGCCCTCCGGCGTCGCAAAGTGCCGCGCAACTGCCCACGACTCCTCCGGAT
>JBICIE010000267.1:0-61770 GCA_043101635.1 Phycisphaerales bacterium JB039 | reverse complement strand
CTCGTCGGCGATCTCCGCAAACCGCGGCATGAGTTCGGAGACCCACAGGCCCGCCTTGCCGCGCTGCCGGAACTGGTACGGCGAGCCCAGGATGGTCGGCGTGCCCTTGATGAAGGCGAAGCGGTCGCCCTTGTACAGCTCATCAGGGGCGTCCTGCCCGTGCATGCGGTTGAGCATGGGCTTGGGGTCGAGCAGGTCAAGCTGCGGCGGGGAGCCGGCCATGTGCAGGTAAATCACGCGTTTGGCGCGCTGGGCGAAGTGGGGGACGCCGGCAGCCGGCGCGGGCGGCGCTGCCCCGGCTGCGCGCGCAAGCAGGGAACCCAGCGCAATCGAGCCGACGCCCATCGCGGCCTGGCCGAGGAAGTGCCGGCGAGTGACGTCGCGCATCATGTCCAGGCGCGGATCCACTACTGGCTCCTCAGAATCTCATCGAGATTCAGGATGACCTGCGCGACGACCGTCCACGCGGCCATCTGTGCCGGGTCGGCGCCTTCGGGCAGCCGGCCGAGGGGGTCGGTTGCGAGCGTGCGGGCGGCGTCGAGATCTTGGCGCTGGAAGGCTGACTCATCGTCGAACAGCTCAACGAGCCGATCGATCTCCTGCGGACGGGCGGGGCGGCACAGAGCGCGCTCGAGCATCCAGCGGGCGATCGCGGCAGGGTCGTCTGCCGCCCCGACGCCGGCGCGCCCCAGCGCCTGGGCCGCTTCCACGAAGACGGGATCGTTCAGCGTGATCAGCGCCTGCAGCGGCGTGCTGGTGCGGATGCGGCGCGACACGCAGACCTCGCGGCTGGGGGCGTCGAAGGTCATCATCGACGGGTAGGGGCTGGTGCGCCGCCAGAAGGTGTACAGGGCGCGCCGGTAGCGATCTTCGCCCGCGCTGGTCGTCCAATCGTCGCCGCTGTAGACGACCTGCCAGACGCCATCGGGCTGCGGCGGAAAAACGGGCGGGCCGTACATCTTGTCCGAAAGCAGCTCGCTGACGGCGAGGGCCTGATCGCGCAACATCTCGGCCGGCAGGCGCACGCTCGGGCCGCGGCTGAGGAGGCGATTGGCCGGATCGGCCTCGAGTGTGGCGGCGTCGGCGACCGCGCTTTGCATGTACGTTGCGCTCGTGACGATCTCGCGCAGCAGCGGCTTGAGGCGCCAGCCGCTCTCCATGTAGAAGGTGGCGAGGTGGTCGAGCAGTTCCGGGTGGCTGGGCAGTGCGCCCTGCGTGCCGAAGTCCTCCTCGGTGGCAACCAGCCCGGCGCCAAAGAGACGGGCCCAGATGCGGTTGACCATCACGCGGGATGTCAGCGGATTCTCGCGCGCCACCAACCAGTCGGCAAGACCGAGACGGTTGCGGGGCGCGCGATCCGGCCAGCCGTGCAGGGCGCCGGGCACACCCGGCTCGACGGTCTCGCCGGGAGAGAGAAAGCTGCCGCGCTCGAGGATACGGGTCTGGCGCTGCTGATCCGGCGGCAACTCGCGCATGATCGGCATCCGCGGCGCCTGCTGCTCGAGCGCAGTCATGCGGGCGCGGGCGCCGGCCAGTTCCATCTGGAGTGGCAGCGTGGCCAGCCAGGTCGGCTCGTGCACTTCGCGCAGGTAGTAGCCGCGTAGCAACGCCGACTGCGATTCGGTCGGTTGAGCGGCATCCAGCGCTGCGCGCACATCCGCAGGCAATCGATCCTCCGCGCGCGCGCGGGCGAGTCGCTCCCAGGCGCTCTGCGAGGCGCGATAGCCGCGCTCCTGGGCCGCAGATGTGACGATCCCGGCGTGATCCCACCCAACACGCCCACCGTGCTGGCTGAAGGCCCAGCCGTTGACTTCATCGCCGGGGCGCAGTCCGACATCTGCCGCGGCGACTTCCAGCCGAACCCAGGCGCCGGCCGGCGGCAGATCGCCGATGCGCAGGCGCTCAGGCGTGCCATCGGCGCCGAATGCGATCAGGTTCTCGCCCCAGTAGGCCCGGTGCGACCATCCGGCCCGCGCACTGTGAAACTGGAGCATGACCTCGCGCGCGGGCCTGTCCGAATCGATCCAGACGTGCGCGAACAGACGGTCGGCGGCGCCGATGCGCAGCGGCGCCAGCGCCTCGGTCGCGAAGAACTGCGCGAATTCGGATGCGGTCATCCACGCGGCACGCGCGCCGGCGTGCGCCGGCGCCGGCCCCTCAGCCCACGGCCACGGCGCTTCGCCGCCGGTCTGGTGCTCGATCGAGCCGACGGGCGCGCGATCATCGATCCAGATGTGCTCGACCGGCTCCGCCGTCGGCACGCCGGAAATGTCGCCGGGATCGACGTACTCGGCGAGCGGCGCCGCGGCGGCAATCTGCGCCTCCAGCGCTGCGATCCCGACGGCCAGTTGCTCCTGCTCGGCCTCCTGTTCGGCCCCGAGTACCGCAAGTGTCGGCGCCTCATCCATTCGGTCGGCGTCTTCGGTCTGGTTGAAGAAGGCGTAGAGCCCGTAGTACTCGCGGTTGGTGATCGGGTCGTAC
The DNA here is from genome assembly GCA_043101635.1 of Phycisphaerales bacterium JB039. Lineage (GTDB taxonomy): Bacteria > Planctomycetota > Phycisphaerae > Phycisphaerales > UBA1924 > CAYMJK01. The sequence goes on along the minus strand of JBICIE010000267.1, from coordinate 59,289 downwards.
TTGTGCGTGTGGCAGCGGGCGCAGCTGAACGTCAGGCCCATCCAGACCTGCATCGTGGTCTCGACGCGATCGAAGACGGCGGCGACACGGAACTCCTCATCATCCGTGCCGCCCTCGTCGTTGGTCATGGTGTTGCGGTGGAAGCCGGTGGCGACGAGCTGGTCGACCGCCGGGTCCGCCAGCAGATCGCCAGCGATCTGCTGGCGCGTGAACTCGTCCAGCGGCATGTCATCGTTGAGGGCGCGGATCAGCCGGTCGCGCCACGGCCACATGGTGCGCCGGCGATCGGCCTCATACCCCTTGGTATCCGCGTAGCGGGCAAGATCGAGCCACATCGCGGCCCATCGCTCGCCGAATCGCTCCGACGCAAGCAGGCGATCGACGACGCGCTCCCACGCGTCCGGCGCCGCATCGCTGATGAATGCGTGGACCTCTTCGGGCGTCGGCGGCAGGCCGGTCAGGTCGAGGCTGACGCGCCGGAGCAAGGCGTAGCGATCGGCTGCCGGCGTGGGCGCCAGACCGGCGCTGGTCAGCCGCGCCAGCACGAAACGGTCGAGGTCGCGCTGCGCCCAGGAGTCATCTGGAACCTGCGGCGGTTGTGGATCCTCCACCGGCTGGAAGGACCAGTGGCGCTGGTAGTCGGCGCCTTGGGCGATCCAGTCGCGCAGCAGTTCGATCTCGGCCGGGGTCAGGGCGTCGCCGGCTTCCAGCGGCGGCATGCGCAGGTCGGGATCGCGCGTTGCGATGCGCCGGATCAGTTCGCTGGCGTCCGGGTCGCCGGGCACGATTGCGCGCGCGCCGGAGGCCGCCGGCAGCCCAACCTGATCGGGATCATCGAGGCGCAGGTCTGCCTCACGCACCGCCGGATCCGGCCCGTGGCACTTCAGGCAGCGCGACAGGATCGGGCGGATGTCGCGGTTGAAGGAAATGGCAACCGCAAGCTCGGCGCTGCCGGGCGCAGCGCCCGAACCCGCAACCAGCGCAGCGCCAAGCCCTGCCGCGACAGCCAGGCCCCATGCTGCCGGCGCCGGTCTCACGGCGTGCCCAGATCGATCTCAAGCCACGGTGAGCGGGCCCGAAGCTGCGCGGCGCCGGTCAGCGTGGCCTGGGTGTTCCACAGGTACAGCGATCGCAGACGCGGCAGTTCGGCCAGTTCGCCGAGCTTGGCGTCGGTCACCTGCGTCGCGTGCAGATCGAGCATCTCCAGTTCCTTCAGCGAGCCGAACGTCGCCATCGACGCGTCGGTGAGGCTGGTCTCGCCCAGGCGAAGCCGGCGCAGATGCGGGAACCGGCCGAGCGTCTGAGCGCCGGCGTCGGTGACCTGCGAGCCGGTCAGGTCGAGCCAGAGCAGGGAGCCTTCGAGCCCGTCGAGCAGGGCCAGGTCCTCATCGGCGAACTCGACCGCGCCGACCAGGCGCACCTCGCACCCGTCGACGCCCTCGGCGACGACCTGCGCCACCAGGCCGCGCTCGCGCAGCGCTGCCAGCGCGGCATCGCGGGTCGTGCGCTGCTCTTCGGTGAGCGTCGGCATCGGCGCCGGGTCGGCCGGCTGCGGCTGGCCGATTTCCTCGGCGGGCTGCTCCGGTTCGGCCGGCGCGGCCGCGGCGCTCAGGCCGTCGATCCACGCGCCGATGAGCTCGATGTCCTCTGCCGGGAGCGGGTCGTCGCCTTTTGGCATGCGATCGGGATCGTCCGCCGGCAGGTTGATGCGGTCGTACAACTCGCTTGCAACACGATCGCCGGCGGCGACAACGGAGAACAGTCCCTCATCGGTGTCAAGGCGCAGGCGGCCGCGCTGGCGCTCCGGCCCGTGGCATCGATAGCAGGCGTTCTCCAGGATCGGCTGCACCTGGTCGAAGCTCACTGCCGCGACCACTACTTCGTCTTCGGCGGCCTCGGGCTGCGGCTGGGCCGGTGCAGTCTGTGCGGGCTCGGCCGGCTCGGGCTCAGCCGGCTCTTCGGCAATGACAGGCTCGGGCTCCCCGGGCTGGGCCAGCCCCAGCGCCAGGCGCAGCGGCTCGCTGATGTGCCTCGAGCCGTGCACCAGGCTCCCGCCGAAGTGCCCGGCCACGCCGACGCCCACGGCGCCAACGAGAGCCAGGAAGCGATACCCGGCGAGGCGGGCCCGGTCCGGCGAGAACCAGCCGACCAGGCCGACGACCGCCGCGACACCGGCAACACCGGCCGCGATGATGCCGGCCCAGCGGTGCAGCGTGACCTCGTCGCCGCTGGCGCCAAGCTCATCGGCGTAAACCCAGCCCGACCAGGCGACTATGCCGCCCATCAACGCCCCGATGATGATGCACGCCAGCCCGGCGCCGCTGGGACGCCACTTGCGCGGCGGCTCCGCCTTTCGGCGAGGCAGCCGGGCAATCTCGATCAGGGCGCCGATGATCACCAGGGCAATCGGGAAGTGCACGCTCAGGACGTGCAGCCGCCCCAGCAGCGTCCACCACGCCTCGGCGTTGCCGATGCGCCAGCCGCCGGACGCCGACGCCGCCTCGGCCGTCAGCCACAACACATGCTCGATCACCATGGCGCCCTCCGTACTCGAACCGATGATCTATACCCGCTCCAGCTTGATCGGGTAGGTCCGGTCCGAGTTCCACTGCGGAACGTACAGATTTCCATCCCGGTCCACGCAGACATCGTGCGGGTGCTTGAAGGTCTTCGTGGCCTGCGCCAGTGGCTGGAGCCGCCCGGCCTCGTCATAGACCGGCGCATGGCCACCCGGACAGGAGATCACCCGGTTGTCCCGATCCAGAATCGCCACGAAGCCGGAGCGGTCGCTCTGCCACTGGGCGTGTCCGGAGATGATCACGGCGAACACCAGCAGGTCGCCGGCGATCACCGGGCGGCAGATCCAGGCGCCGGGCAGTTCGACGGTCTCGATGTGCTTGCCATCGAGGCTGAATCGCTTGAAGCGGTTCTGGGCCCGGGCCGTCAGCAGCAGCGTGGGATTGGCCGGATCGCGCGTGTCCAGCGCCACGCCGTGCATGTTGTTGAACTTGTCGGGCGCTGCGCCCGGCCCGGCGTAGACGCCCTTGAGTTCGCCCTTCGGTGAGTAGTGCAGCAGGTACTGCGAGCCGTAGCCGTCGGCGACGTAGAAGTCGCCGTTTGGCGCCACCGCAACCTCGGTCGGGCGGTAGCGGTTGGCGTCGTCGTACTCATCGGCGTCCAGCGGGGCGTCGACCGTCAGGACCACCCTGCCATCGAGCGTGGTCTTGAAGACCTGATGCCGATCGTGATCGGTCAGGAAGAGGAACTCCTCGCCGTTCTCATCGGCCAGCGTGCAGCCGTGGCCGCCGGGGTAGTCATTGCCCCAGACATCGAGCACCTTCCCGTCGGCGTTGTAGATGACCATGTTGTTGCGGGTCTCATTGCCGAACAGGAACATGCGGCCGTCGCGCGTCTGGACCATCTCGTGGCAGTCCTTGACGGGGATCTTCTCCGGATCCTGTGCGCCCCAGCCGGTGACCACGCGAAAGCGATGATCGCCGTGGCCGAGGATGCCCGGATCGCCTTCCGGCTGGAGGGTGCGGGCGAGCCCCGCGCACGGCCACGCGGCCATGGCGGCGCCTGCCGCGGCAGCGCCGAGGAACGTCCGCCGGTCCAGGGGATGGTCTGTCATCGGCCGTGTCCTTTGGAACGAGGCGAGGCAGGGGTCCAAGCCCCCCACGGAGTGGGGGGGGTACCCAAAGGCGTGGACATCGCAGTTCACGCCAGGATCTCCCGGACGACGCGTCCGTGCACATCGGTGAGCCGGAAGCGCCGTCCCTGGTGCTTGTAGGTCAGCCGCTCGTGATCGACGCCGAGGCAGTGCAGGATCGTGGCGTTGAGATCGTGAATGTGTACCGGGTTCTCGGTGATGTTGTACGAGAAGTCGTCCGTCGCCCCGTAGGTGAAGCCGGGTTTGACGCCGCCGCCGGCCATCCACACCGTGAAGCAGCGCGGGTGATGATCGCGCCCGTAGTCGGTCTCGCTGAGGGCGCCCTGGCAGTAGATGGTGCGCCCGAACTCCCCGCCCCAGATCACCAGCGTCTCATCCAGCAGGCCGCGCCGCTTCAAGTCCGTGACGAGCGCTGCCGACGACTGGTCGGTGTCGAGGCACTGGCGCCGGATGTCATCTGGAAGATCGCCGTGCTGGTCCCAGCCGCGGTGGTAGAGCTGGATGAAGCGCACGCCGCGCTCGGCCATGCGCCGGGCCAGCAGGCAGTTGGCCGCATACGTGCCGGGCGTGCGCGCGTCATCGCCGTACAGCGCAAAGGTCTCTTCCGGCTCATCGGACAGGTCGGTGAGTTCGGGCGCCGAGACCTGCATGCGGTAGGCCATCTCCGCCGCGGCGATGCGGGCGTTGATCTCCGGATCGCCATCGCGCGCCAGGCGCATCTGGTTCAGCTTGGCCATGGCGTCGAGCGTGCGCCGGCGCGAGTCGCGATCGACCCCGTCCGGATTGGACAGATACAGCACCGGATCGCCGCCGGAGCGGAACTGCACGCCCTGGTGCTCCGAGGGCAGGAAGCCCGTCCCCCACAGACGCGAGTACAGCGCCTGCGTCGGGCGCTTGGCGCTGCCCTGGCTGATCAGCACGATGAACCCCGGCAAGTCCTTGTTCTCGTTGCCGAGGCCGTAGCTGATCCACGCGCCCATGGAGGGCCGGCCGGGCTGCTGGGCCCCGGTCTGGATGAAGGTGATGCCGGGATCGTGGTTGATCGCCTCGGTGTGCACGCTCTTGATGAAGCACAGGTCGTCGGCGATGCGGGCGGTGTGCGGCAGCAGTTCGCTGACCGTCGCCCCGCTCTGGCCGTGGCGCTGGAAGCGGAAGATGCTCGGGGCGATGGGGAAGCGGCTCTGGCCGCTGGTCATGGTCGTGAGGCGCTGGCCCATCCGCACCGACTCAGGCAGGTCGGTATCGAACATGGCCCGCATCTTCGGCTTGGGATCGAACAGGTCGATCTGCGACGGCGCGCCGGACTGGAACAGGTAGATGACTCGCTTGGCTCGAGGCGCAAAGTGCGGGGCGCCGCGGAGCCCCACCGGATCGCTGGCCGCCAGCAGCGTCTGCGGATTCAGCAGCGATCCGAGGGCCGCGGCGCCGATGCCGGCGCAGCAGCGCCCGAAGAACTGGCGGCGCGTCTGCAGCACTCGGTCTTCCCAGAGCGGGTCCATCGTCATCCCTTCGTCACCGCCTCATCCAGCGCGAGAATGGCGCTGGCCACCGCCGTCATGGCCGCGTGCGCTGCGGCATCGAGACTCTCGTCCCGGGGCGCCTCGCCAACGTTCAACAGGGCCTCGGCCGCCGCCGGATCGGCGCGGTACGCGGCGAGTTCAGATTCGTACAGACCGCGCAGGACCGCGCACTCATCATCCGTCGGCGTGCGCCCGGTGACCAGGCGCATCGCGAGGCTCAGCCGGGCGTCGGTGTCCTCTTCCTCGATCAGCGCCCGCTCTGCGAGCGCACGCGCCGCTTCGACGAACTGCGGGTCGTTGAGCAGAGCCAGCGCCTGCAGCGGCGTGTTGGTGCGGGCGCGGCGCACGGTGCAGACCTCGCGCGTCGGGGCGTCGAAGACGGTCATGTTCGGCGGCGGGCTGGTGCGCTTCCAGTAGGTGTACAGGCTGCGCCGATGGATGGCGTCTCCCTCATCGGGCATGAAGGTGCGCGTGTTGCTGTCTGTGTACGCCACGGCCTCCCACAGGCCGTCCGGCTGCGGCGGGCGCACGCTTGGGCCGCCGATCTGCTCCACCAGCAGGCCGCTTGCGGCGAGGGCCTGGTCACGTATGACCTCCCCGTCCAGCCGGAAGCGCGGCCCGCGGGCCAGCAGGCGATTCTCCGGATCCAGCGCCAGCAGTTCCGGCGTCACCGCCGATGACTGCATGTATGTCGCACTGGTGACCAGCAGGCGCAGCATCGCCTTGAGGTCCCAGCCCGATTCCACGAACTCGACGGCCAGCCAGTCGAGCAGTTCCGGATGCGTCGGCCAGGCGCCCTGCGAGCCGAAGTCCTCGCTGGTGGCGACGATGCCCGTTCCGAAGACCTGCTGCCAGAGGCGGTTGACGGTGACGCGGGCTGTCAACGGATGCTCGCCGCTGACCAGCCACCGGGCCAGCCCCAGGCGATCGCGCGGGGCGTCCTCCGGCAACCGGCCGAGCACGGCCGGCGTCGCCCGCTCGACCTGCTGCTGCGGCTGGTCATACTCGCCGCGGCGAAGCAGGTAGGTCGCCATCGGCTCGTCGCGCTCCTGCATCACCAGCGTCGTCGGCGCGGCCGCGAGCATCTCCTGCTCGGTTGCGCGCAGTTTCGCAACGCCGGCGGCAAGCTGCTGCATCTCGGGCGAGTGGCGGGTGCGGAAGTATCGCTGGAGTGCAGCCTCCTGCTCATCGCTGCGCTCATCGGCCAGGACGAGGTCGATGGCTCGCAGCAACTCTGCGCCCGCACTGTCGCCAGTAATCTCGAATGCAAAGGCGTAGCCGCCCCCGTAGTTGGCGATCTTAATCAGCAGGTCGCTGGCGCCGGCCGGCAGATCCACCTGAACCTGGTCCTGATTGGTCGCGGCGGGCCGGGCGACATCCTTTTCGTGCACGAGCGCGCCATTGAGCCAGACCTTGATCCCGTCATCGCTGCCGAGCGCCAGCGTCACCGTGCGAGCGGTGGGGGCGTACAGCTTGCGATGCAGATAGGTCGCGCTGACGCCGCCAGTCAGCGTGTTGACCTTGCCATCCGCCCACTCGGGATGCGCGACCCACGTGACCTGGCCGTAGCTCGCGTCGAGCTCGATGGCGCCGGGCGCCTGCTCGGGGCCGAAGGCGTTGCCGAACGCCTCCTGACGGGTGGGCGCGTCAAATGGCCCTGCCGCGTGCCAGACGCCCGCGCCCACGGCGCCGAGCGACTCCACCAGCGCCTCATCCGATCCGACCGCCAGGCGCACCCGCCCGATCTGATGCTGGCCGAAGTGCGTCCCAAAGCGCAGGCGCACCCGGATCTCGCTGCCGCCCTCGAATCCCATCGGCGCCTGACTGACGAACACCGCCGTGCGCTTCTCGCGCCGGTTGAAGCCCTCGACGGCCCAGCCGTTGGTCCTGTCAACAACGCCGTCGATGGCCGCGGTCACCGGGAACGGCCCGTTCATCTGCTGGTGATCTGCCGCGGCGCTGATGAACTGCACTGGCTCGCGCACGCTCGGATCCTCCAGCGAGACGACCTCCGCCTCGATCTCGCTGAGCACGAAGTTGGCGTTCTCGGCAAGGCCGGGCCCATTGTGCGGCAGGCTCGGATCGGTCAGCGCCTCCAGGCGCAGCAGACGGGCCCCGACGACATCGGTGCGCGCGACGATCTCGTACGTGTCGGTGTGCGGAATCGTTCCGCTGGCCAGCAGCGAGCCGTCATCCTGGAGCGTCATCGCCGCGCCGCCGGTGCTGATCCACTCGTGCGGCTCCAGCAGGCGCCAGCCCTCGGTCCACTGCGAGCGCATCTCGGCCACCCACGACGCCTGCTGGGCGTCGATCTTGGGATCCGGGGCGGTCAACTGTGACTCACGCTCGGCGATCTTCGCCTGCAGCGCTGCAAGCTCCGCCTGCTGCTGGGGCGTCGGCGCCCGTACCACCGGCGGCGGGTCGCGCTGGTTGCCATCCATCGCACGCTCGGTAATGCTGTTGAAGAAGCCGAAGAGCTGAAAGTACTCGCGCTGCGAGATCGGGTCGAACTTGTGATCGTGGCACTTGGCGCACTCGAGTGTCAGGCCCATCCAGACCGTGCCGACCGTTTCGGTGCGGTCCGCCGCGTACTTCACCAGATACTCGGCGTCGATGGCGCCGCCTTCGCTGGTGGTCACGTGATTGCGGTTGAAGCCGGTGGCGATCCGCTGCTCCAGCGACGGATCGGGCAGCAGATCGCCCGCAAGCTGCTCGATCGTGAACTGATCGAACGGCATGTTGCTGTTGAACGCCTCGATGACCCAATCGCGCCACGGCCACATGATGCGCTCGTTGTCGAGGTGCAGGCCGTGCGTGTCGCCATAGCGCGCGGCGTCCATCCAGTAGCGGGCCATGTGCTCGCCGTAGCGGTCGGACGCCAGCAGCCGATCGACGACGCGCTCCCAGGCGCCCGGCGCGGCGTCGGCGAGGAACGCGTCGATCTCCTCCGGCGCCGGCGGCAGGCCGGTCAGATCGAGCGAGACGCGCCGCAGCAGCGTTTCGCGATCGGCCTCCGGCGAGGGGATCAGCCCCTCGGGCATGAGTCCCGCCGCGACGAAGTGGTCGATCGGGTTGCGGGCCCAGCCGGCGCCGGCCTCGGGAACTTTCGGGCGCTGCGCTGGCGTCAGCGACCAGTGACCGCTGTACTCGGCGCCCTGGGCGATCCAGCGCTCGATCAGCTTGATCTCGGCCTCGGTCACGGCGAGATTGGATCCCTCCGGCGGCATGCGCAGGTCCGGATCGGCGTGACGCAGGCGCCGGAGGATCTCGCTGGCCTGCGGCTCGCCCGGCACGATGGCAGCGCCATCGGGGCGCTCGGCCGTGGCGCCGGCGAACGTGTCCAGACGCAGGTTCGCCTCGCGGACCGCCTCATCGGGGCCGTGGCACTTGAAGCAGCGGTCGGAGAGGATGGGACGAATGTCCCGGGCGAAGACCACCGGCGCATCTGCCATTGCGCCTGTGCCCGCCGCTGCGCGGGCGCCCGGGCCCGAGGCCATGCCAGAGGCCAGCGCCATCGCCGCGCCGATCGCCACCAGCCAGGCCGCCGGCGCGGCAATGCCAGCGATCGCGCTCTTCCTCGTGCCGCGCAGCGTCATGCAGGCCCTCCCAAAGGTCCGTCAGGGCGGATTCTACCAGAAACCGCCGCCGCGCCATCCCCGATGTTTCGCCCCGGCGCCGGACATCTTCAGGACCCGCCGAGTTCGCGGAGGCGGATGTTCCGCCAGCGGACCTGCAGGGGCTCAGTTCGGGCGCCGACGCCATGGACCTGCAGCCCGATGAAGCCCTCGGGCGTCATGTCGTCGGTCAAGTCCGCGGCCGGGATCCCGTTGAGCCACGTCCGGATATGCGGACCTTCGGCGAGGATCCGCAGGTGATTCCAGTCGCCCGGGCGGAACGCCTCGCGGGCCGCGGGGTTGTCATCGAGCGGGTACAGCCAGCCGCGCCGGCTCTCGTCGTAGATCCCTGCCGTCCAGCCCCGTTCTGACGGGTCGATCTCCACCTGATAGCCGTAGACAATCTCGCGCCCGCCCTCGTCGCGGCTGAGCGACCGGATCTGGATGCCCGAGTTCAGCTCAGGATCGATCAGGAACTCCAGTTCCAGGTCGAAGTCGCGGTACGTGCGGGCGGTGCACAGGAAGCTGTTGGGCTGGTTGGGGCGCGTCTCGCCGACGATGGCGCCATCCTCGACGAAGTAGACCGCCTCCCCGCCGCGCTGGACCCAGCCATCGAGCGATCGCCCGTCGAAGAGGGTCTCGAATGCGCCGTGCGGAGCGGCGTCCGGAGACCCGGCGCATCCGATCATCGCAAGGGCTGCGGCCGCGAGGCCGACGACCGAGAGCCTGTTGCGTCGCACGCTGCGGGTCATGGCGTGATCTCCAGTTCCGTCTGCGTCCACGGGCGCTCGCGCCCGGCCCAGCGGGCCCGCTCGTGCGCGATCAGATCCGGCGCCACCGGCTCGGCGAGATTGCCCCAGCTTCGGCGCACATAGGTCAGGATCGCGGCGATCGACTCATCCTCGGCGTCCATCGGGACCTGCGCCGGGACCATGCCCTCCGTGAACACCTCGTCGCCGATGCGCCAGCGCCCTTCGACACCGTGGATCATCATGCGCGCCAGGATCTCCGGTGGGCCCTGGGCCACCAGCGATCCCGCCAGGGCCGGATACCTGCCCTCCTGCCCCTCCCCCTCCATGCCGTGACACTGCGAGCAGTAGGTGTAGAGCTGGCTGCCGCGCTCGAACAGGGCCCGCTCCGCCTCGGTCAGGGCCCGCACGCGCCCCAGCGGCCCCTCCACCGGCTTGCCGGGCCAGCTCAGCAGGCGCACGCACGCGGTGGCCCGCTCGCCGAGTCCGCTGTCGGCGACCAGTTCGGACCAGCCGGCCGGTTCGCGAGTCAACTCCATCACTCGAGCCTGGGCCTGACCGACGCGCAGAGCCGCGCCGAGCCGGTCCAGCCCGATCCTGGCGACATCCGGGCGCTGCGCCGCAACCTGTCCGATCAGTTCCGCCAGCGCGGTCGCCTCCTGCGCCGAGCCCGACTGCAGCGCACAGTCGAACAGGGCGCCCAGCATGGCCCCCTCGGCGCTGCTGAGCTGCGCCGACTGCTCCCAGATGCGCCGGGCGAGCGCCAGTTCGCGCCCGCGCAGGCCGGAGAGGATCGCCGCCCGCACGTACCCGTCGGCGCCGGCCATCTGGAAGTGCGCCAGCAGGTCGTCCAGCGCCGCATCCGACCGGCACATGCCGATCGACATCGCCGCCTGGGCCCGTACATCGAGCACATCGTCCGCTGCCAGATCGACCAGCGCGGCGCGCATCGCCGAATCATCGATCCACCGCTCCGCGATGCGGCAGCCGGCAGCGCGAACGGCCCACCAGGGGTCCTCCATCGCTGCGCGCGCATCGGCGGGCGTCGTCAGCCCGAGCCCATCGAGCGTCCAGAGCGCGTGCAGACGGGCTTCATCCTGCTCGTGCGCGCCCGCGATCGAGCGAAGCAGAGCTTCCACGCCGGTCGCCGCCCGCTCGATCAGCAGCCGCTGCGCCGTGATCCGCCACCACAGGTCGGAGTCGGCAAGCAGCTCGACCAGCCGCTCATCGGAAGCGCTGCTCAGGCGCTCGGGCCGGCGCAGCGCGCCCTCCTCAGGCACGACCCGCCAGATGCGCCCAAGGCCGAGCGGCGTCTCCAGGTTGCGCGACCGGATCTGCTCCTTGAGGTAGTCGGTCACATACGTGCGGTGCTGGATCACGCCGCGGTACATGTCCGCCACGTACAACGCGCCGTCCGGGCCGACGCACGTGTTCACCGGCCGGAAGCGCTCGTCGGTGGATGTCCACCAGTCCACGCCGTCGTACGCGTTGCTTCCGTTGACCTGCCGGTCCTCGCCCTCTTCCAGCGCCAGCCGCTTGACGAGATTGCCCGCGGGCTCGCAGATGAATGCGTCGCCGCGATACTCGCCAGGCAAAGTGCCGGCCTCGTAGATCACCGGCGCGCACGCGGCGGTCAGATGCCACAGCCGCTTGTCCTCACGCAGCACGCCATCGAGGTAGCCGCGATTGACGCCCGGCGTGGGCCGGATCGGCCACGTCTCGGTGTCGCGCACGATGCGCTGATAGGCCCAAGGCCTGCCGCTTTGCGCGCCGTTGCGGGCCGCGTAGATCTTCGGCAGTCGATCCCCGCGCAGGGCCTCGGAGTTCGGCGTGTAGTACAGCCGGCCCGCGGTGTCCTGCGTGATACCCCACTGGCCGTGCCCCGGCGTGCGCGCTGTCTCGACGATCCGCTCGCCATCGAACCGGATCTGCTCGGTGTGCTGCGTGAAATGGATCCAGTTGTCCAGTCCGTACAGCAGCCCGTTGGGCGCGTGCTCGGGGTTCTCCAGCCCGGCAAAGCCATCCTGCAGCACAACCTTGCGATCCGCCCGCCCATCGCCGTCCGTGTCGCGCCAGAATTGCAACTCCGGCGGCGCCAGCACCAGCAGGCCGCCGTGGACCGGCGCGATGGCCCGGGCCAGCACCAGACCATCGAGGAACGTGATCGCCTCGTCCATCTGCCCGTCGCCATCGTGATCCTCCAGCCGCACGATGCGGCTGGTCGGCATCAGCTCGTGCTCGCCCTCGACGTTGGGCATGTAGCTGCGCATCTCCAGGGCCCAAAGACGCCCGTCGGCGTCAAACGCGATGGCAATCGGATCCTCGATGAGCGGCTCGGCCGCGACCAGTTCGATGCGCAGACCGTCGGCGATCCGGAACGACGCGAGGGCCTCGGCCGGCGAGAGCACGGGCGCTGATGTGCCGCGCGGCTCGCCGGCGTGCCGCCAGGTCCCCGCCGCGCCCTGCCCCCACAGCGCCGCCGCAAGCGCCCCTGCCGCAACTGCCGCACTCACCGCTACGCCGGCTCTCGCCATCGCACCTCCTGATCCGGTGCGGATCGTACAGCACAGATGGCGCTTCGGGGGCTTTCGCTGGCGCAACTGTGGCGGCGCAGGGACGATTCTGGTACACTGGCGCTCAGCCTTGGAGGCCGGGAGATGCCCACCCGCGCTCGCATCGAGGCTGCGTTGGCCGACGCGGACATCCGCCCCGGAGGCGACCGCGCGTGGGATCCGGCCATCCATGACGATCGCATCTGGCGGCGCGTCGCCCTCGGCGGCGCCTCAGGGCTGCTCGACGCCTGGGTCGACGGCTGGTGGACCTGTCCGCGCCCCGATGAGCTGTTCAGCCGCGCCATGCGGGATGGCGCATCCGACCGCCTCCGCTGGAGCTGGCCCAACCTGTGGGCCTTCGCCCGCGACAGCCTGATCAACGCACAGACGGTCGCCCGGGCCCGGCGCCACATCCGCCATCACTACGACCTCGGACAGCCGCTCTTCGAGGCGATGCTCGACGCCCGCATGAATTACTCCTGCGCCTTCTGGGAGGGCGCGCGCGACCTGGATCAGGCGCAGGAAGCCAAGTGCGAGCTGATCTGCCGCAAGCTCGGCCTGCAGCCGCACATGCGCCTGCTCGACATCGGCTGCGGCTGGGGCGGGTTGATCGGCTACGCGGCAGAACGGTTCGGGTGCGAATGCGTCGGAATCACGCTCAGCGCGGACCAGGCCAGGTACGCGCGGACGCGCTACGCCGACCTGCCCGTCGAGGTGCGCCTGCAGGACTATCGGCATGTGCCGGACACCTTCGACCGGGTCGCGAGCGTGGGCATGTTCGAGCACGTCGGAGCGCGCAACGGCGCCGCCTTCATGCGGGCCGTGCAGCGTGCCCTCAAGCCCGATGGGCTTGCCCTGCTGCACTTCTTTGCGACGCAGCGCGGCTGGCCGACCATCCACAGGCCGGAAGCCGTGTGGGTCGAGCGCAACATCTTTCCCGGCATGGCCGTCCCGTCGCTGGCGCAGGTCGGGCGGGCCGTCGAAGGCCGCTTCGTTGTTGAAGATCTCCACAACTTCGGGGTCGACTACGACCCGACGCTGATGGCGTGGCACGCGCGATTCCAGCTCGCCTGGCCGCGCCTGCGCGAGACCTACGGCGAGCGATTCGGGCGGATGTGGACGATCTACCTGCTCATCTGCGCCGGGGCCTTCCGCTCGCGCCGGTATCAGCTCTGGCAGCTCATCCTCTCGGCGCGAGGCGTCCCGGGGGGATACCGGCGGCCTCGTGCGGCGGCCAGCGCGATCGAGTCGCGCCCGACCAGCGCGCATCGCGCTGGGGCGCCGGCGCACACCTGAACGACCCCGAACAAGCGACAGGATGGCGGCGCGCCGTGTCCAATCGGACGACAAGGCCACTTGCAATGCGCGGCCCTTTCGGTCACAATACCCCAGCGTCCAGGAGGGACACGTATGAAACCGGTCAGGGACGACCTGCAGCGAGCCATCACCCGTCTTCCGAGGGAGCAGCGCCTGGCGCTGCTCCTGTCCTACGCAGACGAGTTGTCGATCGATGAGATCGCCACGGTGATGCGCATCTCCGCGGATGACGCCCAGGACCTGCTGCTGGGGGCGGTCGAGTCCGTCCGCGACAGCGTCGCATATCGGCGCGCCCTGGCGTAAGCCGCCTCTACCATGCCCTCATGGCGCACATCCGGCAGATTCCCGAATCTGAGGCCACCGGCGTCCTCAAACGCGTCTACGACGCCGCGATCGGACGCGTCGGCAAGGTCGCCGGCATCATCAAGGTGATGAGCCTCGATGGTCACGCGGCCCAGGGCTCGATGGGCTTCTACGTCGCGATCATGAAGCGCCCCAACGCCCTCGGCGCCCCGCGCCGCGAGATGCTCGCCACCGTCGTCAGTTGCGTCAACGACTGCTTCTACTGAACGCTCTCGCACGCACGGGACTTCGGTCTGGAGTCCGCAGATGAAGCCACCGCCGAAAAACTGATCTACGACTACCGCACCGCGCACCTGAGCCCGCCGGACCGGGCCCTGTGCGACTGGGCCGTCAAACTCACGCTGACGCCGGGCGAGATGAGCGAGTCGGATCTCACGCGCCTGCGCGATCACGATTTCACTGATGAGCAGATCCACATCGCCGCCCAGGTCATCAGCTACTTCAACTACATCAACCGCATCGCGGACGGCCTCGGCGTGGACCTGGAGGACTGGATGACCCTGGACCCGGACGTGTGGAGGCAAAGAAAGGGCCGCGATTGGCTCGCGGCCCTTCCGAAGACCTCGGCGTAGCCGCCACCTCCCCGTGAGCGGCCGCCGCGTCTCCACACATTATATCGTCAAATTCGCCAGCCTGTGAAGGCTGTCTCACTGACCGGCCAAAAACGCGACCCCTCACCGGACCACGACCGGCACGGCGAAGTCCTGGCGCCGGTACAGGCACACGCCATCGACATCCTCGCACACGTTGTAGTAGGCCGAACCCCGCAGGGTGCGGGCCCCCGGCTCGGCGTCCGCCGGCCAACTGACCTCGAACTCAACACTCCGCGCCTCTTCGCTCGTCGCAGAGTCCGGATTCGGAACCCCCGCCAGGCGCCGGTCCACCGCCCAGCCTTCCGGCGGGTGCAGCCAGACCGCCAGCGGCTCGGCCTCGTTGTTCCAGTGCGCCTTGCGCTCATCCCGCGGCGTCAGCCACACGTGAACCCGCACCGCCCGCTGGCCGGCCGTGCCGGGAGCCACCGCCGGCCGGATGTCGATGAACTCACCATCGTCGACCTCGATGCGCCGGTCGGGATCGGGCGCCGGGTCGGCCCCGGCGCCGGCAAACTCCTTCTGCGGGGATGCGAACCCGGCGCCGCTGGGCTCGACCGTCAGCGCCGCCGGCGCCTCGCCGCGGGCCTCGATCTCGCGCCGGGCCTCGTGCACCCAGTCGTAAAACGAGTACGGCTTGTCCAGGCGCGGGCCGTACTGCTGGATCCGCCGGCGCCAGATGTACTGGTTCGGATCCAGTTCCAGCGCCGCCTGCCACGCCGCGATCGCCGCGGCGAAGTCGTCCGGCCGGCGCCGTTCGCTCTCGAACCTGCGGCGCAGGGCTACGCCGAGCTGAAAGAAGGCCCGGCCATCGGCCGCGTCGGCAGCCAGCGCGCTTTCATAGAGCGCAATCGCCTCATCGAGGTCCTCCCCGGCGCCGAACATCACCAGCGCGTGCGCGAGCGCGAGTTTCGCCGCCCTGTTCCCCCTCGCCGCGGCCTCGCGCATCGCGTCAAGATCCGGCGGCGCGACATCAATCGCTTCGCCGACATCCGCCGGCGCCGGGCGGGCCACGAACGCCTCGACCTCCTCCACGCTGCGCACGCCCACCGCCTGCACCACGCCCGCCTCATCGATCAGCACGTGGATCGGCACAGCGCTCACATCCAGCAGATTCAGCGAATCCACCAGGATCGGCCATTCCATCTGCTTCCACTGCGCAAACAGCCGGGCCCGGTCCGGGTGCTGCTCGCTGACGATCCCGACCATGGCCAGTTCGCCCGAGTCGCGAAGCTCCTGCGTCTGCTCGTGCCAGACCGGCACGCGTCTGCGGCAGCCCGCTCTCCACGAGGCAAAGTCGTGCAGCATCACCGTCCGCCCGCGCATCTCGGCGATCGACCACGCCTCGCCATCCAGCAAGGGCAGCGTGATCTCGGGAAACGGCTCGCCGGCGCGGATCAGCCCCGTCCGCTGGGCCGACGCCGCCGAGGCGACCATGGCGCTGGCCGCGGCCACGATCAGGATCAGTCGTCGCATGGCGCTCCTTTGGCTCCTTCCAGGCGTCACTCCAGGGAAGATCCGCGGCAGAGCATAACCGATCTCCGCGCCGACGCATTCCCCTGGCGCCACCGCGCCGCCACGCGCCCGCCACGCTGGTAGTCTTGCCCATGCTCATCAAAGGCACCGAGACCCGCGAGCAGTTGCGGGCAATGCACTCCCACGGGCTCATCCGCGACCGCCTCGCCGCGCCCGCCCGGCGAAGCTACCTCGCCGATTTCATCTACGGCGGGATCGATGGCGCCGTGACGACCTTCGCGGTCGTCAGTTCCGCCGCCGGGGCGAGCCTCGACGCCCGCATCGTGATCATCCTCGGGGTTGCCAACGTCGTTGCCGACGGCTTCTCCATGGCCGCGGCCAACTTCCTCGGGGCGCGCGCCGACCAGCAGCAGGCCGCCCGGGCCCGCCGCTCCGAAGAGATCGAGATCGACCGCTACCCCGAGGGCGAGCGCGAGGAGGTCCGCCAGATCTTCCGGGCCAAAGGCTTCGAGGGCGAGACGCTGGAGAAGGTCGTCCAGGTCATCACCGCCGACCGCGAGCGCTGGATCCAGACCATGCTCGCCGAGGAGCACGGCCTGGGGACCGCCACCCGCCATCCGCTGCCGGCCGCCACCGCGACGTTCGTCGCCTTCGCGATCATCGGGGCCATCCCGCTGCTCCCGTTCGTGGTGGCGCTGGCGGGCCTGACGCTGCCGGCGCCCTTCGCCGCCAGCGCCATCATGACCGGCGTGGCCTTCTTCGCCGTCGGCGCCCTCAAGAGCTTCTTCGTCGAGCAGTCCTGGTGGCGCTCCGGCCTCGAGACGCTCGCCGTCGGCGCCCTGGCGGCGATCATGGCCTACGGCGTCGGCGTCGCCCTCGGAAGCTTGGCCTGACCCGATCAGATGCCGTTCAAATCCGAAACTATTGGTATTGACCAAGATCAATAGTTCGCCAATAGTTGCCGATCTATTGGTTTGTGTTGAACCAATAGTTGCCGAGGGCCCGCGTGAGAGTCGCCCAGCCGCCCGATTTCCGCTCCACCCTGGCAGGCGCCGAGACCGTCGCGGCGTTCTCGGACCCCCGATACATCGAGGTCGCCCGGCGCTGTGAGGCCAAGTACCGCCACTGGGACAAGGCCCGGTTCCTGGCCCGCGAGGCCGGCCTGGATCCCGAAACCCTCTGGGGCGTCATCAAAATCGGCCGCCTCGCCCGCTACCGCGACCTTCCGCTCTCTGATCGCGCCGGGCGACCACTGGGCATCATCACGCCCGACGCGGTCCAGCGCGAACTCATGCTCATCGACCAGCAGCTCGCCGGCCAACTGCTCTTCGACGACGCCAGCCCCGTGACCGCGGAGCAGCGCGATCGCTTCATCATCAGCGCCCTCATGGAGGAAGCCATCGCCTCCAGCAAGCTCGAGGGCGCCTCCACCACCGTCCGCGTGGCCAAAGACATGCTCCGCAAGGCCCGCCGGCCGCGGGATCGCAGCGAGCAGATGATCGTCAACAACTACCGCGCCATCGGCTTCGTGCGCGAGCACTCCGATAGCCCCCTGTCGATGGACATGCTGCTCGAAGTGCAGCGCATCCTCACCGAGAACACGCTGGACAACCCCGATGAGGCCGGCCGCCTGCGCAGGCCCGATGAGCGCGTCGTCGTACAGGACAATTTCGGCGAGACCCTGCACGAGCCGCCGCCCGCGGCTGACCTTCCATCGCGCATCGAGCGCATCTGCCAGTTCGCCAGCGCCCCGATCACGGCCGACGAGTTCATTCATCCCGTCGTCCGCGCTGCTGCGCTGCACTTCCAGATTGCGTACGACCATCCCTTCTGCGATGGCAACGGCCGCACCGCTCGAGCCATCTTCTACTGGTCGATGCTCCGCGCCGGATACTGGCTCTTCGAGTTCCTGCCTATCTCGCGGCTCATCTACGCCAGCCCCGGCCAGTACGGCCGCGCCTTCCTCTACACCGAGACCGATGACTTCGACTTCACCTACTTCCTCGTCTATCACACGCGCATCATCGCCCAGGCCCGGCGGGACCTGGCCGACTACCTGTCGCGCAAGCGATCGCAGCAGGCCGCGGCACGGCGCCTGTTCGGCGAGGACAGGCTCAACGAGCGGCAGCGGACGCTGCTCATGCGCGCCCTGGAGCACAAGGACGCCGCACTCACCATAGAAGCCCACCAGCGGGCCTCCGGGGTCTCGTACTATACAGCGCGGGCCGATCTGCTCGGCCTCGAGTCACTCGGCTACCTTCAGAAGCGATCGGTGGGACGCCGATTCGAGTTCCTGCCCGCCGATCGCCTGAACGACCTCATGAAATGACACTTCCGGAGTTCCCCATGCCACTCACCACCGACATCGCCAGCGCCCTCAACGACCAGGTCAACATGGAACTGGCCGCCAGCCACCTCTACCTCGCCATGGTCTCCCGCTTCGAGGCCATGGACCTGCCCGGCTTTGCCCACTGGATGCGCAAGCAGTCCGAGGAGGAGCGCGAGCACGCCTTCCGCCTCTTCGAGTACCTGATCGACCGCGGCCACGAGGTCGCGCTCACCGCCATCGGAGCGCCGAACCTGCCCGCCCCCGATGTCCGCAAGCTGGTCGAAGCGGTGGGGGCCCACGAGGCGAAGGTCTCCGGCTCGATCAACAACATCTACGCCATGGCCGTCGAGAAGAAGGACTTCGCCACCCAGGCCCACCTCGACTGGTTCGTCACCGAGCAGGTCGAGGAGGAGAAGCAGGTCGCCGACATCCTCGGCCGCCTCGATCTGATCGAGAAAGGCGGCGGCACCCTGTTCATGGTCGACAAGGAGCTGTCGCAGCGGGGCGGGGACTAATGGCGCCGGCCCGCGCGCTTGGCGCCCTGCTCTGCGCCGCGCTGACGGTCGCCGCTCCTGCGCGCGCAGAGGAGTACATCCTCGACGATGGCTCCGGCGGCTTTACCATCGGCCCCAGCGACTTCGACGCCCAGATGACCTGGGGCAACTACTTCGACACCGACCCCGCCTGCCCGTGGATCACCGGCCTGCGCATCAGCTTCTCCGGCAGCCTGCCGCCGGGGACACCCCTGACGCTGATGATCTTCGACGATCCGGATGACGATCTCGATCCGGCCAACGCAGTGCCGCTGGCGCTGACCAGCGCCGTCAGCGGCGCCACCGGCTCGCAGGACTTCATCGACTACCGCATGCGCCCGGTGCGGGTCGAGGGCGGCTTCTTCGTTGCCGCATCGGCCTTCGTCGCCCAGCGTCAGTCGACCGCGCGCATGGATCAGGACACGCTCGGCGTGCGCTCCTGGCTGTTCTTCAGTCCTGAACTGACGCTCGACCTCGGGGCGGCCCCGTTCAGCCTGCGCATGAGCGAGTCGCCGTTTGTCGGCACGTGGATGGTGCGGGCCATCGGCGCCGCCGCGGCGTGCGAGGCCGACCTGGATGCCGACGGCACGCTCACCGTCTTCGACTTCCTCGCCTTCCAGAACGCCTTCGCCGCCGGCGACCTGCTGGCCGACTTCGACCTCGACCTGGAACTGACGATCTTCGACTTCCTGGCCTTCCAGAACGCGTTCGCGGGCGGGTGCTGATGGGCTTGCGCATCGGGCTGGCCACCTGCGCTGTACTGCCTGAACCGGACCCGGACGAAGCGCCGCTGCGGGCGGCGCTGGCCGCGGCGGGGGCGACCGTCGCGATGGTCCCGTGGGACGCCCCCGCCGCACAGCAGCCTGACCCCGCCGGGTTCGACGCCATCGTGCTGCGGGCGACCTGGAACTACCACCTCGACCCCGCCGCCTTCGACACATGGTGCGCGCACATCAGCGCCCGAACGCGCCTGCTCAACCCGCTCGAAGTGGTCCGCTGGAACATGCACAAGGGGTATCTGCTGGAGCTCGAGCGGGCGGGGGCGCCGATCGTGCCGACGGAGATCGTGGCGCGGGGCAAGGGAGTGTCCGTCGAGTCCATTTGTGCGCGCTGGGGCTGGGGCGACATCGTCATCAAGCCCGCGATCAGCGCCGCCAGCTACCAGACGCGCCGGTTCGCCGGCGCCGGGCGCGACGCGGCCCAGGCGTTCCTTGATGAGCATCTGCGCGCGCGCGACATGATGATCCAGCCGTACCTGCCGAGCGTCGAGCGCGACGGCGGCGAGGCGTCGGTCATGTGGATCGCCGGCGCCGTCACGCACGTGGTGCACAAGTCCGCCCGCTTCTCCGGGGCCGACGAGCAGGTCTCCGCCGGTCGGGCGCCGACGCCCGAGGAGCATGCCCTGGCCGAGCGGATCATCGCCGCGGCGCCATTCGACGCCGCCGACCTACTCTATGCCCGTGTCGACCTCATGCGCGCCGAGGATGGCTCGCTGCTGCTGTCCGAGCTTGAACTGATCGAGCCATCGCTGTTCTTTCCGCAGCACCCGGCTGCGGTGGAGCGACTCGTCTCTGTGCTGCTGGGAGGACGGAGCAGGTCGTAGGCGGCACGCCACGAGCGGTTCGGCGACCGCAGAGGTCCGACGTTCAGTCCTCCTGCGACGAGTAGGGGAGAGCAGTGGTCGGCATCCTCAGGAGCTTCGCCAGAGTTTCGGCCCCGATCATTCCATCGGCAACTCCGCGCATAAGCACGTACGGCGGAACGAGTGGGTCACGAAAGCGGTAGCGATAGGCGCGTGGATGCCCGGTGCGCTCCAGCACCGGGCGTTTATCAGTGCAGAACTCGCCGAGATGCCCGTTGAACGTTGAAATCTGTACCGGGCGGTCCTTCTTCAAGATTGCAGTCAGCGGCTCCACCACGCTTGCCGGCTGGAAATACCCGAATGCGTCCGAGTCGCTCGCGGCAGCTATAGCGCCCGCGAGCAGGACCTGGCCCCACAATGCTCCGGCATGGGCGCTGTGCGTTGCTTCGGTGTATAGCTTCGAAATGGTGTGGTCCGCCGCCCTCACTGCTTGCTCGAATGCTCTGGATACATCTGTGGAAAAGACGACGCCGCTCCACCGTGCACATGCGGCGCGAACTGCAAGAAGGCCGACCAGGTGTGTGTAGTGAGGCCGCCCCTGCGACATGACCGCGATGCGCTCTCCAGCGTCTCGCTCGATTACGATTCCGAGCTTCTTCTCGGCATTCTCGAGGATCTCTCGCAATTCGCTGATCTGCATCGGTTTCAGTGGTACTTGCACGAGCGCCCGAGGTATCGAGGCATGATCTCGCACCAGACTATCGACCGTCTCCGCAACACCAACCAGTATGATGGTCGTTTCTACAGCGCCGTCAGCAAGGGCTTTGATCAAATCGGTGAATTGTGTAGTGTGCTCGGGTGGGAGTCGGTCGAACTCATCTATTATGAATACCGACCCCGGAAGAGTCGTCAACACACGACGAACATCGTCGATCGTCAGGTCGCCTTCGAGGCCGTATGCCTGTCGGAGCGTCACGACCTTTGTGCCTGGCTTCGGCTTGAACCCGAAGGTTGGCGCATCCTCGTGCCAGTAGATCTCATCAAGCGCCTTTCCCCAGACAGACGCGAATGAATCTGTCGTGTTCGCTGTCGTCCGCACGACGATCCGAGGACGATCTCGAGGCTCCTTTGACTCCTTGTCAAAGTACTCCAACAGGAACGGGATCACGTTCGCAAGAGAGGTCTTGCCGACCCCGCGTTCGCCGTAGAGAACCACGTGTAACCCGACTTGGCTGACTGCGTCGACAAGCTGTTTGATCTCGCCCCAGCGGCCGGCGAAGAGCTCTCGACTGCTGATCGGCGTGCGCGGGGTGAAGGCCTGGCCAGCCAGCAGGGTCAGCCGCTCAGCCTCCGCTTCCGTCAGGCGTATCGGCTCGGGGTTGGATTGCATGGGCTAGTGTAGGCGCAATGTGCCCTAGTAGAAGCGATACTTGTCATAGTAACGCCGTTAATGTGGGCTCTCGTGCCCCGCCAAGCAGGCTTGCGGCCTACCTCTGCCGAGTTATAGGACGTACATCGCCCGCGAGGAACCCACCTGCCACCCAGCCCTACCGGTCCAGTTCCGCCGCCACGATGTTCAGCGACCCCAGGATCGCCACCACATCCGCCAGCATGTGCCCCTCGGTCATCAGGCTCATGAGCTGGTAGTTGATGAAGCTCGGCGGCCGGGTCTTGACGCGCCAACTGCGCGGGCCGCCGTCGCTCACGACGTAATAGCCGAGCTCGCCGTTGGCCGTCTCGTTGGCGCCGTAGGCCTCGGCCACCGGCGGCTCCCAGCCGCGGTTGGTCATGATCAGTTCGAAGTGCTGGATCAGCCCCTCGATGGAGCCGTACACCTCGCTCTTGGGCGGCTTGACCATCTTCGAGTCGGCGAAGGTGTCGATCGGCCCGCCCGGGATGTTGTCGATGAGCTGGCTGATGATGCCGATCGACTGGCGGATCTCCTCGAGGCGCACCAGGAAGCGGGCGTACACGTCCCCGTCGTCGCACACCGGCACGCTGAACTTCACCGCCTCGGCGCCCTGCCCGTCCCAGTTGTCCTTGTAGCACAGGTAGGGGAAGTCCTTGCGCAGGTCGCGCAGCACGCCGCTGCCGCGGGCGATCGGCCCGGTGGCCGACCAGTCGATGGCCTGCTGCTTGGTCAGCACGCCCACGCCGCGGGTGCGGTCGATGAAGATGCGGTTGCGCTCGACCAGCTTCTCCAGGTCCTTGATCGCCTGCGGGCAGTCGCGGTCGATGAAGTCGTGCACCAGCCACTTGAACTTGTCTTCATCGGGCAGGTCCTGCATGGCGCCACCGACGCGGGTCCAGTCCGGGTGGTAGCGCTGGCCGGCGATGAAGTCGCACAGGTCGTAGATCTTCTCGCGCGGGTTGAACGCGTACAGAAAGCCGGTGAAGGCCCCGAGGTCGAGCGCCGTCGCCCCGACGCACAGCAGGTGGTCCTGAATGCGGGCCATCTCCGCCATGATGGTGCGCAGCACCTTGCAGCGGGGCGTCAGTTCGATGCCGAAAAGCGTCTCCACGGCGTGGTGCCAGCAGATGTCGTTCGCGATCGGGCTCAGGTAGTTCATGCGGCTGACGATCGAGACGTACTGGTTGTAATCCAGCGCCTCGGCCAGCTTCTCGAAGCCGGAGTGCAGGTAGCCGATGTGCGGCGTGCAGCGTGCCACCCGCTCGCCATCCAGCTCCAGCACCAGGCGCAGCGTGGTGTGCGTGGCCGGGTGCTGGGGGCCGAAGTTCAGCGTCCACCGGTCGCCGGTATCGACGTGCTCGGAGAGGTACCCGGTGGTCTCGATATCGACGTCAAAGCCGTCGGACGGCTTGAGCGTGTACGGCACGGTCGCCTCCTCAATCCCCGGCTACTCCCCGGGGGCGGCAATGGTAGCGACGGCCCGGCTCAGGGGGCCCTGGGTACCCTCCCACTCCGTGGGGGGTCTTCGCCCCCTTCTCCGGGTCGTCTGGCCCCGCTCCCCGGCCACCTTCGACGCGCGCGCAGAGGCGAGTGGGGCAGGACTCCATGCTGCCGGGAGGAGGGCCCCCGGCCGTTCTTTGCCCGAAAACCGACCAAGCTGTCGTCAACTTCCGGGCCTTCCTGTATAATGGAGTTGCCTGCTCGCCGCGGCGGCGCCTCGGGCCTTCAGTGCGAGCCACGCGCCTGCCCCGGCATTCCGGGCGAAAGGAGATGGAGATGTCCATGCGCGCGATCGCGGCCTGCCTCGCACTCGCGGCCGCCTCCACGTGCGCGGCACAGGAGACGATTCTCTTCCGCATCCCCCGCGCCAGCACCCCGGCAGAGCCGCGCCTGCGCATCGAACTCTGGGCGCGCTTCTCGCCTGCCGACTACGCGTTTGCGAGCGCGCGGTTTGAATTCAGCGCGGGCGACGGCATCTTCTCAGACACGTATTGCGTCGTCGGTACATCCGGATGCGGCGGCGGGCCCGTCCACGACGGCTCGCGCGTGTACCTCGTACTGCCCGGCCAACTCCACTTCCCTCCCGGCGGCATCTACGCGGATCCGGCGAACCCGATCGCGATCGTCGAGACATTCTGGCGGCCGGAGAGCTTGGATGTGCGCGATGTGCCCATCGACACGCTGACAGGCGACTTCTCGGTATACCTCGACCCCGAACTGACGCTTTCCGCATCCCGCATCAGCACCTTCATCGAAGGCGCCGCCATCATCCGCGTGCGCCGCTGCTACGCCGACTGCGACGGCACGGACGACCTCGACCTGTTCGACTTCCTCTGCTTCCAGAACGCCTTCGCCACGGATGACTACTACGCCGATTGCGACGCCTCCGGCGCCCTCGACTTCTTCGACTTCCTCTGCTTCCAGAACGAGTTCGCCACCGGCTGCGGCTGACCTCGGGTACCCCCCCACTCCGTGGGGGGCTTCCCCGGCGCGCCTGAACGAGTGGGGCAGGTTTCCAACCTGCCGGGCGCAGGCGCCGGATCGCCCTGCGAGCCCACGCCCGAAAACAGATGCAATTGTCGCCATTTCCGCGATTGCCGCTATAATGGCGCTTCCGGCTCGTTGCGTCTGCCGCGCAACTCCGGTAGTCTGGAGTAATCCAGGTCGCGCCCGTATGCGCGACGCGGCAGCGCGCCTTGCCCTGTGTGCGCGGGCCGAAGGAGATGGAGATGTCGAAGTGCGCGTTTGTGGGGGGGGCGTTAGGGTTCCTCCTCGCGATGGCGTCCCCGGCGCTGGGGCAGAGAGCCCAGCAGGCGGTCGATGACCTGCTGCGCGACCATCCGGGCGCCAGGGTCCACTGGGCCGGCGCCGAGCCCGCCCGGGCCAGCATCATCTTCGGGGCGCCGATGACCACCGGCGCCACACCTCGCGAGGCCGCCGAGAACTTCCTGTACTTGTACGGCGAGGCCTTCTCCGATGGCGACCTCGAACTCGAGCAGATCCGCGAGTTCAACCTGCACCGCGGCCGGACGGTCTTCGGCTACCGCCAGCTCGTCGATGGCGTGCCGGTGGACGCGTCCATCGTCCGGGTGATGGTCCGCGCCGATCGAGGCTCGGATCCCACGGTCGTGTACGCGGCGGGCCACTTCGCGCGCCCGCCGGCCGGTGGGCTGCCGGCGCCGAGCATCTCCGCCGAGCAGGCCCTGCGCACGGCCATGGCCCACCCCCGGGCCGAGACGCTCGTCGACTGGGCCGAGCCGCAGCTTGTGGTGACGACGCCCGATGGCGCCCTCTCCCGCGCCGACGGCCGGGCCGCCTGGAAGCTGGTCGGCTGGTCGGACCTCCGGGTCAGCGTCGAGTCGTACGCCTTCTGGGTCGATGCCCAGACGGGAGCGCTGCTGCGCTACGCCGATCTGGTCGCGCGCAGCTTCCCGCCCCCGCAGCCGTCGGTGACGGGCACGGTGACGGGCGGCGCCACGCAGGGAACCAAGCCTGACAAGGGTGTCGGTCACCGGTGCGGGTCGAACCTGCCGCAGACCTCGCCCCTGCCGCAGCTCAAGGTCGAGATCACCAACGCGGCCCAGACACAGGTGCTCGACAGCAAGGTGACGGACGACAATGGCGTTTACAAGTTCTTCGGCACAAACTACCCGGCCGACGCCAAGATCCGGTTCACATGGAGTGGACCGGCGTGGGAGCTGCTCGAGGGTGCCTGCCCATCCCAGCGAGATCCTGTCCCGCCAGCGGTGTACAACCTTGGCTCGACATTCCCTACTACCCGCGATCATGACTTCAATCCAAGCCCATTCGCGGAGTTCGACACAGCTCGAGTGAACGTCCATCGCGCGCTTCTCAAAGCGCGCGGTTTCTGGCACCAGTTGCTTCCGCCAGGAACGTACGCCGGCCTTGATGACCTGGTCAATCCGGTCGTCAACGACTGCCAATTCGCCTGCGCTGGCCGTTACTTCGCCCTTGTTGGAGTCCCTGATTGGGTCGTCTATGGGCGCATCGCAAGCAATGTTTGTGACTTCAACCAAGCCTATTCCACGGTCGTAGTTCACGAGTATGGCCACTACCTTGCCAACCGCATGCTCAACATCCCGACCGATACCGACCCACACAAGGACTTCCATGAAGGCTTCGGTGATACCTTGGCGATGCTGGTGTATGGGGTCACCGTCCACGCCGAGGACTGGCGACCAAACTGTGACCCGGACCGCTCGCCGCTGACGGCCACACCGCGCCCTGAGTTCGATTGCGCTACAAGTGCTCCACACGCAGATGGCATGCTGCTTGGCGCACTCTGGCTTGAACTCGCCGCCGAGCCGATCAGTGGCGGGATCGGCCCCGACAGCGCGCATCAGTTGTTCGTTGACTGGGCGATGCTGACGTCCGGCGGCGTCGAAAACGGCCCCGAGGGCTGCGAGTCCGATCCCAAGGCCGCCGGTCCGGCAACGCTGGTCGAGGTATTGACGGCCGACGATGACGATGCAGACCTCTCCAACGGCACTCCCCATCGCACTGCGATCTGCCAGATCTTCTCCGGGCGCGGGATCGAATCCACGCCAGGCGTCGGCCTCTGCACGGAGTCAGCGGGCGGCAGTAGTCCATGCCCGCCCGATGTCAATGGCGATAGCGCACTCGATGTGTTCGACTTCCTGCTCATGCAGAACTGGCTGAGCGCAGGTGATGTGCGGGCGGACTGGGATGGCGATGGCCGAGTTGGCGGCGAAGATCTCGCTGCCTACGCGGTCGCTTTCGCAGGGGGCTGCTGATGGCGGCGACCCTCCTTGTCACCATGGCGTCAACGATTTGCGTGACCGGCTCACTTCATGCTCAGGAGACACTCGCGATTCGGGTATGCGGCGCCAGCACAGCTTCTATGCCGGCCGTTCGGTTGGAGGTACGCGCCACCTTCGCCGATCTCGATTACGCCTTCGCCAGCGCGCGGTTCTTCATGGAAGCTTCGAATGGAGTGTTCATCGAGAGCGCTTGTACGCTTGGCTCATGCGACCCATATCCGCTACACGGCGACCGCGTCGTTGGCCCGTTCGTCGTTGGCCAACTGCACCTTCCACCCTTGGTGTATGCGGACTCTCGCAATCCCATCATCGTGCTCTGGACAAGATGGCGTCCTGACGGAGCCGGTACTGAAGATATCCTGATCACAACTAGCACGGGCGACTTCAGCGTGTTCCCATTCAAGGAGTCCGGCAGCGCGGAATCACGCATCGATACCTTCGTCGAAGGCGCGGCCATCATCCGCGTGCGCCGCTGCTACGCCGACTGCGACGGCACGGATGATCTCGATCTGTTCGACTTCCTGTGCTTCCAGAACGCCTTCGCCACGGATGACTACTACGCCGACTGCGACGCCTCCGGCGCCCTCGACTTCTTCGACTTCCTCTGCTTCCAGAACGAGTTCGCCGCCGGCTGCGGCTGACCTCGGGTACCCCCCCACCTCCGTGGGGGGCTTCCAAAGCGCCGGAGCGCACGCAACTGCTGGTGAGCGGCGCGCCTCACGGGCCCAGCGGGATGACCCAGCCGCCGCGCGGAGCGAGCCGCGCGACCGGCCGCCACCCGTGCGCCCCGGCCGCCGCAATTGGCGCCACCGGCTCGCCCGCCAGCAGATCACGAGCCCCCGGCGCCCAGCCGGGCCGCGCCGAGATCGCGTACTCCTCGACCGCCTCGGCGCCGAGGTTCACCAGCGCCAGCACGCGCTCGCCCGGCGCTTCGCGCAGGATTGCCAGCACCGCCGGATGGCCCGCGTCGAGCACCCGCACATCGCCGCGCCGCAGCGCCTCCGACCCAAGCCGCAGGCGGATCAGGCGCCGGTACAGTTCCAGCAGCGAGTCCGGATCGTCCATCTGGGCCGCCACGCACGCCGCGCCGATGTCCGCCGGCGCCGGACGCCACGGCTCGGCGCGGGTGAAGCCGGCCCGGCCCGCCTCGGAAGTCCACTGCATCGGTCGGCGCAGGTCGGGATCGGGCTTGACGGCGGTCATCCCGATCTCCTCACCGTAGTAGACAAACGGCGTCCCCGGCAGCAGCATCTGCACGGTGGCCGCGGCACGGGCGGCGCCGAGGTCGCCCTCAAGCTGCGACACCGTCCGGTTCATGTCATGGTTGGCCAGGAAGGTAGCGAAGGCGCCGGGCGGATAGGCGCTGGCGACCTGCTCGATCTGCGCGCCCAGCGGCGCCGCCTCGCCGGAGCGCGCCGCGTCCAGGATCGCCCGCGCCAGCGCAAACTCGAAGCAGGCGTTCACCGCCCCGGGCACGTACCGGCGCACGACATCCGTCTCGTTCCACACCTCGCCGACGAGGACGGCCTCCGGGGCGATCGACTCGATGTACTGGCGGTAATCCTCCAGCCACGCGATCGTCTCGGGCGTGTTGGCCGTCACCGGCCAGTCCTCGATCAGATGCCGGATGGCGTCCAGCCGGAAGCCGTGCGCGCCCATATCAGTCAGCCAGAAGGCGCTGGCGTCGTACAGGGCCTCGGTGACCGCCTGCGTCCGCAAATTCAGATCCGGCATGCCGTGCCAGAACAGGCCGTAGTACCACCGGCCCTCCGGCATGCCGCGGTCGTGCCAGACGCGCTCGCCCACATCCGTCCGCGCCGGATCATCACTGAACACATACCAGTCGGCAGTGGGGGCGCCGGGCGCGCGCGCAGCCTCGAACCACGGATGCCGATCACTCGTGTGATTCAGCGGCAGATCGACGATCACGCGCATGCCGCGGGCCTCGCACGCCTCGATCAGCCGCCGAAAATCCTCCAGCGTGCCATACTGCGCCTGCACGGCCTTGTAGTCGGTCACGTCGTAGCCGTGATACGAAGGTGATGGCATGATCGGCATCAGCCACAGCGCTGTGACGCCGAGATCCGTATCCGTCGCCGGATCGCCATCATTCAGATAATCCAGCCGCTCGATCAGCCCCGGCAGGTCACCGACGCCATCATCGGCCAGCGGCCCCGCCGTCGAGTCCGCGAAGCTGCGCACGAAGACCTCGTAGAAGACCGCGTCGCGCCACCAGTCGCCGCCCCGGGCGCCCGCAACCGGCGTGATCGACGCCCACAGCACATAACCGACCAATCTGCGCATGGCGGAGCCTATGTCGCACGGTCCCGCGCGATCTTCCCCCGATGTGCGCGTGAGTGCGCACGGCCGGTTCCGCTGAACTGTCCGCCGGGGTCAGGCAGAGCCCCGTTCCAGCTCTCTGAGGGCGTCACGTCGGCGCCGCGGGGCTTGCGGCCCGGCAAACCACACACAAGGGGAATCATCGTGTCACGCAATCCAATCAGCCGCACGTTTGCCAGGACCGCCATGCTGGCCCTCGCCGCGATGGCCGCATCAGGCTCCACCGCCTCCGCCGCCGACTGTTGCCGGTGGGAACTCGAAGTGAAGCGCCAGGCCGTCCTGTCCGACAAGTTCGATGTCAAGCTGTACGCCCACTTCCCGGACAGCGGCCACGCCTTCGCCGGCGGCGCGCTGGACCTGCTGACCGATGGCGTCAAGTGGACCTCCATCAACACGTGCGGCCCCGCTGTCAGTCCGGGCTCTTTCGCCGGCTCCATCGTCGGCGACGATGTGCTCGGGATCGTCGTGGGCCAGCTTCACTTCCCTCCCGGCGGAATCTTCGCCGACACCGACAACCCGATCCTCGTCTGGTGCGGCGAGTTCGAGTCGCAGTGCGGCATCCCCGCCATCCGCAAGGTCTGGACCGAGACGGACAAGTTCGCCTACTACGACGATGCGAGCAGTTCCACGCAGACCTCCTGCGACCCCGTCGAGGCCTACCGCAAGGTCTTCTGCGGCCCGATCGTGGTCCCCGGCGGCTGGCTGCTGGCGCCGCTGGGCGATACCGAGGCCAAGCACGTCGGCAAGGAGGTCGTCCTGACCTGCCGCAGGGCCGGCGGCGACATCGAGGCCTCCCTCGGCGATGAGCGCATCGACTGGTCGGCCCGCGGCGCTTCGTTCGGCGCCAGCTTTGACCTCGGCGCCCTCGAGCCCGGCGCCGCCCTCGATCTCACCTGGTATCCAACCCCGAACTGCTGGATCGTGCCCGGCCCGTATCTGTCGCTGACCGCCACCAAGCGCAGCGCCGACGCGATGCTGGTCTCGCCGGATCTCACCGGCGTGGCCATCTCCACGGTTCCGGTGCGCGGCTACCTCGATGGCAAGCTGGTCGGCGAGGGCGTGGTGACCACCGGCGGCTCCTTCTCGCTGTTCAAGTACTGCACCGAACTGACGTTCCGCTGGGTCCTCAACCAGTTCGACGAGTGGGTGCTGGTGCTGGAGTGCGGCAGCCCGTTCTCGATGCAGTTCGTCGGCGGCGCCGAGATCAAGGTCGACCGCATCGAACTGGCCCCGCGCGGCACGGCCGGCGACTTCGGCGGCGTCGATGAGTTCCAGGTCCGGGCCCGCGGCGCCTCGGCGCTGACCATCCTCGACGCCGGCGCCATGACCGGCGGCTGCTACGCGGATTGCGACGGAAGCGGCGTGATCGACTTCTTCGACTTCCTCTGCTTCCAGAACGAGTTCGCCACCGGCGCCCCCTACGCCGACTGCGATGGCAACGGGATCCTCGACTTCTTCGACTTCCTCTGCTTCCAGAACGAGTTCGCGGCCGGCTGCCGCTGATTCGCTCGCCATCACCGAAGCAACCACCGGCCCGGGGGCGACCTCCGGGCCGGTCTTGCGCGCGCCACGAGCGTCGGAGTACCCTCCCGGGAGCCCTACGACCATGCGCTACTGCCTCGTCAGCCGCGAACTCGCTCCCTTCTTCGGCGCCGGCATCGGCACCTACGCCGCGCAGATGGCCCGCGCCATGGCCGAGGCCGGCCACGAGATGATCGTCGTCACCGGCCCGCACGCCGGGCTTGATCGCGCCGCTGACGAACTGCCGGGCGTCCGCATCATCGGCGCCGAGCCGCCACCGGAAGCGGCCAAACTGCCGTTCCACTTCCAGCGCCACAGCGCTGCCGTCCGGCGCACGTTGCTGGACCTCCACGCCGAAGCGCCGCTGGATGTCATCGAAGTGCCCGAGTACTACGGCGACGGCTGCTGGGCCCTGTGGGGCCGCCAGAGCGCCGGCGAACTCGCCGGCGCCCGCATCCTCTGCCACCTGCACATGACCACCGCCCTCTGCCGCACGCTCAACGAAGAGCGGCAGACCAACCTCGAGACCCTCGGCATGCAGGCCGCCGAGCGAGAGACCATCCGCCTCGCCGACGCGCTGGTCAGTCCCAGCGCCGCCCTGCTGGAGCGCACCACTGCAGACCTCGCCGCGCTCGGGATCGCCTGCCCGACCGGCGCCGCCATCCCCTACCCGTTCGATGTCGAGGCGGCCCGGCGCGACCTCGGCGCCGAAGGCGCCCGGCCGGCGGACGAAGCGCCGACCATCCTCTTCTTCGGGCGTCTCGAGCGACGCAAGGGGCCGGATCTGCTGGCCGAAGCCGCGCTGGCGCTGCTCGACGACTTCCCGACCCTGCGCGTCCGGTTCGTCGGCGGCGACACCGAGACGGGGCCGGGCCAGTCGTCGATGCGCGCCCACCTGGAACAGATCGTGCGCGACAGGCGCGACCGGTTCGACTTCGTCGATCGCATTGCCAGGGGCCGGCTCGGCGCCGAGATCGCGCGCGCCGCGGTGGTCTGCCTGCCCTCGCGCTGGGACAACTTCCCCAACGCCCTGCTGGAGGCGATGAGTCTTGCCGCGCCCTGCGTCGTGACCGGCGCCGGAGGCATGGGCGAGATCGTCGAAGATGGCGTCAGCGGCCTTGCCTGCGAGCCCGACCCCGGCGCCCTTGCGCCGACCCTCGGGCGCGCCCTGACGAGCCCCGAACTGCGAAGCGCACTCGGCGCCGGCGCCCGCCAGCGCATCGAGACCCTGTGCGATCCGCAGACCGTCATTGAGGCCCGCGTCGCGCACATGGCGCAACTGGCGAGTCCCCCGGCGCCGCCGCGCCGCCGCGCCGGCGCCCCGCGCATCGGCTCGATCGATGTCGAGGAGCCCGACTGGTACCAGCGGGCTCGCGCTGCGGGGCGCGGTGGCGCACTGCTGTGCCTCATGCGATCGCGCGAAGCCGTCGACGAGCGGTTCGCCCTGCGCTGCGCCGCGGCCATCGCGCGCAGCGGCGCCGCCGTGGCGACCGCGTGCAGCCCGGAGACGGCGCCCGTCGGGCTCGATCCCGAGGCGATTGGCGCCGCCGAATGGTCCGGGCCCGTCGTCGTCACGCCCGCAGCGCTGGAGGCCTTCAAGCCGGCCGGCGTCCCCGACGAGGTCGTCCGCTGGGCCCTGCTGTGCGAAGTGGCGCTGCGCGGCGGGCAGATGGCGGTGCTCCCCGAGCCGCTGATCCAGCGGGCCCGCCCGGCGCCGGCTCGCTTCGCCTCGTGGATCGGCGCCCGCTACCCGGCCCTCGCCGGCGCCCCCGCCCCGCGCCCCGGGTTGCTGCAGCGCCTCAGGCGCCGGCTCGGCCCGGCCCGGCGCCGAAGCGGTCAGTCGTAGCGCACCCATTCCAGGCGCAGGCCGTCGGGCGCCATGGTCGGCCCGGCCCGGCGCCGGTCGCCGGAGGCCACAATGGCCGGCACGGCGCCCGCCTCGATCCGCCCGCGCCCGATCTCGTGCAGCGTGCCGGCGATGATGCGCACCATGTTGTACAGGAAGCCGTTGCCGCTGACATCGATGCGCGCGCGCTGGGCCCCATCCTCGGCGTCGAGTTCGCGCACGTCGCAGGTATAGATGGTGCGCACGGTGCTCGATCGCCCGTGCCCGGCCGCGGCAAAGGCCCCGAAGTCGTGCTCGCCGACCAGGGCCCGGGCCCCGGCCCGCATCGCCTCGATGTCCAGCCGGTGGCGCGTGTGGCAGACATATCTGCGGTCCCACAGCGGGCGGTCGGGTGAACTGTGAAACGTGTACGAGTACGCCTTGCTCGCGCAGTGGGCGATCGGGTCGAACCCGTCGTCGACGATCGTCGCCGCGCGCACCAGGACATCGTCGGGCAGGCGGGCGTTGATGGCCCGCACCAGCGCCTCGGGCCCGCGGGCGGCCGGCCAGCCGCCCGTGCGCGACGCCGGGGCGCCGGCCGGACCGTCCCCGGAGCAGGTGAACGCCGCCACCTGGCCCCAGGCGTGTACGCCGGCGTCGGTGCGGCTGGCGCCGGTCAGCGTGACCGGCTCGCGAACCACCTCGCGCACCGCCCGCTCCAGCACCGCCTGGACGGTGCGCAGGGCGACGCGCCCGGGTCCGCCAGCTTCCAGGCCCTCGGCGCGGGCGCGCCGGACCGCGCCGGTCTCGACCCCGCCGCCAAGGGCGGGATCCTCCGGCTCCTG
Organism: Phycisphaerales bacterium JB039; assembly: GCA_043101635.1. GTDB lineage: Bacteria > Planctomycetota > Phycisphaerae > Phycisphaerales > UBA1924 > CAYMJK01. The sequence continues at coordinate 26,250 of JBICIE010000267.1, read as the reverse complement.
CTTCTGCCATCCGGAGAAGTCGGCCCCGTCGTAGGCGACGGTCAGCTTGTACCGCGGCATGGGCACAGGTTAGCGCCAGCCAACCCGGCTTACGGCTTGTCGAAGCCCCGGACCACGCTGGCGCCCTCGTGCGGGTCCGGCTTGCGGGCCGAGCGGGCCTTCTCGTCGTCGTAGGGCGCCGCCCGGGCCGCAACGGCCCACCAGACCAGCGCCACGACCGGGCCCCCGATCGCGACGAGGAGGATGAACAGGGTCGCGAAGGTCATTTCCGTGTAGACTGTAGGGAATCCGGGGACGGGTCAAGCGTTCTCTCGCTGGACCTCAGTGGCGGCAAAGCCGCCCGGCGTGGCCGTGTGGCCACGCGTCTGGGTCTGCCCGAGCACCCTGGAAGGAGATACACGATGTTGCTGAGACTGCCTCTTCTCCTCGCCGCCCTGCTTGCGCTGCTGCCGATGCAGCAGGCCGCGGCCCAGAACGATGGCGACCCGGAGGCGATCGCCCGGCGCTGCGTGCAACTCGTCGATCACCGGGCTGACCGCTCGGTGGAGTTCATCGCAGACACCACCGAGCAGACCATCCAGCGGATCCGCCGCCTCGACGCCGCCGGCGCCCCGGATGAGCGCATCATCAATACCGGGAAGGCCGGGGCGCTCGTCGTGAACCGGACGGCCCGCTGGGCCATCGCTTCCATCGATCGCCTGACCCGCCACTGCGTGCGGGCGATGATCGACGCGGGGGCCACCCGCGAACTGGTCCGCCGGGTCGTCGAGGCCACGGACGCCTCGAAGGCGAGGATCGCCGCCGCCAGCGACCGGGCCACCAACGCCATCCACATGGCGGTCCGCGAAGCGCTGCGCTGACCGGTCGGGCCAACCGCTGGCCCGGCCAGGAGCCCTTGACCACCCGGAGCCGCATTATCGGTCGTTGTTCGGGCCAGATGGTCTGCGCTGCGAAGCCGGTTTCGGGCAAAAACAGGGATCAGGACGGGACTTCGGTGCGGAACGTGATACATTGGGGTGCCGGCGCTGTTTCTGGGCGCCCGGCTCAGGGAGGCGGTCTCAGGAGGGCCCGTCACAACTGGGGTAGAGACCTGGCGCATGCCGCGCCGGGGGTTCGGCAGGGTGGGGGACGCCGAGGCGCGGGCCTTGGCGGAAGAAGTAGTTGTGTCAGCGCCATTCGTGGTCGGCGCTAGGTTCTGAATTTCCCCGTCCAGTTTCCAAGTATGCGAAGAGGGAGCACATCAATGAAGATGACCAACGCACTGATCGTTTGCGCTTGCGCCGGCATGGCCGCGCCGGCCTTTGCCCAGCCGTTCCGCATGTCGCACAACGAGATCGAAGATCTCGTTGAAGGCATCATGGTCGCCTGCGCCTCCACCGGCGCGCCGCAGACGACCAGCGACAACCAGTGGTGGCGCGATTTCGACCTGGGCTTCTTCGGCCTCGGCGACATCACCGTCACGCAGGTCGAGTTCGGCATCCAGCGCTTCAGCGCCCCGTCCTTCGCCGGCGAGACCGAGGTCACGATCAACCTCTACCAGGCCCCCGCCGGCTCCACGCCGGCTCTCGGCCTCGAGCTCAAGGGCACCGCCACCGCGAAGTACCTTGACTGGTCCTTCACCGGCACGCCCGATGACATCTTCACCATGGACTTCGATGGCGGCGTCTGCATCGACGCCGGCGCCTCGCTCATCGTCGAGATCGCCCCGCAGGACTTCGGCGGCGGCGGCGCCCTCACCGGCGACGTGGCCTTCCTCGGCGGCAACGGCTTCGGCGAGACCGCCCCGTCCTACCTGTCCTCCACCGGCTGCGGCCTGCCCGCCCCGGCGACCTTCGCCTCCATCGGCTTCAGCGGCATCTCCACGATCATGAACATCGTCGGAGAAGAGGGCCATAGCTGCACCGGCGGCTGCTACGCCGACTGCGACGGCTCCGGCTCGCTCGACTTCTTCGACTTCCTCTGCTTCCAGAACGCCTTCGCCGCCGGCGACGACTACGCCGACTGCGATGACTCTGGTTCGCTCGACTTCTTCGACTTCCTCTGCTTCCAGAACGAGTTCGCCGCTGGCTGCCCGTAAGCCGGCCTGATTCGTCCACCAGTGCGGCCCGCGCCCCCGGCGCGGGCCGCTGCTTTTGCCCGGCCCCGACTCCGGCGCAGAAACATGTGGCGCCGGAGCCCCGAATCGGGTATACGTTGGTGGGGCAATCCTCAGGAGGCGCACATGCGCAGATGGCACATCGCAATCACCGGATGCCTGCTGGCCTCGGCCGCCACGGCGCAGGAGCTGGAACTCAAGAACGACGGGCTCGTCGACGGCGCCACCGCCGCGATTCAGCTCGGCTTCGTCAACGGGGAAATCGGCGCCGCGACGTTCATCGTCGATCCGTCGATGTATCCGCTCAGGATCCTGCGCGTGCAACTGTTCTGGAAGAGCTTCTTCGGCGGCGCGCCCGCCAGCGTCCAGGACGCCATCCTCATCTACGAGGGCCCGCGCTCCGCCCTGCGCCTCATCTTCGAGAGCGACCCGCTTCAGCTCACCGACGGCTTCCTCAACGAGTTCGACCTGGCGCCCGAGAACATCGTCATCCAGTCGCCGCCGCCGAGCAACGCCTTCACCGTCGGCATGCGCTTCAGTGACGCCCCCAATGGCGACGTCACCAAGCCATCGCTGGTCACCGACATCGACGGCTGCCAGCCCGGCCTCAACCCACTGTTTGCCGTCCCCGGCGGATGGACCGACCTGTGCGCCTTCGGCGCCAGCGGCGACTTCGTCATCCGCTGCATCGTCGAGCCCGTGGCCGATGACTGCTACGCCGACTGCGACGGTGACGGAGAGCTCACCTTCTTCGACTTCCTCTGCTATCAGAACCTCTTTGCCGCAGGCGACCTCGCGGCCGACTGCGATGGCGACGGAACGCTGAACTTCTTCGACTTCCTCTGCTTCCAGAACGAATTCGCCGCCGGCTGCCCGTAACACCTGCGAACAGGGCCCGACCACACGATGCGGCTTGGGTGGATCATCAGGACCGCGGTATACTGCGCGCGCACGACGACTTGCCCGGCGGAGAAACGCCGGCCCGCGCCTAGCGCGGGCGCAAGAGCGTCGCGCCCGAGAGAGGAGCGCCCGATGATCCGCCTCGCCACCTGCGCCCCCGTCATCGCATCCATCACAGGGCTGGTCGCCAGCGCAGCCGCCCAGTGCGAGCCCTGGACCCTCGCCACCCTCGAAGGCCCCACCCAGCGCCAGAATCACGAGATGGCCTACGACGGCGCCTCCGTCATGCTCTTCGGCGGCCAAAGCGCCGGCGTGACCAACGACGAAACCTGGCTCTGGGACGGCAGCGCCTGGCGACCCTCGGCCGCCGTCGGCCCCATCGCGCGCAGCGTCCACAAGATGGCGTATCACGCCGGCATCGATCGCGTGATCCTCTTCGGCGGCTCATCCGGCGGCGCCTTGGACGACACCTGGGCCTGGGATGGCGACGCCGAAGAGTGGACCCAGCTCTTCCCCGCCACCTCGCCGGCGCCGCGCTTCAACCACGCCATGGCCTATGACGAGGCCCGCGGCAACATCGTCCTCTTCGGCGGCTTCGGAACCAGCCGCTTCGCCGACACCTGGATCTTTGACGGCGCCACCTGGACCGAAGTCTTCCCCGCCACCATCCCGCCCGGACGCAACGGCCACGCCATGGCCTACGACCCCATCCGCCAGCGCGTCATCATGTTCGGCGGCTTCAGCGGCGCCCGCCGCGATGACACCTGGGAGTGGGACGGGACCGACTGGACCCAGTCAGCCGCGTTCGGTCCCTCCGGGCGCCAGTACCTCGGGCTTGCGTTCCATCCCGGCTATGGCACGGTGATCCTCGCCTGCGGCCAGACCGGCCCCGGCACGCTCGACCGCGCCAACGGCACCTGGGAATACGACGGAACCGAGTGGCGCCGGCTCGAGCCCGGCGAGGTCGGCGCCCGCGATCAGCACGCCATGGCCTACTACCCGGATGCCGGCCAACTCGTCCTCCACGGCGGCTACGGCGGCGCCATCGGCGGCGGCGGCACGGGCGTGCTCCAGGATACCTGGCTGCTGACCTGCGCCGACGAGTGCTACCCCGACTGCGACGGCAGCGGCGCCCTCGACTTCTTCGACTTCCTCTGCTTCCAGAACGCCTTCGCCCAGATGGACCCCTACGCCGACTGCGACGGCTCCGGCGTCCTCGACTTCTTCGACTTCCTCTGCTATCAGAACGCCTTCGCCGCTGGCTGCCCGTAGCAGCCCGCAGCGGCGCCCGGCGAACGCAACCGCGCCCGGGATGTCTCCAGTTTCAGGAGGCCGGCAGGCCTCGCAGGTTTCGCGCAGCGCACGGGGCTTGCGGCCTGATGGCCATTCGGTATCATGGGCCACGGCGCGAAGGGCGCCCGGTGGCGCCTGCTTACCTAAGTTGCCATGCCTGGAGTTGCACTGCCGAGGAGAGCGTCTGTGAAAAACGCATGCGTCTTGTCCGTCACACTCGGATGCGTCACAGCGGTTGCCACGGCCCAGCCTCAGATCGTCCGGGACCCCGTGCCCGGCACGGGCGCCTGGAGCGTGATCCCCAACGGCGACTTCGAATCCGGCATCATGAGCCCCTGGGTCGACTTCACCCCCGGCAAGGGCGTCTTCCGCGTCACCGACGCCGAGGCGTGGTCCGGCGCGTTCAGCGCCGGGACCATGTCTGGGGGCCCCGGCAGCGGCCCTGGCTACGCCGCGATCTCGGCGTCCATCGCGGTGACGCGCGGCGAAACCTACATCCTCAGCGGGTTCATGAACACAGGCAATCTCGAAGCCGGCGCCCTCTACATCGACCTGAACGACATTCCCGGCGATCCGCACGTGCCCGCCTGCTTCGATCTCGAGGGCTGGCAGTTCGGCTGGCGCCAGTGGGTTGCCGATCGCACCAGCGTGACCATCCGCATCGTCCGCGACGGCGTCTGGGCGCCCGGCGATGCGGCCTACTTCGACGACATCGCCCTGACGCCGCTGGCCGACTTTGTGCCCCCCGACTCGACCTACGCCTGCTACGCCGACTGCGAACCGGGCGCCTGCCCCGGCGCGCTCGACCTGTTCGACTTCCTGTGCTTTCAGAACGCCTTCGCGCTCGGCGACCCGTACGCCGACTGCGACGGGACGGGCGTCCTCGACTTCTTCGACTTCCTCTGCTACCAGAACGCCTTCGCCGCCGGCTGTCCGTAGTTTGCGGACCCGCCGCTCAACTCCGAGCATCGAACAGCCGAGTCGGATGGATCGAGCTTTCTTTGAGAAGCGAGGTCCGAGAATGCCACACCCGCCCGTGCATCAGAACGAGCCCCAGCGGCTCCAGACACTCCGCGCCCTCGACCTGCTGGATACCCCGCTCGAGGAGCGCTTCGAGCGCATCACCCGCATGGCCTGCCGGCTGTTGCAGGCGCCGATCGCCGGCGTCTCGCTGGTCGACGCCGGCCGGGTCTGGTTCAAGTCGATCCAGGGCCTCAACATCATCGAGGTCGATCGCGATTCCTCCTTCTGCGCCCACGCAATCGTCTCCGACGAAGTCCTGGTCGTGCCCGACGCGACCGCCGATCCGCGCTTTGCGCAAGGCTCGCTGGTCGCCGGCGAGCCTTACGCCGTCGCCTATGCCGGCTGCCCGGTGCGCTTCACCAACGGGCTCAACGTCGGCGCGCTGTTCGTGCTGGAGACCGCGCCCCGCGACTTCTCGGACCGCGACGTCTGGATGCTGCACGACCTGGCGGCCCTCGTCGAGCGCGAGCTGTCCGCCTCCGCTGTCGATCCGCTGCCCGAGATGACCGGGCGCAAGCACCAGGACCGCCGCCGCGCCATGATCGATCCGGTCACGCGCACCTGGAACCGCCAGGGCATTCTGCGCGCCCTCGATCTCCAGCTCACCGACGACACCGAGTACATGTTCGCCGTCGCCGCCCTGCGCATCGATGATGAGCCGCCCGGCGGCGAGGATGTCGACGAGATGCGCTGCGCCCTGGCCCGCCGCTGCCTGGGCGGCATTCGTTCCACCGACATCCTCGGCCGACTCGACGCCGGAGAGTTCCTGCTGGTCACCGGCCCGGTCGCCGGCGCCCGCCAGGCGATCCGCATCGGCGAGCGCCTGTGCATGCGGATGACAGCCGAGCCGGTCGCCTGCCCCGGCGGCCCGCGCGCCATGTCCCTGAGCATCGGCCTGGCCATCATCGAGCCGGATGCCAAGCCGACCGCAGAGGCCGTCCTGGCAATGGCCAGCGCCGCCGCGCAGGAGGCCCGGGCCGCTGGTGGCAACACCGTGCGCGTCGCCGAAGCTCCGGCTCAGGACCATCGCGAGGTCGCCTGAGGCTGGTGGCCACCTGCGCCACCGGCGCGGGCCCGGCCGCTACAGTGCCTCCGGAAGGAGGCAGCCATGGCGATCAAGCTCACATTCCTGGGTCACGCGGGGTTCCTCATCACCGATGGCGACTGGCGCCTTGCCATCGATCCGTTCCTGACGGGCAACCCGCAGGCGGTCCACAAGCCCGAGGACCTCAACCCCACTCACATCGCCCTGACCCACGGCCACGCCGACCACATCGGCGACACCGTCAGCATCGCCAGGCGCTGCGGCGCCACCGTCTACGCCGCCTTCGAGGTCTGCAACTACCTCGGCGAGCAGGGCGTCGAGAACCTCGAGCCCGGCAACCCCGGCGGACGCATCGAGACCGACTTCGGCTTCATCGCCTTCACCCAGGCGTTTCACTCGTCCAGCTTCGAGGGCCGGTACATGGGCCAGCCGTGCGGCGTCGTCGCCAGGATCGGCGGCGTCACGCTCTACCACTGCGGCGACACGGCCCTGTTCAGCGACATGAAGCTCATCGGCGAACTGTACCGCCCCCACATCGCCATGATCCCCGTCGGCGATCGCTTCACCATGGGCCCCGAGCACGGCGCCCGCGCGGCCCAGCTCATCGTGCCCAAGGTCGCGATCCCGATTCACTGGGGCACCTGGCCACTGCTGACCAGCGACCTCAGCGCCTTTACGCCCAAGCAGGTCGAGGTCAAGGTGATGAAGCCGGGCGAGACGGCCAGCTTCTGACACAGGTCCGGCGGCGCCATACATGAAACAGCGCCCCGCCGCGGACGGGGCGCTGTGGTCTGTTCGGATCTGCGACGGCGCTCAGCGGGCGATCGGCTCGGGCGTCAGCCGGCTCGGCCGGTCGACGTACCAGAAGCGGTCCCAGTCCTGGCGCAGCATGCGGACGTTCTCGTCCCACATGATCGCAAAGTCGTTCTGCTGATCCACGTACCGGCCGGTGAGCGTGTGCAACTCAGGAGTCGGGTTGGCGCGGATCCGGGCGTGGCGACTCGCGCAGCCCGTGAGGCTGGCCGCGGCACAGACGCCGAGCATGACGATGGCGATTCGGCTGGTCCTGGACATCGCGTCGCTCCTGTTGCGGCCGGAATCGCCCGGCGCGGGACAACTGTTGTACGGGCCCCGGACCCGCTCGTCAATGCCTATTCGCCGCCGGTCGCCGGCAAGTTGCGTGGCCGGCCGGCCGGCCGCGTATGGTCGGCATCTGTGCGGTCGGCTTCCCGCCCGGTCCCCCCGTCGCGCGGAATCAGCGCAACATCCGCCGGATCGATCCGCAGGCCAACCTCGCCTTCCGCACCGGCATCGGCCGGGTTGATCTCCGCGACGCGCAGGCGCACCGCTCCGGCGACCTCGATCTCGTGCTGGGCGAGTTCCCCGAGATAGGTCTCGCTGACCCGCCGGCCACGCAACTGACCGTCCGGCGCCCCGAGCCGGATCGCCTCCGGACGGATCGAGCACAGGGCCGGGCCCTCGCGCGGCGCCCCCGCGGCCGGACGGGCCAGCAGCGTCCCCGCCGCGGTCTTCACCTCGATCAGCCCCTCCGGCCCCGGGCCCAGCGTCGCCTCCAGCAGGTTCGTCTCCCCCATGAACTCGGCCACGAAGCGCGACCGCGGCCGCCGGTACAGATCCTGCGGCGAGCCGATCTGCTCGATGCGCCCCTCCCGCATCACCGCGATGCGGTCGGCCATGCTCAGCGCTTCCTTCTGGTCGTGGGTCACGTAGACGGTCGTGATCCCCGCCTGCTTGCAGATCCGCCGGATCTCCGCCCGCAGCTCGAGGCGCAGCCGGGCGTCCAGGTTGCTCAGCGGCTCATCCAGCAGCAGCACATCCGGTCGCGGCGCCAGGGCCCGGGCCAGCGCCACCCGCTGCTGCTGGCCGCCGGAAAGCTGCCCCGGCTTGCGCTGCTCGTACCCGGTCATCTGCACCGTCTTGAGCGCCTCGGCGATGCGCCGAGCCCGCTCGGCGCCGGGCGCGCGGCGCACCTGCAGCCCGAATCCGACGTTGCCCTGCACCGTCATGTGCGGCCACAGCGCGTAGGACTGAAACACCATCGCCGTGTTGCGCTTGTTGGCCGGCTGGCGCGTCACATCCCGCCCGCCGATGGCGATCGAGCCGGCGGTGGGGTCGATGAACCCGGCGATCATGCGCAGCAGAGTGGTCTTCCCACAGCCCGATGGCCCCAGCAGGAAGAACAGCTCCCCCGGCGCGATGTCCACATCCACCGCGTCCACGGCCCGGCTCTCGCCGAAGTCCTTCACAAGCCCCCGGATGCGGATGTCGCGGCTCACGGGTCGAGGGTAGTCGGGGGCGGGCTGATGGAGATCGCGCGAGCTATTGCGAAGCTCGCGAATGTGGTACAGCCGTCTCGCCTCTGCGGCAACGGCCGCGCCAGGGAACCCACGAGCGCAAGCTCGGGGCGCCGCGCCGAGCGACGGCGCCGAGGTTGCCGGCGCCTCTTCACCGGGCCCCCGCCCATGCCGATAACTCCAGAAGCCAGGAGCCTCCCCATGCGCACACTCGCCCTCGCAACATCCCTGCTCGCCTCAACCGCCGCCGCCCAGCCCGAGTACCTCCGCCTCGACTCACGCGACTCGAGTCCCTATCGGCCGTCACTAGATGTTGAGGGCGACCTTCTTGTCTGGACGGCGCTTTCCCAGTGGCCCGACTACGGCCTCGTCGCGCACATCTACCGTCGACAAGGGCTCGACTGGCTACTGGAGGCGGAGATCCCCGATGAGAACCCGGATCTCTGGTTCGGCGGCTGTGACATATCCGGCGATCGAATCGCACTCTGGCCGCAACGGCGCATACTGCGATTCGATGGGGTGCTTTGGCGCGACGAGCCGATCGAGCAGCGTGCGCTTCTCCCACTCGATGAAGATGACGCGTCGCTCGATGGTGACTACTTTGCAGTCAGACAGTTCCCTGATCAGTGGGCCGAACGCGGCATGGGTACCGTCTACCACTTCGACGGCGCCGTGTGGCGACATCAGGCGGATCTGCTCGCGCCCTTTGCTGGGGATCGGCAGACGACCTCGGTTGCGCTTGAAGGCAATCTGATCGCATGCTCAACGTGGCGTAGCCCTCCGTCCGCGACGCCTGGCCCCGTCGCCATATTCCGGCGCGATAACAGCGGACGATGGAACACGGAAGCGGTTTTGCCGGGCGCCACGGGCCCAGTCGTGATTGACGCCGGCCGGATCGCGTTCCGCACTGAGGCTGGCATCGATGTCTATGTGCAATCATCGCCCGCCATCTGGAAACTCGACGCGACCATCGCGATTGGCTTCGGCCCCGGCAGGTACTTCGCGCTTGCCGGCGACACACTCGTGACCAGTGAACTCATTCCCGGGTACACTCGGGACTTCTTCAACCGCGCTCTGGTCTATCGTCGCACCGCGAGCGGCTGGGAGCGCGATCGCGAGTTGTACCCGAGTGTTCTCGGCCCCCTCAACCCCTTGTGGGGCGGGGTGTTCCAAGGATCCCCGATCGCTTACAACAATGGCGAGATCTTTGCGCTCACGAACGAGGAGTTGTGGCAAGGCAAGTGGCGCATCATCGGGTTCGGACCGTGTCGGGCCGACTTCAACGGCGACAGCGTCCTTGATGGCGCCGACCTGATCGCATTCCTGGTCGCTCGATCAGATCAGTGGCTTTGTACCGACTACGACGGCGACGGTCGGGTGGGCGACGACCATGGTGACTTCCTCGAGTTCATGCGCCTCTTCGAGCAGGGCTGCGACTGACCGGAGCGCCCGTCCGCACACCAATTCTCGCCAGTAACCACCTCGCACCTGTCACCGGCGCGCGCAGTTTCGCGCCCCTGCGCCCCCATCGCCTTGCAAACCGGCGCGGCGCCCGAACAATTCACACATGCCCAGCGCAACCCTCAACGGCCACAACCACACCAACGGTCACATCCACGCCGTTCCACCAATGTCGCCACGCGACATCGGTGCTCCCACCAACGACCGCCTCAACCAAGACGAGTGGGGCAGGATTGCATCCTGCCGGGATCACGCCCCCGCCGCGCAACCTGATGCCCAGTGCCCAGTGCCTGATGCCTCTCCCCTTCTCTCCCTCCCCGCCCACGTCGACCTCAACTGCCTCCTCATCCAGCGCCTCCGAGGCGAGATGACAGCAGTCGAGATCGCCGCCAACCACGACATCGATCTCAACCACTACATCGCCTGGACAGCGCAGCCCCACATCCGCCGCCAGTTCGCCAAGCTGCGCGCCGAAGAGCGCCGCCGCATCCGGGATGCCCGCCCCTACGCCGAACTGGCCGCCCTCTGCTCCCTCACCGAAACCTGCCGCGCTCACCTCTTCCGCGAAGAGCCGCTGCTTTCTCCATCCAACGTCCGCGCCACCGAAGTCGCCCTCGCCGCCGCCCGCTCCATCCTCTTCCCCCCGCGCGGGTCCCTGCGCCTCCCCTGGCCCTTCCGCCGCAAACCAACCGGCCCCCGCCCGACGCGCTCGCGCTCCCGCTCGCCCAGGAACACCGAAGACCAGCACGCCCTCAACAACTTCTCACGCGCCCTGACCCACGTCCGCGCCAACCATTCCACCGCGCCCGACACCAGCAACGGCGCCCACCTCCCACCCTCGCCCCGCGCGAGCGGGGAGAGGTGGCCTCGCGAAGCGAGGTCGGTGAGGGGCTCTTCCCCCTACAAGGCCTCGCCCGCGCGCCCCGCGCTCGACTTCACCGAGCGCGCCACTTCCCCCAAAGCCTCCCTCAATGAGAGCCCGACGGGCTCATCTGAAGTAGCCGGGCCTGGAGCGAAGCGCAGCGAGCGCCAGGCCCGGAACCTGGCGCGCCTTCTTCATCTCGACCCTGAAGGGGTCGTCGAAGCGCCCGTCACACAAATCGCCCCCAGCGAGGGCCAGCGCAACGCTCGCTCCAATGCGTCCGCCGACTCCCGCACAGGCGAGACGCCTGTCCCACCCTCCAGCGGCCCACCATCTCCGCGCGATCTCTTCCACCGCGCCGGCGCCCTCCCCCGCGCCCCGTGACGCGCCCGGCCGCCATCCCCACATCCACGCCACCCCCGCGCACACGATGCGCCCGCTATCCATGCGCAACCGCTGAACCACCCCCGACCCCTACGCTTCCCCATGCCAGCAGACTTCCAGCACGCGACGCTCGACAACGGGCTCACCATCATCGGCGAGGTCAATCCCGAGGCCCACTCGGCCGGGATCGGCTTCTTCGTCAAGACCGGCGCCCGCGATGAGCAGACGCAGCTCATGGGCGTCAGCCACTTCCTCGAGCACATGATGTTCAAGGGCTACGACGGCGTCGGGCCGGATGAGCTGAACCGCGCCTTCGATGACATCGGCGCCCGCAACAACGCCTACACCTCGACCGAGCTGACCTGCTTCTACGCCCACGCGTTGCCCGAGCGCATGGACCGGGCCACCGAACTGGTCTCCCGCATGCTCCGCCCGGCCCTGCGCAGCGAGGATTTCGACACCGAGAAGGGCGTCATCCTCGAAGAGATCGCCATGTACAAGGACAGCCCCTTCTGGGTGCTGTACGAACGAGCCAGCGAGGAGCACTTCCGCGGCGGCCCCCTCGGCCACCGCGTGCTGGGCACGACCGAGACCATCACCGACATGTCGCGGGACGCGATGCAGGCGTACTTCGACCAGCGCTACAGCGCTGACAACACCGTGGTCGCCTGCGCCGGCAAGGTGGACTTCGACCGCGTGGTCGAGCAGCTCGGGGACCTGTGCGCCGGCTGGCAGGCGACGGGACCGGGGCGGGAGGCGCCGCCGGAAGAGGTCGGCGCCGGCGAGTTGACCCTGCGCGACAAGCGCATCAACCGGGCCTACATGCTCGGGCTGGCGCCGGCGCCGGCGATGGCCGATGACCGGCGGTACGCCGCGATGCTGCTGTCGCGCATCCTCGGCGGGCCGGACAACAGCCGCCTGCACTGGGCCTTGATCGAGCCGGGGATCGCGGAGGAAGCCTCCTGCGACTACGCCCCGCACGATGGCTACGGCGAGTTCTTCCTCTACGCCTCCGGCGAGCCGGACCGGGCCGCGGAGATCTGGGCCCGCGTGATGGAAGAGGTCGATCAGATCGGCCGGCACATCGAAGAGAAGGACCTCGCCCGGCTGCGGGCCTTGGCCGCGACGGCCCTGACGCTGCACAGCGAGAACCCGCACGACCAGATGCAGCGCATCGGCGTGCAGTGGACGCTGCTGGGTCGCTACACGAAGCTGGAAGATGAGCTGGAGCGGATCCGCGCGGTGACGGTGGATGATGTGCGCGCGGTGGCGGCCGACTTCCCGGTGCGCCCGCTGACCGAAGGGCGGCTGCTGCCGATGGAGGCCGAAGCCGGTCCGGGTCCTACGCCGCCTGGCGCGGCGTGAAGGCGCGAAGCTGGCCGCCGCCGGCGGCCTGCGAGGCCTGCAGAGCCTTGTGGGCGGCCTGGATCAGCAGTTCGATGCGCCGGTACGCCGCGGCGCTGGCGCTGTCGGCGATGGCCAGGCCGAGGCTCAGCGAGACAGGCGGGTCTCCCGGGGCGCCGCACCATCCGGCGCTGAGGGCCTCCAGTTCGGCCGTGCAGCGCGTGACCAGGCGCATCGCCCCCTCGCGGTCCGGCCCGATGATGGCGCCGGCGATCGATCCGGCGTCCCAGCGTCCCACGATCACCTCGCCGGCGCCGGTGGGCGCCAGCAGGTGCTCCATGGTGTGGGCCGTCTCGACGAGGGCGAGGTCAACGATGTGCCCGCCGCGCGTGGCCCGGAGCCGATCGAGGTTGTCCAGTTCGGCCAGCACTAGGGCCACGGGCGCTGCGCCGGCAAGCGTCTGCTCGAAGGCGGCTGCAAGCCGGCACTCGAACTCGGCGCGGGTCAGGGCGCCGGTGAGCGGATCGCGCAGGCGGCCATCCTTGACCAGCGAGCCGAGGCCGTCGGGCCCTTCATCGGGCTCGCCATCGGGCTCGCCGGCGATCTGCTCGCGCAGGCGCCGGGCCTCGGCGAGCATGGCGGTGACATCGGGGTAGGCGCCTGTTTCGATCCGGAGCAGGGCGGCGGCCTCGCGGGCGGCCTCGGCGGTGGAGCGCGTGATCTCGTCGCACTGGTCTTCGCGCAGGCCGAGCCAGGCGCTTGCCTTGCGGGCAAAGGCCCGCTGGGCGGCCATCGGCGCGCTGCCGCCGAGGGCGTCATGGACGAGATTGCCCAGGGCAACGCACTGGGTCAGGCGTCGGCGCTCGCCGGGGGCGGCGCTGGGCTGCTCGTGGAAGCGGATGGGAATCGAGAGTTCCTCGGGAAGGCCCCAGCGGCGGGCCAGCGCAGCGCCCATCTCGGCGTGCTGGGCGCCCAGTTCCGTCAATTCGACTTCGGCAAGGCAGTGGTGCGGACCGGCTCTCTGCACCAGCCGGGCGTACTGGGGGCCCAGGGACCGCAGGGCGGCGATCATCCCGATGTCCTGCAGCAGGCCGATGAGGAAGGCCTCGTCGGCCTCGCCGGTGGCGGCGGCGGCGGCGATGCGCCTGGCGGCGAGAGCCGTGACCAGGGCCCGGCGCCAGTAGGCGGGATAGTCGAATGGCCCGTCGCCCCGGTCCTGCAGCGTCCCGACCAGGGAGAAGCCGAGGGACAGGCTGCGCACGGCCCGGATGCCCAGCAGGGCCACGGCCTGGTTGACCGTCGAGCACTTGTTCCGGACGCCGTAGAAGCTGGAGTTGACGGTCTGGAGCAGCTTCGCCGACAGCCCCTGGTCGCTGGCGATCACGCCGGCGAGCTGCGGCAGGGTGACCTCGGGGTCGGCGCTGAGTTCGAGAACCCGGAGCGCCACCGCGGGCAGGGTCGGCAGGGTGGTGCAGTGCAGCACCGCTTCGAGCGCATCGGCGCGCTGGGGCGTTTCTGTCGGCATCGTCGCCTCTCGGTGAAGTTCGTCCGTGAACGTCCTGAGCATCGACACGCCCGCGGAGCGACTTTCACCGCGGGGCGGCGCCCGGGCCTCCGGCGCCGAAGAAGGCCTCGGCGCTGGGCAGGGGACGTCCGAGAAGGCGGGTCAGGTAGGCGTCGAGCAGGCGCAGGGCCCGGGCGGTGGTGGCGTGATCGGCGGCGGCGCCCGCATCGAGGGCGCGCAGGGCCCGGATGGTGGCGGCTCGGACGGGCCAGCTTCCGGCGCCGCCGCGGGCGACGAGGCGCCCGGCCTCGGGGTCGAACCCGACGATCGAGGCGGCGCCGGGGTCGCCGAGATCCGGGCGATAGCCGATCTGCGCGAGCAGGGTCCAGAGGTAGCGCAGGCAGACCGGCGCGGCGTCTTCATCGCCGAGGGCGCCCAGCGCCGCGACCAGCGCATCGTACAAGGGCGGGTGGGGATCGAGCTCGCTCAGACTGCGCTGCGTGGCGTCGGCGAGGTAGATGGCGCCATAGTGGGCCCCGAGCGAGCGGCGAAGCTGGTTCATGGGGTCGAGCAGGTCCCAGGATGTCAGGGTCGCCATGGCGCCGGAGGCCTTGATGATGGCGACCATCTCCCCGCGCGTCAGGACCTCGAGCCCACCGGAATACGGCGCCCGCTCTCGCCGCGCGCCCTTGACGAGGGCCCGCACCAGGCCGATCTGGCGGCCGAGCAGCGTGACGACCTGGCTGGTCTCGGACCAGTCAAGCTGGCGCAGGCAGATCGCTTCATCCCGGCGGGTCGCCACGCCAGAGCGTAGCGGACGGCTGGTGGAGTCTCGGCGTACGGTTGGGGATGCGCTTCTGCCTGGTGGATGCGGTGATCGAACGGTCCGAGCAGCGCATCGTCACGCTCAAACACGTGAGCAGCGCCGAGGAGTACCTGCAGGATCACTTCCCGGGCTACCCGGTGCTGCCCGGGGTGCTGATGGTCGAGGCCCTGGCGCAGGCGGGCTGCGCGCTGCTGTCGGACCGTGTTGGTCCGGAGACGAGCCTGGTGCTCGGATCGGCCCGCGCCGTCAAGTTCGGGCACTTCCTTCGGCCGGGCTGGACCCTGCGCGCGGAGGTCTCGCTGCGCAGCGTCGGCGATGACGGCTTCACGCTGGATGGACGGGGTCTGGCCCTGGCGCCGGGCGCGGGGCCGGACGGGGCCCCCACGGCGGTCTCCGGGCGGCTGACGCTGCGTCCCTGTCGTCTGCCCCGCGGCTGAACCCGGGCGCGCCGTGGTCTACGATGAGCCCGACCACCAGGGGACCTGCCGCATGACGCGCGATGAAATCCAGGAGAAGGTCAGGGAAGTCCTCGCCGAGGCTCTCGCCGTCGATGATGAGGAAGTCACGCCCGAGGCGACCCTGACGCGGGATCTCGGGGCCGAGTCGATCGACTTTCTCGACATCGGTTTCCAGCTTGAGCAGGCCTTCGGCTTCAAGATCCAGCAGGGCGAGCTGTTCCCGGACAACGTGACCCAGGATCCCGACTACGTGCAGGACGGCAAGGTGACGCCGAAGGGGCTGGAGGCTCTGAAGGCGCGGCTGCCGCATGCGGATTTCTCGAAGCTGGAGCAGGATCCGAGCGTTTCCAAGGTCGCCGAGATCTTCACGGTCGACGCACTGGTCAACTTCGTCGAGCGCAAGCTCGCATCCTCCTGAGGCAGTCGGCCGATGCGCTGGATGTGGATCGACCGGATCATCTCGCTCGCCCCGGGCGAGCAGATGACGGCGATCAAGCGCATCAGCATGGCGGAAGACCACCTGCACGATCAGCCGGGCGGCGGCGTCCCGATCATGCCGGCGTCGCTGATCATCGAGGGCATGGCGCAGACGGCCGGCCTGCTGGTCGGGCACGCCAACCAGTTTCGCGAGAAGGTGGTGCTGGCGAAGATCAGCCGGGCGCAGCTCGACGCCGAGGCCCGCCCGGGCGCCACGCTCTGGTACACAGCGCGGATCGTCAGCATGGACGACAAGGGCGCCGCGACCTGGGGCCTGGTCGAACTCGAGGAGCCCGGCGCCGAGCGCATGGCGATCGGGCAGGTCGACCTCATCTTCAGCCACCTCGATCAGGCCGGCGCAGCGGGCCTGGACCTGCCCGAGCACAACTTCGTGTTCAGCGAGTCGTTCCGCACGCTGCTGGAGATGAGCGGGATCAGGTGACGCCGCCGGCCTGACGGTCCGCAACGACGCTGGCAAAGAGCCCCGCCGGGGGCGCTGCCCCGGTCCAGAGCCGGAACTGGGCCTCGCCCTGGGCTACGAACATCCGGGCGCCGCCGATGGCGCCCCAGCCTGCCGCGGCGCAGGCGCCCAGCAGCGGCGTGACCGCCGGGGCGTAGATCGTCTCCAGCAGCAGCGATGGGGCCGGTTGCAGGCGCTGGATGTCGACCGGGCTCGCCTCCGGCGCCGGCCCGCCGGCCATCCCCACGGACGTGGCGTTGATGTAGGCGTCGTGCGGGCGGGTGTACATGGCGTCGAGCGGGCGACCGGAGACGGCGGGTTTGCCGAGGTCGTCCGCCAGGGCCGCGGCACGCTCGGGCGTACGGTTGTAGAGGATGACCTCGGCGCCGGCCTCCGCCAGGGCCCAGGCCGCGGCCCGGGCAACGCCGCCGGCGCCGATGATCGCCACGGTGCGCCCGGGCAGCGGCCCCAGTTCCTGCTTCAGCAGTGCGCTGATGGCGCCGGCGTCGGTGTTGGTGACCAGCGGTTGCGGCCGACCACCGGCATCGCGGCGGATGGCGAGGGTGTTGGCGGCGCCGATCGCCGCGGCGGCGGCGTCGATCGACCAGCCGACCTCGCGCGCCAGGCGCACCATGTGCTGCTTGTGCGGAAGCGTCACGGCGAGACCCGCCAGATCCAGGCGCGGGTGTTCGGCCAGTTCGAGCACGGTCGCCTTGAAGCTCTCATAGCTCTCGGCCACGGGCAGCGGCAGCAGCACGCCATCATGGCCGACGGCGGCAAAGCCGGCGTTGTGGATGTCCGGCGAGAGCGAGTGGCCAACCGGCCAGCCGACGACGCCGTACACACGCGTCGCCGGTCCGATCGAGCGGAAGCGGTAGCGCTCCAGCAGTTCGACCACCGTCGGCTGTCCGGGCGCCGAGCGCTGCTGCTCGCTGAGCGAGGCGAACGTCAGAAACGCGCCGAACTTGGGGGCGAGAACGCGGCTGAGCAGCCCGCACTCGCCCATGCCCAGGGCGATGGTCGGTCGGTCGCGCTGCCCGAGGATGTCGAACAGCTCCAGGTTGTCGCGGACGGTGCGGGCCCGGAAAGCGATCTTCAGGACTTTCGCGGCCGCTTCGGCCTGCATCGCCAGCAGGCGTCGCGTCAGGTCCGCCGGACGGCCGGCGAAATCGTGCAGGCTGAGGATCAGGCCGGTCGCCAGGTCTCGCCGCTGACCCGGGTGATCGACGGCAAGATGGACCTTGCTGCGGAAGTTCGCCGAGCGCGCGTAGGCGGCCAGTTCGACATCGATGTAGCGCGGCGGGCGATCGGCAGCGCCGAGGCGCTCGA
The DNA here is from genome assembly GCA_043101635.1 of Phycisphaerales bacterium JB039. Taxonomy (GTDB): domain Bacteria; phylum Planctomycetota; class Phycisphaerae; order Phycisphaerales; family UBA1924; genus CAYMJK01. The sequence continues at coordinate 8,474 of JBICIE010000267.1, read as the reverse complement.
AGAGGGAGACGCGGGCGTCCTCATCGCCGTCGTAGGCGCCGCCCTCCCACACCGGCCGGCAGGTGACGATCGTCGGGACGGGCGAGTCGGCGACCATGCGGACGATCTGCTCGATCTCGCCGGCCTCGCCGGAGCCGCTGAAGAACTCGTCGATGCGCAGTTCAACCAGGTCTGCGCCGAGTTCGGCGGCCCGGGCCGCGGCCGCCAGCGCCTGAGTCGCATCGGTCACGGTGATGGGCACGCACAGCAGCGTCGTCATGGCTCGCGGCGCGGCGCGCGGAAGAGGGCAAGACAGGCGGTGTGCCCGTGCACGTAGCTCTGCGAGCCGAGCGGCGCGATCTCGCCGGCCCCGAACATGCCCGCCATCGGCATCGGCCCGAGACGCGGCGCGGCGCCGACCGCCGGGGCCCGGGCCCGCGAGCCGTCGAAGGCCCGCATGATCGTCTCGGCGTCATGGCTCGGCTCGCGGAACAGCCGCTGGCCGCGGCTGGCGCAGGTGACCAGCAGCCCGCCGGCCGGGCGGGCGTGCAGGGCCTGGCCATCGAGGAGCAGTTCGAGATCCTCGTGGGCGGTGTCGGCGTCGCGCAGGTGCAGGCGCACGGTCTGGCCGACGCGGAAGAAGTCGGAGGTCGCCACCGCGCCGGTGTCTTCGTCGGCGCCGACGATGTTGCGCATGAGATAGTCGTCGCGCCCGAAGCGCTCCTTGTACTCGTTGATCACGCGCCCGACGCACATCCCGCGCCGGAGCAGGCGCCGGTCCGATTCCGGCGCGGCGTCGACGATCTCCCGGATGGCGTCGAGGGCCCGTCTTCCCCCCAGCGACACGATGAGGTTGTCGCGGGCCCCGGTGACCACCATGTTCGGGCCGAGCGGCCGGCACCCCTGGCTGACGACGGTGTCGACGCTGACGGCGCCCGACAGCGTCAGTCCGACGCCGGCGCGCACCAGACGCCCATCGAGGATGAACGAGCGCTGCCCGCGTCGCTCGGCGCCGGAGGCCAGCCCGCCGAAGACGGGACCGGCGGCGCCCGCGCCGCGTCGATCGGCCAGCGCGCGGTTGATCGCCGGCAGCAGGCTCGCAACCGGAAAGCTCAGCGCATCGGCGAAGAGCAGCGTTGCGCGGTGGTCATCCCCGTCGGCGCCGATCGCGGCGGCAACGTCCTTGCGCTCAGCCTCCGGCGTGGACAGCGGCAGCAGCGACGACGCGTCGAAGGCGTGCGTGCGCACGCCGTCGAGCCGGGCGGCGAGCACCGACACGCCGGGGCCGCGCTCCAGTTCCACCCGGCCCCCGACGATCGACTCGGCCGGGGCGCCGATCGTCAGTGCGCCGGACAGGGCGTCGCGGGCGGCTTCGGCGATGGCCGCGGCGCTGGCGGCGTGCGGGCCGCAGTAGAAGAGGAATGCGATGTTGGGCCGCACCTCGCCCAGACCGGCCTGGGCCTCGGCGCAGGCCTGCCGGGTCGCGGCGGCGGCGTCAGCGGCCCCGGAGAGGCCGCTGCCCATGACGATCTGCGAGCTGGTGAGCTGCGCCATCGCCGGGACTGTACGCCCCGCCCGGCCTCAGCCCTCGCCATCGACGCCGGCCCGGGCGTCCTCGGCGGCGCTGAGGGTGTCGACGCGGACCGGCGTGACGATGTTCAGCTTCAGGCGCTCATCCATGGCGGTCCGGCCAATCACGCCGACAAGCTGACCGACGCGCGACTGCAACTGCATGTCGGCGGCCGGGCGGATGTAGCCGAGGGTGCGCGGGGCGCCCTCGCCGATCGACTGAATGCGGAACATGAGCGGCAGGCGGGTTCCGTCGTAGATCGCGCTGGTCTCCAGCCGGCCGACCAGCGAATACTGGCGGCTGGCGCGAGCCTCGCTGGCGGCCGAGGCGACGCGCTCGGAGTAGGCGTCGATCTCGCCCCGGGCCGCGGCCACCTCGCGAAGCTGGCGCTGCAGGTCCTTGCGGATCTCGAGAAGGCTGATGCGCTGCTCCAGCGCGATCCGCAGCGACTCGTTCTCCGCTCCGGGGCCGACCTGCTCGAGGGCGGCGCCGAATTCGGAGATCAACTGATCGATCTCGGCGTCCAGCGCCTTCTGGGTGCGCACCCGCTCGAAGGCGGCGTCAAGCTCTGCCAGGCCGGCGATCGGGCGGGCCGTCGGATCCTCTTCGATGGCAGGGACCGGGGTTCCCGCGGGCGTCGTGTCCTGGCTGATGGTCGCCTCGGGCGTGCGAACCGGACCGGTCGGAGTCTGGGCCGAATCGGCCAGGTCGAGGCCCCCCTGGGCGCCGGCGGCAGGCGGCGCGGTCACGGGGGTCGAGCCGGCCGGCTGCGCCACGGCGGCGCCGATCAGAGCCGACTCGCCGCCGATGGAGGCCAGGTAGGTCTCGGCCTCGCGCTGGCTGGCGCGGCGGACATCCTGCTCCTCGATGAAGGCGCGGGCGGCCCGCGGCGCCTCGATGACGTAGTGGGCCGCGCCGTTGCGGTCGGTCGCGGCCTCGATGAAGGTGAACTCGGTTCCCTCGGGCAGCAGATCGGTCGGGATGTCCTTCCAACTGCCGTTGACACCGTACTCCAGGTTCCAGGCCTTGGGGCGGCCGGGGCTGGTGAGGCGGACGACGCCGGCGTCGCGATCGACGGTGGCCCTGTCGCCGCGCACCAGCGCCTTGATCCCCGGCGGGTAGGCGACCCGGAGCCACTTGCTGCCGGCGCCATCGACGCGGAGGACCTGCCCGGCCTTGACGGGCGCGATCGGGTAGTAATTGCGCAGGTCGCCGGACCGGAGGGTCGCGTCCTCGCTCTGGACCACGACGTAGTATGCGGGCACGTCGCTCACCTGCGCTCGCGCGAGGGCGGGAACGATCGCCAGCAGGCCAAGCGCCAATGCGAACAGGCCGGGTCGGACTCTCTGGATGCGGGGGACCATGTTGTGAAACTCCGTTTTCTGCTCGGTCGTCCATGAACCGCCGGCAGGCGGGCGCTGCCGGGCTACGATGGCCGGTCCTCGGCGGATCGGATGCGGCGCCATCCAGCGCCGGCCAAGGGACCTGTCCCGTGGAGTGTACCGTCACTCCCCGGCGACGGCCCATCGGGAAGCCCACCGACAGACAGCCCACCGCCCGGAATGCTCATATTGTCGGCCATTGGAGGCGACCTGCTTTGAACCGACACCCCTCTCTGCGTGATTTGACCGCCCGGAAGGGCCTGCGCACGGTCTGCGTCGCGCTACCGACAGCACTGGTCGGCGCCGCGGGGCTGGCCATCACCGGATGTTCCAGCCCGATGCGGTCCTCGACGCCGGATCAGGATCTGCAGCAGTCGCTGGTCCGCTCGGTGCTGCGCGAGATGGATCAGGCCCGCGAGTTCTCCGAGATGAGCGTGACGGCCCGGGCCGCGACGGTCGACAGCCTCGAGCTGCGTCCGGAGCACATCCCGGAGCTGGAGGCGCTGGCGGGCCCGAGTTCGTACGACCCGCGCGAGGTCAGCCTCGGGGCGGATCTGCTGGGCCAGCCGCAGCAGATCACCCGTATCGCGCTGCGCGACGCCATCGCCACGGGCGTCGAACGCAACCTGGCGGTCCGCTTCGCACGGATCCAGCCCGCCATCAGCGAGGCGGACGTCGTCGCGGCCGAGGCGGCGTTCGACTGGTCCTTCTTCTCCAACGTGGACGCCAGCTACATCAACCAGCCGCAGACGACCTTCAGCGCTTTCAGCCCGCCGGAGGATGAGCGCGAGCGGTACTCCGCAACGTTCGGCCTGCGCAAGCCCCTGCCGACCGGGGGCCAGTTCGCGGTGCAGCAGGAGTGGATCTACACCGATGTGACGGATGTCGCCGGCCTCAGCGCCCGGCCGAACCCGGCGATCCAGAGCGCCTTTACCGCACAGCTCGACCAGCCGCTGCTGCGCGGGTTCGGCTCGGATGTCGCGCTGGCCCAGGTCCGGCTCAACCGAAACGCCGAGCGCGACGCCATCGCCGACCTCAAGGCGCAGATGATCCTGACGGTGGCCCAGATCGAGCAGGCCTACTGGCAGTTGTGGCAGGCGCAGCGGAACCTGCTGATCATCCGGCGGCTGCTGGAGCGCGGGATCGCAACCCGCGAGGAGGTCAAGGGCCGGCAGATCCGCGAGGCCACCGCGGCCCAGGTCGCCGACGCCCGGGCCCGGGTCGAAGACCGGCGCTCCACGCTGCTGCGGGCGCAGAATCAGCTCCGTCAGGCGAGCGACCAACTGAAGGTGCTCATCAATGACCCGAACCTGCCGATCGGGTCGGAAACGCTGCTGATCGCGATCGACAACCCGATCGACGCCCCGGTGCAGTTCAGCCTGGGCGAGGCGATGACGACCGGGCTGCGCCAGCGGCCGGAGATCCAGCAGGCGATCCTGTCGCTGGACAACACGTCGATCCGGCAGGGGGTCGCGGATAACGGGCGGCTGCCGCAGCTCGACCTGCGGCTGCAATCCCGTTTCAGCGGGCTGGATGACAGTTTCGGCGACGCCAACGAAGATGTGTACCGCGGCAGCTTCCTGACGTGGCTGGTCGCCCTGGCCTACGAGCAGCCGATCGGGAACCGGGCCGCCGAGGCCGAGTACCGCAAGCGGGTGCTGGAGCGGACCAGCGCCGGGATCGCGTATCGCAACACGGTCCAGCAGGTGGTGCTGGAAGTGAAGACGGCGCTGCGCAACCTGCTGCTGAACTACCAGCTCATCGCCCACGAGCGGGTGTCCCGGTACGCGGCGGCGGAGAACCTGCGGGCCTTTCTGATCGAGAAGGAACTCAACGCGATCAACACGATCGAGCGGCTGCAGATCGAGTTCAACAATCAGGAGCGGCTGGCCGCGGCCGAGCAGGCCGAGGCCGCGGCGATGGCGAACTACAACATCTCGCTGGCGCAGTTGCACGCGGCGATGGGCACGATCCTGGAGCGCAACCAGATCGAGTTCGTGGTCCCCAACGTCGAGGGTCGGACGCCGGACTGGCTGGACGCGGTGATGTCGGAGGACCCGCCGCCCGGCGAGGGCGACGCTCCTGCGCGCCCATGATCGTGCAGCCGGATGGCGAAGGCGTCGGGCGCGCCGTTGCGCAGTTGCGGGCCGGGCGCCTGGTGGCTTTTCCGACGGAGACGGTCTACGGACTCGGCGCCGATGCGCTGCGGCCGGAGGCAGTCGAGGGCGTCTTCAGCGCCAAGGGCCGTCCGGCGGGCAATCCGCTCATCGTTCACGTCGATGGCGCCGCGATGGCCGAGCGGGTCGCAGACTGGACGGAGGCGGCGCGCAGGCTTGCAGCGCGCTTCTGGCCGGGGCCGCTGACGCTGGTGCTGCCGGCGACGGCCATCGTGCCGGCGCAGGTCATCGCCGGCGGCGACACGGTGGCGGTGCGGGCGCCGGACCATCCGGTGGCGCTGGAGCTGATCGGCGCCTTCGGCGGGCCGCTGGTTGCCCCGAGCGCCAACCGCTCGGGCGCGGTCAGCCCCACCACCGCCGCGCACGTGGAGGCGGCGTTTCCGGAGATCCTGGTGCTCGATGGGGGCCCCTGCCGCGCCGGGCTGGAATCGACGGTGCTGGATCTGACCGGCCCGCCGGCCATCCTGCGTCCCGGCCCGATCGGGCCGGCGGCCATTGCGGCAGAGCTCGGCGTGACGGTGGCGGTTGGCGCCGGCGCGGCCGGGGTGGCCCGTAGCCCGGGCCTGCTCGGGCGGCATTACGCGCCGGCCCGGCCCGTGCGCCTGCTGGGCGCTGGCGAGGTGGCCGCACCGCCGGCGGGGGTTGCGTGGCTGGCCCTGGATCGCCCGCCGGGCGCCGGCGTGATCGCGATGCCGCCGGACGGCGCGGCGTACGCCGCGCGCCTGTACGCCGCCCTGCGCGAGGCCGACGCCTCCGGCGCCGGTGAGATCTGGATCGATCTTCCGGGCCCGGATCGTCTGGGCGGGCCGGAGGGCGACCTGTGGGCCGCGATCGTCGATCGGCTCACGCGAGCGGCCGCCAGCCCCTGATGCGGGGGGCGCGCTGCCCATCCGCCTATCGTCCGCCCCGCACGAAGGAAACGAGCATGGCACAGAAGCTGCAGATAGCGCTGGCGCCGGGCGATGGCATCGGCCCGGAGATCACCGCGGCGTGCCTGGAGATCTTCCAGGCCGCCGGCGCCACGGACCACATCGAGTTCGTCCCGGTGGAGATGGGGCGCGAAGTGTTCGGGGCGGGCGACACGCGCGGGATGACGGACGCCGCGATCGACGCCATCGAATCGCTCGGGCTGCTGTACAAGGGGCCGATGGAGACGCCCAAGGGCGGCGGGGGCAAGTCGATCAACGTCACGCTGCGCAAGACCTTCGGGGCGTTTGCGAACCTGCGCCACTTCCAGAGCCTGCCGGGTGTGGAGACGGTCTACTCGCAGGCCGGCGTGCCGGTGGACTTCTATGTGGTGCGCGAGAACATCGAGGACACCTATGGCGGCATCGAGCACCGGCTGACGCCGGATGTCATGGAGTGCAAGCGGCTGATCACGGCGCCGGGGTGCGATCAGATCCACGAGTTCGCGTTCGCGACCGCCCGGGAATTCGGGATCAGCAGGATCCACTGCGGCCACAAGGCCAACATCATGAAGCTGACCGACGGGCTGTTCCTGGACCGGTTCCGCCACGCGGCCCGCAATCATCCGGAGATCGAGGCGGACGATGTCATCATCGATGCGCTGTGCATGAACCTGGTGCTGCGCCCGCAGGACTTCCAGATGGTGGTGCTGCCGAACCTGCAGGGCGACATCGTCAGCGATCTTGCGGCGGGGCTGGTCGGCGGGCTGGGCTTTGCGCCCTCGGGCAACATCGGCGACAAGGTGTCGATCTTCGAGGCGGTGCACGGGACAGCGCCGGACATCGCGGGGCAGAACAAGGCCAACCCGACCAGCCTGCTGCTGAGCGGACTGATCATGCTGCGCCACATCGGGCTGAAGCGGACGGCGGCGATCATCGAGAACGCGCTGCTGCACACGCTGGAGTCGGGCGTGCACACCGGGGATGTGCGCGGCGCCCGGGCGCCGGTGGGCACGCGGGAGTTCGCCGCGGCGGGGGCGTCGAACCAGGGCAAGACGCCGGGCCAGCGCGAGGCGAGGGCCGTGCCGGAGGCGGACGCCCCGAACTTTGCGCCGCCGCAGCGGCCGCGGATCAACCGGCTGATGCGCACTTTCGAGATGACGACATCCAGCGTGTGCGGGTGCGACATTTACCTGCAGACGCTGCTGGCGCCGCACGATCTGGCCGAACGGCTGTCGCTGATCTGCGCCGGGACGCCGTTTCACTTGACGATGATGTCCAACCGGGGCACGCAGGTGTGGCCGACGGGGTCGGTGTACACCGAGGTGGTGGACTACTACCGGGCCCGCTTCGAGCTGCGCGATCCGCAGTTGATCGGGCGGATCGGGCAGCTCCCGGCGATCTGGCTGCTGGAGAAGGTGGCCGAGAAGTTCGCGGTCAACGACTTCCAGCCGCTGCGCGAGTACGACGGACAGCGCGGGTACTCGCTGGCGCAGGGGCAGTAACGATCTGGCGCGGCGCGGGCGCTATCGCCTGAGCTTGGCAGCGACGCGAGCCGGCGCCGGGGTGCGGATGTTGCGGGCCAGGCCGACCAGCGCCATGGCCCGGATGACCAGGTAGCTCAGGTCGACTTCCCACCAGCGCAGGCCGTGCCGGGCCGACGCCGGGAAGGCGTGGTGGTTGTTGTGCCAGCCCTCGCCGAAGGCCAGCGCTGCGCAGACGGCGTTGTTGCGGCTCTCATCGTGGCTGTCGAAGGGGCGGCTGCCCCAGAGGTGGCAGACCGAGTTGACGCTCCAGGTGACGTGGTGCACCAGCAGCGTGCGCACCAGGCCGCCCCACAGCAGGCCCAGCAGGGCCCCGGTCCAGGTCATCGTGATGAGGCCGCCGAGAACAGTCGGGATCAGCAGGCCGACTGCGATCCACAGCAGGAAGGTCCGATGCACGGCCCGGACCACCGGGTCCTTCTGCAGGTCGGGGGCGTAGCGGTCCAGATCCGCGATGCGCGGGCGCATGATCCAGCCCATATGCGCATGCCACAGGCCGCGGAAGATGTTCCAGATCCCCTCGCCGTGGATGTGCGGAGAGTGCAGGTCACCCTCCTTGTCGCTGTGCTGATGGTGCCGCCGGTGGTTGGCGACCCAGTCCATCACGCGTCCCTCGGCCGCCATCGAGCCGCACGCGCCGATGATGAAGGTCATCACTGGCCCGGTGTCGAACGACTTATGGGTGAAAAGGCGGTGATAGCCCACAGTCACGCCCAGCCCGGTGATGATGTACATCCCGACCAGCAGGGCCAGTTGGAGCCAGTTGAACCCGAAGGGCCACAGCAGCACGATCGCCGCGGCCAACCTGATCGCGATCTTCCTGCGGTTCCTCGGGCTGGCCGCACATGGGCCGGGGCAAGGTCGGTCGGGGTATGGAGCCTGGGCTCGGTCGCGTCTGCGACCGTCGCCGCATCCTC
>JBICIE010000266.1:0-21408 GCA_043101635.1 Phycisphaerales bacterium JB039 | reverse complement strand
GTCACCGTCGTGCGCTCCATGCACACCGAGCAGTTCAACCACGCCCCGGCGCAGCTCTTCCTCTACACCGGCTCGCCGCTGCTTGGCCGGCCCTCCATGGGCTCGTGGATCACCTATGGCCTCGGCGCCGAGGCCGACGACCTGCCCGGCTTCGTCGTGCTCGTCAGCGGTGGCAAGACGCCAAGCGCCGGCAAGAGCGTCTGGGGCAGCGGCTTCCTGCCCAGCGTGCATCAGGGCGTGCAGTGCCGCACCGCCGGCGATCCGGTGCTGTACGTCTCGGATCCCGCCGGCATGCGGCGATCGACGCGCCGGCGCAGCCTGGACGCCCTGCGCGATCTCAACGAGCAGCGCCGCGCGCGCACGGGCGACCCCGATCTCGACAGCCGCATCGAGCAGTACGAACTCGCCTTCCGCATGCAGGTCTCCGTGCCGGATGTCATGGACATCTCGCGCGAGTCGGCGCGCGTGCTGGACGAGTACGGCGCCGAGCCCGGCAAGGGGTCATTTGCCAACAACTGCCTGCTGGCCCGGCGCCTCGTCGAGCGCGGCGTGCGCTTCGTGCAACTGTTCGACTGGGGCTGGGACACCCACGGCACCGGGCCCAGCGACGACATCGTCCACCAGCTCCCGCTGAAGTGCCGCCAGACCGATCAGCCGATCGCGGCGCTGGTGCGCGACCTCAAGCGGCGCGGGCTGCTGGATGACACGCTCGTCATCTGGTCCGGCGAGTTCGGGCGCACATGCATGAACGAGGCCCGCAACGGCTCGACGTTTCTCGGGCGCGACCACCACCCGGGCTGCTTTACCATCTGGATGGCCGGCGGCGGCGTCCGGCGCGGCTATGTCCACGGCGAGACGTGCGAGTTCGGCTACCGCATCACCAGGGACCCCGTGCACGTGCATGACCTGCAGGCGACGATCCTGCACCTGCTCGGCCTCGACCACGAGCGGCTGACGTACCGCTACCAGGGGCGGGATTTCCGACTGACGGACGTGTTCGGCAACATCGTGCCGGAACTGCTGGCCTGATTCAGCGGATCAGCGTCGAACGCTTCCACTCGCCCTTCTTGCGTGCCGCGGCGACGGCCTCCTCCGGCGTCGCATGTTCATCGGCGAGATACACGAGCGTCGTATCGCCGATGCGGATGCGATCGCCATCGCGCAGCGGGGCATCCTCGCTGATCCGCACATCGTTCAGGAAGACGCCGTTGGCGCTGCGGTAATCGGCGGCGATGTGCCCGCCCTCGGGCGCAGCGCGCACTTGCAGGTGCTTGCGCGAGACCCGCTCATCGAGGATCTGGAAGTCGCAGGCGTCGTCGCGCCCGAGCGATACCAGCTTCGCTGTCAGCGGCAGTTGCCGTCCGTCACCTGCTCCCTGCGTGATCACCAGCGACGCCATGTTCATCCTCCGCAAGATGGCGCCAGTGTACCGGATCGGCGGGCCCGCGTCAGGCCGCGCGGCGCTGAAGCAAGCCCCAGGCGCCCAGGCCGAGCAGTCCGGCAATGGCCGCAGTGAAGATCCAGGCGCTCGGGCGCTCCCAGTCGATCACCCCTGCGCTGCGCGGCAGCAGCAGGCCCAGCGCCGCCCCGAGCGCCAGCGCCCCGGCAAACAGCGGACGGAGCCTCCGCCGGTCGTTCTCGCGGGCGCCGTGGATGGCCACGGCGCCGAGCCCCACCAGCCACGCGCCGAAGTACGGCTCCATCCCGGCCATCCCGGCGTAGGCGCCGGGCGGGCTTGGATCCCACGGCCACAGGGCGCCCGCGGGCCCCGGCGCCAGCAGCAGCACCGCGCCGTAGAGCACGAGCAGCGCGCCTGCGCCCGCAAGGCCAAGGCGCAGCGCACGGGGCAGATCTCCCGAGGATGGCCCGGCGCGCCCCTGCCGCGCCTGCCGGCGCCACAGCATCGCCGCCGCGCCCGGATAGGCGATGTACACGATGATCCACGGCGCCGCCCCCGGGCTCAGCAGGTTGATCTGCTCGAAGGACAGCAGCGTCACGATCAGCGTGATGATGGCGAAGATCACCACGCCGGGGACCGCGATGCGCGCCTCGGTCCACGTGCGCGCGCGCGCTGCGACCAGTTCGAACACCCCGCCGGCCACGTAGCAAGCCCCCAAGAACGCAGCCGACAGCGCCGGATCCACCGGCCACAGGAAGAACCGGTCGCTGTAGTCGCTGAAGACGATCAGCGGCACGCCGATGCCGAGCGACAGCAGGCTCGCGACGCCGAGCAGCAGGCGCATGGCCGGGAGAAGCGTCGGCTCCGCCCGACCCGCATCATCGACCGCCCTTGCTCCGTCTGCCGCATCCACTTCGCTGGCGCCCCCAATGCGGGTGACAGGACTTGAACCTGCACGGCCTTGCGGCCACGGGAACCTAAATCCCGCGCGTCTGCCAGTTCCGCCACACCCGCGACCGCAGAGCGTAGCGAGGCGCCGGCCACGCCGGCGCCCGGCGATACCATCTGCCATCCAGATGCCCCGGCACGGCAGGACATTCCGCGATGCGCGCAGGCGGCTTCAGGGCGCCGCCTCGGCGCTGCTCGACGGGCTGGAAGACCGCCAGATCGGGGCCTGGCTCGTGAGCGCCTGGCGGGCCCTGCGCCGGCCCGATACCGCCCAGCGCGTGCTGGCGCCACTGGCGCTCAACGCCGCGGTTCACGGGGCCCTGCTCATCCTGCTGGCGATCGCCTGGACGCAGGCGGCCCCGCGCGCCGCCGAGCCGGCCCGCGATGTGGTCCTGTCGCTCGACAACGCCATCTTCGAGCGCCGCCCGCCCGAGCCCGTCCCTGTCCCCGCCGACGACGCCGCCCTTCGGGCCGAGGCGGCGCTCCAGCAGGCAGCCGCGGCCATCGCCCAGGGCCCGCGCTCCCTGCCTGAACTGACGCCGATCGCCCCGCCCGCCGGCGCCCTGCCCGAGCTGCGCGCGCGCAGCGGATCGGGGCGCGATCCCGCTGGCCTGCTGCGCGCTCGCGATCAGCGCATCATCGGCAGCGCCAGCTTCGCCGGCGCCGAGGCCGAACAGGCCGACAGCGTCGTCTACGTCGTCGACGCCTCCGGCGCCATGATCACCAGCCTGCCGATGGTGATCGAAGAGCTGCAGCGTTCCATCGGCGCCCTCAAGCCGACGCAGCGCTTCCAGATCGTGCTGTTCCGCAACCGGCCTGCTGGAGCCGCGCTGGAGGTCTTCAGCGATGGCGCCGGCCGCCCTGCGCTCATGCGCGCCACCGAACGCAACAAGGCCGCGGCGTTTCAGTGGCTTGCTTCCGTGCGACCGCTCGGCGCCAGCAACCCGCTCGACGGGCTCCGGCGCGGGCTCGAGTTCCGGCCCGATGTCATCTTCCTGCTGTCGCGCAGCATCGTGCGCTCCGGCGAGGGCGCCGCCTGGGGACGCGGGCGCGAGGCCATCCTCGACGAACTCGACCGCCTCAACCCGCTCAGCGACCCCGCCGCCGGCCAGCGGCGCGTGCAGATCAAGACCATCCAGTTCATCGATCCCGACCCCTCCGGCGTCATGGAAGCCATCGGCGACCTGCACGGCGGCGCCGGCGACGCCCACATCGTGCTCTCGCTCGAGGAGTTGGGCGCCCGGGCCGGCGGCCGCTAGGATCTGCCGTCATGCCGACGTATGTCTACGAGATCCTGGACGGCAAGGGTGAGCCCACGGGCGAGACCTTCGAGATCGTCCAGTCGATGAAGGATGAGGCGCTCACGAAGCAGCCCGAGACCGGCAAGCCCTGCCGGCGCGCCATCGTGGCGCCCGCCATCGCCGGCAAGTGGTCCGACCTGAACAAGACCAAGTCGAGCAATGAGAATCTCGAACGCTTGGGCTTCACCAAGTACGAGCGCAAGGGCGGCGGCTACTACGAGCGCACCGCCGGCAAGAAGGGCCCGCGCACGCTGCGCTCCGATGACTGAGCCCACGGGTACCCCCCCACTCCGTGGGGGCTCTTTGCTTCTCCTCCCCCTCTCTCGCTCCCATCACGCCCCGATCTTCGTACAACAGCCGAAACCTCATCGCCGCGGCGCCGTACCACGTGTGGCCATGACGCCGGAGGGAAGCCGACCCCATGCCACGACTGCTGCTGCTCACCGCCGCCACCATCTTCCTGCTCGGATGCGCTGGAGATGGCGCCCCGCCGCCCACCGCCCCGGAGCCCGAAGCCGCGGCGCCCGGCGCATGGTCCAATCCCCAGGAGGCCCCCGGGCTGCACAACCTGATCGAAGTCGCCCCCGGCGTCTGGAGCGGCTCGCAGCCCGAAGGCCCCGAGGCGTTCGACGAACTGGCCCGCCTGGGCGTGCGGACCATCCTCTCCGTCGATGGCGCAACGCCCGATGTCGAACTCGCCGGCGCCCGTGGCATGCGCTACGCCCACGTCCCGGTGCGCTACAGCGAGATCACGCTGGAGCAGCGACTCGCCATTGCGCGGGCCATGCGCGACCTCGAAGGCCCGATCTACATCCACTGCCACCACGGCCTGCACCGCGGGCCCGCCGCGGCAGCGCTCGGCCTGGTGTCGCTCGGCCAGCTCACACCCGACCAGGGTGTCACGTTCATGAAGCTCGCGGGGACCGCCAGCAGCTACCCCGGCCTGTACGCCTGCGTCGCGGGCGCGGGCGAGCTGACGCCCGAGCAGATCGAAGTCGCCGACATCCCGCCCGAGACGGCCCCGGTCCCCGCCTTCGCCGCAGCCATGGCCCATGTCAGCCGCATCGATGAGCACCTGGACCTGGTCGAGGCCGCCGGCTGGCAGACGCCGGCCGAGCACCCCGACCTCGTCCCGGCCTCGGAGGCCGGCCAGCTCGCCGACATCCTGCGGGTGCTGTCGCAGCGGCGCGAGCCCGCCGACCAGCCCGAGGACTTCTACACCAAGCTCGCCGCCTCCGCCGCGGCAGCCCAGGCGCTCGAAGACGCCATTGTCGCCGGCGCGGGGGCGGCCGACCTTCGCGCGCGCATGGGCGACCTGCGCACGAGCTGCCGCGACTGCCACCGCGTCTATCGCAACCGGCAGTGGTGACGGCGATGGGAGAGAGCCTCGTGCCGACGAATGCGCATCCGCCAATCGAGCCTCAGACGACCGAAAGCGCTCCCCGCGCTGCGCCATCCAGGCAGGAGCGCCGGCGAGCGATGTGGAGTACCGCCCTGCTGGTCAGCGGCTTCACATGCCTGCTGCTCGCGGCGCCCTGCGTGTTCTTCGGCGTGCTCGGACTGCTCGGCATCGTCGCCGACGTGAGCCTGGAAGAGAACCGGCGCTGGGGCGCGCAGTTTCTCGGCGTGTCGCTGGCGCCGGCGCTGCTCGGCGCCGGGCTCCTGCTCGGGGCCCGCCGGCTCCGGTCCCGCCCCGCGCTGTGACGCGAGCGCTACGGGCAGCCCGCCGCGAAGGCGTTCTGGAAGCAGAGGAAGTCGAAGAAGTCCAGCGCCCCGCTCCCGTCGCAGTCTGCCGCGGGATCGCCGACGCCGAACAGGTTCTGGAAGCACAGGAAGTCGAAGAAGTCGAGGCTGCCGCTGCCGTCGCAATCGGCGTAGCAGCCGCCGGCCTGCCGCTCGTAGGCGCCCATGTCCACGATCGACTCGCCGCCGGCGCCGCCGGAAACGCCCGTCTCCGGCGCCAGCGGGTCATCCACGAAGCGGTCGAGGCCGTCGAGATCGGTGAGCACGCCCGCCGGCAACGCCGTGTTGTCGCCGGCATCGGCGCAGGGCGAACCCTCGGCGAGCCGGAGGTCGCCGGCGCCGGCATCGACGAACATCGGATCGGCGTCAATGTTGCCGGTCCCCGTCCAGCCGCCCTCGATGTCGCTGTAGGTCACAACCGGATCGGCGCCGCCGAACGGCTCCACGAAGATCTGATCCGGCGTGTTGCCCCACATGATCGACCCGGTGATCGTCGCGACGCTGCCGCGGTTGCTGTACCACGCTCCGCCCGTACCGCTGTTGCCCGTGAATGTGCTATTGACGATCGTCGGCGTGCAGCCGGAGTTACCGAAGATCGCGCCGCCGCCGGGGCTGGAGCCGGCGTTGCCTTGGAACAGGCAGTTGACGAACAGTTGCGAGCCGCCGGTGAGCAGGATCGCCCCGCCGACGCCCGCCTCGTTGTCGATGAACTGGCAATCGATGAACTCGGCGAAGTTGCCCTCGCACTGCACAGCGCCGCCGCCGCCGGAGCGGTTGCTGCGGAACACGCAGCGCTCGATCAGCGCCTCGCTCTGCTCCTGGATCAGGATCGCCCCGCCGTTGTAAATGCCGGTGTCACAGCCTTCGAACACACAGTTGCGGATCGTCGGACTCGGCGCCGGCGTGCCGAACGATGGGCTGAGAATGCCGATCCCGCCGCCGCGGAGATCGACGCCGCCCGGCGCAGCGCCGCGCCGGATCGTGAAGCCCTCGATCACCGCATCCCGCGTCTCGCCGCTGCGCAGCACAAACGCGCGGCTGATGCCCTCGCAGTCGATCACGCACCCATCCGGCCCGCCCGCCGACCGCACGGTCAGGTCGCGCCCGGCAAAGTCGATGTCGAGGTTGTTCGGCCCGGTGTAGACGCCATCGGCGACGATGACCTCATCCCCTGCCGCGGCGATCTTCACGGCCGCCCCGATCGACCGCTTGGGTCCGTCCGGGGCCGCGCAGACGGCGCTGGTCCCGCTCCAGGCGTCATCCCCGCAGTCTCCATCGACGTAGTACGTCGTCTGGGCCGCCGCCACCGCCGTCCAAAGGCACATCAGAACCGTCACGCACGCTCTGGTCATCGCTCCCTCCCCGGGGTTGATTCGCTTCGACGCCCCCAGTCTACCGGTTCTCGCCGATGGCCACAACACCGGCCTGAACCCGAACCGGCCCAAGGCGCAGCCGATCGAGCGGCTCGCCGGCGCCCTACATCCGCTCCAGCGTCGGGATCCCCAGCGTCGTCAGCCCGTCGGCCAGCACGCGCCCGGTCAGGGCGCACAGGCGCATGCGGCTGCGCCGGGCCTGGTCCGTCTCGGCGGTCAGCACCTTGTGCTTGTCGTAGAAGCCGCTGTACGCCTGGGCCAGGTCGTACAGGTATGCGCACATGCGGTGCGGCTCCAGCGTGTCGCCGACGGCGCGCACGACTGACGGGTACCGCAGCAGCGTCAGCGCCAGGTCCTTCTCCGCCGGATGCTCGATGTGGATCTGCGCATCAGCCCAATCCTCGGGTATCCCGCGCTGTTTCGCCTCGCGGAAGATGCTGCGGATGCGCACCAGCGCATACAGCAGGTACGGGCCGGTGTTGCCCTCGAACGTGAGCATCCGGTCGAAGCTGAACACGTAGTCGCGCACGCGATCGGTGCACAGGTCGGTGTACTTGATCGCCGCGATCGCGACCGTCTCGGCCACCTGCCGCTGCTGGTCGCCGGTCAGGTCCGGGTTCTTCTGGAGCACCACGCGCTCGGCCCGCTGCTCGGCCTCATCGAGCAGGTCGGTCAGCTTGACATTCTCGCCCGAGCGGGTCTTGAACGGCCGGCCATCCTCGCCCAGGATCGTCCCGAACGCCGCGTGCTCCAGGCGCGACGGCTCGCTGGCGCCGGGCTTGAGCGAGTACCCCGCCTTGTGCGAGGCGCCGAAGACCTGCCGGAAGTGCAGGGTCTGGCGGGCGTCCACGCAGTAGATCACGCGGTCGGCGCCGAAGTCCTGCACCCGCCGCTTGATCGCCGCGATGTCGGTCGTGGCGTACAGGAACCCGCCATCGCGCTTGCGGATCAGCGCCGGCTCGACGATCCCGCCGATGCGCACCACCAGCGCGCCATCGGAGACCTCTGCCACGCCGCGCGACTCCAGATCCGCCACGATCTTCGGCAACTGCTCGGCGTAGCTGCTCTCGCCGGCCGAGTGCTCCGCGGTCACGTGCGCCCGCAGGCGGGCGCATGCCGCCAGGCACGCCGACATCGTGACATCGGCGATCGTCTTCCAGACCTCGACCGTCGCCGGATCGTGCGCCTGCAGCCTCACCAGCGTCGCCTTGGCGGCCGTCAGGTGCTCATCCGAGTCCGCGACCTCGGCTTCAAGCTCCGCCTCGGCCTTCGGGCCGAGATCGAACTGGCGCACCAGCGTGAGCCCCGACCGCCCGGCCGTGCACTCGTGATGCGATGCCCGGTACAGCCGGTCCAGTTCATCCAGCGTCAGGTCTTCGCGCTTGATCTCGCCGCGCTGGAGCATGTCGCGCAGCTTCGTCACCACCATCGCGATCGGCAGCCCCCAGTCGCCCACGTGGCTCTGGCGGATGACGGTGTGCCCCAGCCGCTCCAGCGTGCGCGCAATGGCGTCGCCGATCACCGTGGCCCGCAGGTGGCCCACGTGCATCTGCTTGGCGAGGTTCACGCCGCACAGGTCCACCACCACCGTCTCCGGATCCGCCGCCGGCGGCAGCCCAAGCTCCGGATGATCGAGCTGCGCAACCAGGCCCGCCAGGGCCGTGCGGTCCAGCCGGATGTTGATGAACCCCGGCCCCGCGATCGCGTCCGGTCCCAGCGGCTCGGCCACGCCGCCCAGATTGACCTTGGCCACGATCGCCTCGGCAATCTCCCGCGGCGGCTTGCCCGCGAGCTTCGACAGCGGCATGGCGCAGTTGGACTGGAAGTCCCCAAGCTCCGCCCGCTTGCTCGGCCCGATCAGCGGATCGACATCCTCGGGCGCCTCAGGCACGGCCGCGCGGATGGCGCTGCGGAACCGCTCGGCGAGAATCTCCACCGGATCAAGGCTGGCTGGACGCGCACTCATTGGCCCCGATCGTAGGGAGCCCCCGAGCGCAAGCGCCGCTCCCCTACTGCCCACCTTCGTCGCGATCCCACGCCTCCAGAATCCCCCGCAGCCGCCGGGCCCAGTCGATCATCGCCGTGCTCGGCGTCAGGTCCTCCGGTTCAGCCATCAGCGCCACGCGGCGTGATTCGATGGCCGGGATCGGCAGTGTCGCCATCCGCCCCAGCCGCGCGGCAAGCGCGTCCCACGTCGGCGCCGGCCCCGGCGCGACCCCCCGCGGGCGCGGGTCGATGATCACGATCGAATCCGGCGCGATCTCCATCGCGTCCTCGCCATCCAGCGTGATCCACGGCCCGCCCTCGGTGATCGCCGGCGTCGCCCCGAGGCGCACCAGAATCTCGTGGTGAAACGACCCCGGCCCCAGCGCCGCCGGGACCGACCCCGGCACGATCAGCAGCACGCGCCCGGCGCCCTCGTGCGGGCGCGCCGACCCGATCGCCTCGCGAAGCCGCGCGCTCGGCGCCGGTCCCTTCGGCTCAGGCGCGAACTGCGCGTGCAGGTCATCGGCGGCCCGCATCATGTCATCCAGGCTCAGTGTTTCGTAGTCGAGCACCGTCCAGCCCCGCTGCTCGGCCAGGCGCATCAGCCGCTCCGGCGGCGCCCCCGGCCACTCCAGCAGCACGTGCGTCGGGCGCGCGCGCAGCAGCGACTCGTAATCCAGCCCCGACTGATCCCCCCCAACCGGAATCGACGCATCCAGCGCCAGATCCCAGCCGTGACGAGCCACGACCAGGTCCGCGGCGCCGATGTCGCGGATCACGATCCCCAGCGCCGGGCTGAGCACCGCCAGGCGCACCCCCGCCGGCGGAGGCGCGGGCCTGTCACGGCAGGCGCTCAGCGCTCCTGCAAACAACACCAACCCGGTCGCGACCACACTTCGTACCAGCCCGCTCACGTGATCGCCTCGTCAATTGCCCGGCGCAGTGCCCGCAGGCGCTCATCCGGGAACAGCCCGAACGACCATGTCCGGTCCAGCAGCACATCCCGGTCCCGCAACTGCGCGCGCAGATCAGCCGCCCGCGCATCCATTGCCTGGATCTCGCCGCCATGGCGCACCCGCACCGCATCGAGCAGTTCGTGCATCTGCCGGTACAGTTCCGCGCGCGCAGGCGACTTCGGCGGCAGCGCCGCGATCTCGGCCGCCAGCGCCCGCTTGCGCCCCCCCGCTTCCCGCTCGCCGAGCATTGCCGGATCGTGCCTTGCCGCGTGCCTCGCCCACAGCGCCTGTTCCAGTTCGGCCGGCGCCGGCGCAGGCGTCTCGCGCAGCGGCAGATACCAGGTCGCGCTGGCCACGACCGCCGGCGCCAGCGACTCGCCGAGCCACGCCTCCAGCCACCGCTCGGTGACCCGGTCGTAGACGCCGCCGCCGGCGCCGTGGATGAACAGGTCACACCCGGCCATCCGCATCAGCCCGGTCAGCAGCAGCGCCCGCGCTGCCAGCGTCCCTTCGCCAGCGCCGAGTTCGTCGGCGTACACCGGCTGGCGCGGCGCCTCGCGCTCGATCCGCCACAGCGGCAGTTCGTAGCGCCCCCGCCGCTCGCTGATCTCCAGCTCTCGCAGTTGCGCCTCGGGATGGGCCCGCACCGCCTCGTTGTACGCCCGCCCGCACGCGCCGGGATCATCGCGCATGCGCCCGACCAGGTCGCTGAACAGATCCGTGCCCGCACGCGCGCTGGCAAACACGAGCGCCGGCGCTTCGGCGCCGGTGGCCTCGCCGATCACATCGGCCGCGGCATGCGCGTACTGCGCCGCCAGCGACGCCGCCCCCATCTGCGCGCGCAGCGCACCCGCCATGCGCTGCAAGCCGCGCTGCACAAGGCTCGGCACTTCCACCGACCGCCCCGACTCCGGCGCCGGCGCCGGATCGATCGGCGCCCGCGAACCCGCCGGCGTGCCGGCCCGCACGTGCGCCCCCGGCGCCGCCTGCCACGGACGAGACTCAAGCCGCCCGTCGCCCAGCCGCAACGCCGGATACGGCGTCACCGTCGGCTCGTTGTCATCGGTATCGACCACCAGCCACGCGGCGCACGCTCCGTCCCGCTGCGCCACCGCCTGCGCTGCAAACCACTTCGCAAGAATGCCGCAGTGCCAGAAGCCGGCCTGATGCCCGCTCATCACAGCCGGGCCGTCAGGCAGCCCAAGCTGCTCGCGGAACTTCTGCGCTCGCAACGAGCCTGCGCCCTCGCGCAGGCGCCATTCGGCCGGCGCCGGCAGCAGCGTTATCGATTGGTCTGCCTGGCCCGAGATGCGTTCGCTCGCTGCGTCCGCCGCCTGCGTCATCGACACCCCGTCGACACATCCGCCAGCGCCCCCGCCGGCAGCAGGTGAGCGCACTTCTCCAGTTCGCAGTGCAGCGCCTGGCGGTAGTGCGCGATCCGGTGGGCCGGATCGTCCAGCGGCCCGCCGAACGACCGGTTCAGATCGTTGTAGATCAGGCGCACCGGGATCTCCCCGATCCGCAGCCCGTGCGCCACTGCCTGCACCCAGAACTGCATGGGAAACTCGTACCCGTCGACGTTCAGCGACAGCCGCCCCAGCGCCGCGACCCGGTACGCCTTGAACCCGCAGAACGCGTCGGTCAGGCTCAGCCCCAGGCGCCGGTTCAGCTCGTTGGTGATCTCGGCGTTGATCTTGCGCCGGTCGGGCGGCGGCTGGTCGTTCTCGGGATGCTCGCCCAGATAGCGCGAGCCGCTGACCACATCCAGATCGTCCGCCTCGGCACGCTCCAGGAACTGCGGGATCGCGTCCGGCTCGTGCTGCTCATCGCAGTCCATGGTGATGACCCAGTCGAACCCGTCGACCGCGGCCCAGCGGAAGGCGTCCTGCAGGCTGCGTCCGTATCCCCGGTTCTGGGCGTGGCGGATCACTTCCACCTGCGTGCGGGCCAGCAGCGTCGGCGTCGCGTCGGTCGAGCCGTCATCGATGACCAGCACGCTGCCCGCGTGCCGAAGCACCCGCTCCAGCACCGGCAGGACGTACCGCTCCTCGTTGTACACCGGAATGGCGACCAGTGTCCGCATCGGCTTCTCCCGCGCCCCTCCCGCGATCAATGGTAGCGAAGGCCCCCGGCGCCCGGGCCGGCCGTCAGCCCCCGGCCTCGCCCCCGCGCTGCTGCGCAAGCGAGGTGAAGGCGGCGAAGCCGAACGGCAACTCCTCCTCCTGGACCGAGGGCTCCTCATGCTCCCGGGCCACCGCCTCCAGATGCGCCAGCAGCTCCGGCGAGAGCGCATGGAACCCGCGAATCTGCTCCAGGGGCAGCGTGAACACCTCGCCCGTCGGCGTGCGGATCTGGAAGATCGAGCACTCGACCGCCATTGACAGGGCCCGGCGGCCGGGATCGCTCAGCCCGCACGCCAGCACCGGCGAGACCTCTCCGATCGCGATGCGCTCACCGGCGTGCGTGAGCACCGCCAGCCGCCCATCGAACAGGTTGCCGCGCTCCGGGATCGCCGGCGCGCCCTCCGGCTTCGCCGGCAGATCCTCGTCGGCGGGGTAGTACAGCCCACGCTGCCGCTCCGCCCGGCGCATCGTCTCCACGCTCAGCGCCGTCAGCACCTGGCGCATGAAGTTCTGCCAGAACAGGCGACGGGCCGCCTCCGCCTCCGCCGGGGAGAGCGGGGTCGATTCGGCCATCGTTGCCGTTGTCAGGTCAGTGCTCATCGTGTCCGCCGCTGATAGTCCTGGGCCTGGGCTCTGGCCTCCTCCAGATCGCGCCGCCGGCTCTCCAGGGCGCGCCGCCACGCCGATGCGTGCTGGGCCGCCGTCTCGTCGCCGAGTTCCGCCTGCCCCGGCCCGCGCCGGCGCAGAATCTCCGGGAAGCGCCGCAGGCTGGCTTCGATTTCCTCCAGCGCGCCGAGCGATTCGGCCACCAGCGCTGCCGCCCGGCGGCCCGCCTCATGGTAGGGTCGCACCGCCGCGGGCCCGCGCAGCGAGCTGTCCACGCGCACCCGCAGCGTCCGCTCGATCTGCTCGATCGCCTCGTCGATCCGGCGCACCTCATCGTGAACCCGGCGCTCAGCCTCCTCCAGCTCGCTCTCGAGCACCCGCTGCCGGCGCGCCACCACCGGCGCCTCTTGCTGACGCAGCAGCGCGCCGATGGTCCGGGCGGTCTGCGTCGCCAGCCCCAGGCCAAGGGCCGTCTCGGCGTCGATCCGCACCCGCAGCTCGCCCGTCGGGCGCAGCTCCACGATCCGGTCCCCCTGGGCCGGCCGGTCACCCCCCACCGCCAGCGTCCGGCCCCCTTCCGGTGTCGAGATGGCCCACGCGTCCTGACGCGGCGCCACCAGCGCCTCGGCCAGTCGCCGGTCGGCCCCCCGCTCGCCCAGCGCGACCCACAGGGCGCCGCGAAGCTCGCGCTCCGTCCGCTCGGCGTCGAAGTCCTCCGGCAGCAGGTCGCGCAGGTCGTCGCCGGGGCCGAAGCGCACCACCGCCGCCGGCTCGATCACGCAGGCGCTCGCCATCGCCCCCAGCAGCGCCGCTCCGAGACCCACCCCGCCATCCCGGTCCAGATCCCGCAGCCACACCGCCACCGGCGTCTCCGCGGCCCGCAGCGACCGCCCCATCATCCACACCAGATCCAGCCGGCTCCGGTCGGCGTCGATCTCGACGACGATCAGCCTCGCCCGGTCCCGATCCGCCTCGGCCACGGCCTCGGTGAAGGCTGCGGCAAGCTGGCGGCTGTCCAGGTCGCCGGCGACCTTGAGCCGCCAGACCGCGCCGTCACCGGCGCAGGCCACCCGCGCCGCGATGATCGCCGCGGCAAAGAACCACTGCGGACGTGCCCTGCCGGCCATGGCGGACAGACTACCCGGCCCGCGGGACTTTCGCCAGACGGTACAGGCGGCCCGTTCTCCCGATATCGGGGAACATCTCGGGCCGTCCCCCCAAGCGGCGGATCGAATCGGCCGATGCTGCCCCGTCGGAGGTCAAAAGCACATGGGCACATCTGAGCGCACGTTCAATCAGGTCAAAGAAATCCTCGGGAAGCTCGATCGATCCATCGATCAGGCCCGGCAGAAGCGGCTCCACGGCGACACCCCGCCCGACGAGCAGCCCGCCTCCGACGCCTCCGGCGATCCCACGCGCCGGCGGGCCCGCCCGCTGCGCCCCAGTGGGGAGTGGCCGGCTCCGACACCACGCTGGCAGTCCTGAGGAGCACCCATGCGCAGCACCGACCACGGCAGCGACCTCCCCGAACGCGCCGGAGCCATGCGCCCGATGCACCGGCTCGCCACCTATGACCATCTCGGCGCCACCCTCGTCGTCACCATCACCGTGAACACCCTGTCCGGGCCCGACGCGGTCCAACTGGTCCACGACATCGCCGACCAGATGCCGCACGACGCCCCGCCGCCCCGCCGGCGCCGGCGCGACGAGCCCGACGATCAGACCGTCGTCCTCCGCCACATCGTGCTCGACCTCCAGAACGTCCAGTACATGGACTCCGGCTGCATCGGCGTGCTCGTCGAACTCATGACCAAGCTTCAGCACGGCGGCGGACGCATCGCGCTGGTCAACGCCGACCCCAACGTCGAGTACCTGTTCAAGCTCACGCGCCTCGATCGCCTCTTCCCGATCTGCCGGGATGTGATGCGCGCCATCGAGTCGGTCGAGCGGGCCGCCTGACGGGGCCGCCGCCCCGCCCGGGTTCACACCGATCCGCCGCCCCCGCCCCGGGCCGCCGGGCGCCTTGAAAGGCGTCGGGGCCCCCGGTCCTGGCCTGCCCCAGCCCGGGCGCCCGATCAATGCCGGATGAGGATTTGCCCTCCGCGGGCCGACTGTCGTACACTCCGGTCCACACAGGGGATTGGTGTAACGGTAGCACGACTGACTCTGGATCAGTTAGTAAAGGTTCGAATCCTTTATCCCCTGCTTCAGGCCGCCGCGAGGCGGCCTTTTTCACGGCTCAGAACACCAGTTGCACCGCAATTCGCAGCACGAGCTGCGGCGAGCCGTTGTCCCGCAGGAAGCCCTGCCCCGAGTCGGCCGGAAATGGCGTGTTCAGCGTCTCGGCGGTGAAGTACGAGAAGTCGGTCGTGAACTTGGCCCGGGCGCCGTCGAAGTAGTGGTTGTACCCGACCGTGAACACCAACTGGTCGTCATCGGTCTCCGCCGGCCGGTCCCCGGCCAGCACCGTGTCCACCCGCCCGAAGACCTCGTTGCGCTCGTTGTAGCGGTAGCCCGCCTGGCCGACCAGGCCGATATCGATCACCTGGCCATCCAGATCCTTGAACCGGATGTACTGGATGGTGGCGGCCCCGTACACGCTCCACCCGTTGCGCTCCCACTGCGCATCGCCCGTGGCGAACCAGATGTCCGTGTTGTCCGCGTTGCCGCCGGTCCGCCCGGCCGTCTGGAAGTGACCCGCGATGCCGAGGCGCAGGGCGCCGGGCCCGCCGAACTCGCTGGTGAAGTCGCGGACGGTGTCCCACCGGCCCTCGGGCAGCCAGTCCAGGCGGGCCGTAGCCGCAAAGTCCGCCTCGTTCATCGAGTCGAAGTCGGTGTTCGCCGTCCGAATGCCATCGGAGATCGAAAGGTGGGTCTGGAAGTCGCCCGGCGGCGCCCACCCGAAGTCGATGCCCTGCGAATACCCCTGGCTGAAGAACTCGTTGGTGTACGACCGCTCCGCCGCCAACTGGTCATGCCACTGGGTGGTTTCCTCCCACAGCAGCGGCAGCTTGAACTGCCCCGCCCGGATGAGGAAGTCGGCGCCCGGGTCCAGGCCGACCCAGGCGTCTTCCAGAAAGGTGAACTCATTGCCGCGGCTGAACACGGCGTTGACCCGGTACTGGATCGGCCCGCCCCGGTTCTCCGCGCCCAGCTTCACCCTTCGCATCACGAAGCCGCTGGTGAAATCCTCCTCGTCGGCCGGGGCCTCGCTGCGGAGGTTGGCGACGTACCACAACTGGATGCCGCCGAACAGCGTCGGCCCGCCGGGGCCCTGCTGCTGGGCCCGGGCCCGGCTGTCGGCCATCATCTCGGCCTTGTAAGCCAGCGAAGCGCCATCATCGACCTGCCCCGGCGCACACGGCGCCAGTGCCAGCGAGAACAGCGCGACTCTCAGCCTGCGGCCCATGCGACGCTCCGGTCCGGTGGTACGCCCACCTGTGCCGGCGGATCGCCGGACTGGACATCATTCGGCCATTCTCCCGCCGCGGCTACAGACTCGGCGCGCTTGGCCTCCGGCCGCCCGGCCCCGGCCCGGCCGCTCAGAACACCACCTGGAACTGGGCCCGGAAGACGAACTGCGGATCGCCCTCATCAGGCAGAATGCCGACCTCGGTGTCCGACGGGCGCAGCGTCTCGGTCGTCGGCGCCGTAAACAGGCCGGCGTCGAGCGTCAGCTTGGCGCTCTGGCCGTCGAAATAGTGGTTGTACCCCACCAGAATCTCGGGGATGTCCTCCGGATCCAGTCCGCTGCGATCGTCGGCGATCGACGCCGACACGCGCGCGAAGACCTCGTTGCCCGCGTTGATGCGATACCCGGCGTGCCCGGTCAGGAACAGGTCATCGGCGCTTGGCCCGGTCTCCGGCTCCGTGTGCGCCCAGGTGACCGCGCCGAAGGCGTTCCACCCGGCCCGCTCCCACTGCACATCCGCCCCGGCCGCCCCCAGCGCGGTGTCGGCGGTCGTGCCCGTCGAGCCCCCATCCTGCCAGTGGCCGAAGAGGCCGAAGCGCAGCGCCTGCGCCCCATCCTTCTCGCTGGTGAAGTCGTCCAGGGCGCTCCACGGGCCGCTCGGCTTCCAGTCCACCCGTCCGCTGAAGGCGTAGTCGGCCTTCACCGGTGAGTCGAAGTCCGTGTTCTTGGTCGCGATGCCGCTCGAAAAGGCGAGCCGCCCGCGGAAGTCGTCGCCGTTGTCGTACGTCGCCTGGAGCCCCTGCGAGCGGTCCTGGTTGAACGTCTGCGTCGCCAGCGACCGGTCCGCCGCGAGCTGCTTGGTGTCGCTCACGTTCTCCTCGTACACCAGCGGCAGCTTGAACTGCCCGGCACGCAGGCTCCACGCTTCGCTCAGACGCCAGTCCGCGTAGGCGTCCAGCAGGATGACCACGCCCGTCGCCTTGCCGACGTCCCCGAGGACGAAGTACGACAGGTCGCCGGATCCACCCCTGGCCCCGAGGCGCACCGCCCGCATCGAGAACCCCTGCGTGAAGTCCTCCTCCCCCGGCGGCGGCGCGTCCCGCAGGTTGGCGGTGTACCGCACCTGCATGTGGCCGAAAAGCGTCGGCCCGGCGACCGCCTGGGCCGCCTGGCTGGCCGCGCCGCGCAGCAGTTCCGCTTCCATGGCCCGCCGCTCGCTCGACGCCGGCTCTGCCGCGATCACCCCGCTCGCCGTCACCGCAGCCGCAAGAGCGCCCATGCCGCCCGCACGCATCGGTCTGTCCTTCCACCCCCGAACGAGCCGCGGGCGCATTCTATGCGGAGTGACTGATCCGATTTTCCGGTGGCACAAAAAAAGCCGGCCCCGGAGGGACCGGCTTTGAGCGTTGCTTTCAACCCGTCAGGCGATCAGAACAGAACCTGGAGCTGGGCGCGAACCGCGATCTGGCCGCTGTCGGTGTCCGGCAGGATGCCGGTGCTGGTGTCCCGGTTGACCGGGCCGCCGGCGTTCTCAAACGGGAAGTACCCGACGTCCATGGTGAACTTGGCGTTGTGGCCGTCGAGGTAGCGGTTGTAGCCGATCAGGATCTCGATCGGATCGTCCGGGTCGCCGGGGCGGTCATCCAGCGCGACGTACGAGCCGCGGACGAAGACTTCGCCCGTCTCGTCGAAGCGCCAGCCGCCCTGCAGGACGAAGGAGAGGTCGTCGGTCTTCTCGTCGGCAGCCGAGTCATCGGTGCTGATCCACGCCACCGAGCCGAAGGCGTTCCAGCCGTTGCTCTCCCACTGGGCGTCAACGCCGAGCACGAGCACCTGCGTGTCGGAGGTGGAGCCGCCCGAGGCGCCGGTCGAGCCGCCATCCTGCCAGTGGCCGAAGCCGCCGACGCGAATGGCCTGGTTGCCGTTGGCCTCGCTGGTGAAGTCCTCCAGGTCGGCCCAGTCGCCATCCTTCCAGTCGATGCGGCCGGTGAAGGCGTAGTCAGACTCCATGCCGGAGTCGAAGTCGGTGTTGGCCGTCTGGGCGCCATCGGAGAAGGCGATCTGCCCGCGGAAGTTGTCGCCGTTGTCCCACGTGCCCATCACGCCCTGCGAACGGCCCTGGTTGGCGTACTCGTTGGCCAGCGAGCGATCGGCCGCGAGCTGCTTGCTGCTGCTGATCGACTCTTCGTAGAACAGCGGCAGCTTGAACTGACCGAAGCGCAGCTCCCAACTGTCGTTGAGCATGTAATCGACGTAGGCGTCTTCCAGCTCGAAGATGCCGTCACCACGGCCGAAGGCGCCGTTGACCCGGTACGACCACTCGTCATTGCCGCCCTTGGCGCCGAGCTTGGTGCGACGGTTGCTGAAGCCGTGCGTGAAGCTCTCCTCGCCCGCCGGCTCCTCGCTGCGGATGTTGGCGGTGTAACGGATCTGGAGCTGGCCCCAGAACGACGGCGCCAGGTCGCCCTGGGCATAGCTGGAGCGGGCGTCGGTATCCCGCATCACCTCGGCCTGATAGGCCCGGCTCTGATCGACATCCGACTGCGCGAGGGCCGCGTGGCCCAGCCCGAGTGTCGCGCCAGCGATCACGGCAATGGTCTTCGTTCTACTCATTTTCGGAGACTCCTTGGTTTGGAACGTGCGCCGTGGTTGGCGCTGCTTTTGTTCCCTTGTCCGCAGTCCGCGATCCTTCCCTGGCGCGTCATTGGACCGTTGCTGTTCAGTTCACCTGATCCGGTTGGTTGACTTCGATTGCCCGTGGCGCCCGCGGCTCAGCTCCGCCGAAAACCCGAGGCCCACACGTTGTTCGATTCCTGTTTTCTCGCTGAACCCGACTTCTCTCGGATCCGTGGCCCGTGATGACCTGAGAATTTCTGGGTTGACCTGACTGAAACACACCCAGCGAAATGAGTACCCACTATACGCCCGTACTTAGCGACCGCCAACTCCGGTCCCGCCGTTTTTTCGGCCCTCTGGCCACTCAGGCGACAGTTTTCCCGCCACCCAACAAGAATCAGTGAAGTTGCCGGCGCCTCTGGCCGAGGCGCGCCCCCCTCGCCATAATCCCAAGTCCGGGCGGGTCGACTTGCGCCGCGGGCGTCGGCTCAAGAGTTATCCACAGCGCAAGTCGTTGCGGCAGAACGACATGAGTGCAATCAAGCACATCCTCGTCGTCGAAGATCACCGGGACCTGGTCGAGCTCCTGGAGATCAACCTCCGCTCCGCCGGATACCAGGTCTCCAGCGCCCTCGACGGGCGCACCGGCCTCGCCAAGGCCCGCTCACTGCGCCCGAATCTTCTCATTCTCGACCTGATGCTCCCGCATTTGTCCGGGGACGAGGTCGCCCGCAGGCTCCGCTCCGAGCCCGCCACCGCCTCCCTCCCGATCATCATGCTGACGGCCAAGGCCGATGAGGCCGACCAGGTCTCCGGCCTGGCCACCGGCGCCGACGACTACATCACCAAGCCCTTCTCCATGAAGGTCCTCCTGGCCCGCGTCCAGGCGGTCCTCCGGCGCGCCTCGGAGGCCGGGGCGCCCGAACTGCTCAGTCTCGGCCCGATCGAGATCGACACCTCCACCCACCAGGTCCGCGTCGCCGGCGAGCTGGTCCAGCTCACGCTCACCGAGTTCCGCCTGCTGGCCTCCCTGATCATGGCCGGCGGGCGGGTGCTCTCCCGCGCCGAGCTGATGACCCGGGCCATGGGCCCCGGCGTGCTGGTCACCGAGCGCACCATCGATGTGCACATCACGGCGCTGCGACGGAAGCTGGGCCCCGCCGCGGCGCTCATCCAGACCGTTCGAGGTGTCGGCTACCGGGCTTCCCAGGCCAACGAGCCCTCCGGCGTCGCGGACTAAACTCCGCGTTGTCCATGCCCACTTCCGCGACACACCCCGGTTCGCGCGAGCCCTTGCTGCTGGCCGGCGCCGCCGGCGCGGCGGTCATCAGCGCGATCCTCGCCTTCACGCCCGCCGCGCCCGCCATCGGCGTCGTGCTGCTCCTGGGCGCCATCTGCGCGCTGCTGGCCCGGCGCGCCGCCGCCAGCGCCGGGCGGGCCCGGCTCGACGCCGATCTCGCCCCGCTGCGCGCCGAACTCGGCGCGCCACCCGAGGCGGACGCTGCCGCGCTCGCCGGGCGCGCCGCCGCCACCCGGCGCCAAGCCGAAGCCGCCGTCGCCGAGCGCGACGACCGCCAGCGCCTGCTCGACACGCTCGATGATCCCATCGTCGTCACCGATCGCGCTGGCATCGTGCGATGGGCCAACGAGCCGCTGCGGCGCCTGATCGGCGCCCGCGCCGGCGCCACCGCCGGGCGGCCCATCGATGAGCTGTTCACCCAGCCCGAACTGCTGGAGATGCACGCCCGCGCTGTCAAGGGCGCCGGCGGGCGCAGCCGCCTCTCGGTGCAGGGCTCCTCGGGGGCGCGCACGCTGGAGGTCTCCGCCATCGCGCGGCCCGATGGCGGCGCCATGCTCACGCTGCGCGACATCACCGACCTCACCAGCGCGGTGCACGTGCGCACCGACTTCGTCGCCAACGCCTCTCATGAGCTGCGCACGCCCGTCGCCGCCGTCCGCGCTGCCGTCGACACCCTGCACGCCGGCGCCGATGACGATCCCGCCATGCGGGCCCGCCTGCTGGACATGATCGCCAACCACGTCGAGCGCCTGGAAGATCTCATCCGCGACCTGCTCGACCTGTCACGACTCGAAGCCATGGAGGGCGCCGCCCGCCTCGGCCCGGCCCCCGCCTCCGAGATCGTGCGCATCCTCGAGCCCGCCTTCGAAGAACTCTGCGCCAAGCGCGGGGTCACGCTCAGCTTCGAGGTTGACGAGAAGCTGGAGCGCATGCGCACCGACCGCAACCTGCTCATCCTCATCCTGCGCAACCTCATCGAGAACGCCATCAAGTTCAGCAAGCCCGGCGGCGCTGTGCGTGTGGTCGCCGCCCCCGCGACCATCCAGCGCGACAACGCCCCGGCCGCCTTCGGCGTGCGCTTCGATGTCATCGACTCGGGCGTCGGCATCCCGCTGAACCAGCAGCAGCGCATCTTCGAGCGCTTCTACCAGGTCGATGAGGCCCGCACCGGCCCCACCGAGACCCGCGGCACGGGCCTGGGCCTGGCCATCGTCAAGCACGCCGTGCGCACCCTCGGCGGCGCCATCCGCGTGCGCTCCGTCTGGCAGCAGGGCACCACGATGACCGTCGAACTCCCCGGCGCGCTGCCGGCCGCGCAGCCCGCCGCCGCGGCGAGCGGCAAATAGCAAATGGCAAAGGGACAAATGGCAAAGGGGAAGGCGCCGTGGCCGTTTCCGCGCTGTTCTACTTTGCCATTTGCCGCTTTGCCCTTTGCCACTTTTGATTTGCCATTTGCCGCTTTGCCATTTGCCATTTCCTAGCCGCACCCCGCCGCGAACTCATCCTGAAACGCCAGGAAGTCGAACAGCGTCAGTTCGCCATCGCCATCGAAATCGGCGGCGAGGTCGCCGGCGGCGAAGAGGTTGAAGAAGGTGAGGAAGTCGAAGAGGGTCAGCGCGCCATCGCCATCGAGATCGACGCGGCA
>JBICIE010000265.1:0-4863 GCA_043101635.1 Phycisphaerales bacterium JB039 | reverse complement strand
TGGAGGGGGGGCTGATCAGCCGCGGCGTCAGATTCTACGCCGCTGCGCGGCGATCTTCGGATCGGGCGGCTGGGCCCGGGCGGCCGCTTGCCCTCATGCATGGCGCCGCCGCGCCGCGGCGACAAGGCGGGAGCGACGGGTGGAGCGAGGCGGCCCGGCCTTGCCGGGCGCCGAGCGCAACCCGTCGAAGGCGTCCCCCCTCGCGCGCCCGCCCCGGCGGGGCGGAGGGATCGGGCATCGGGGAGCCGACGACTGGAGCGCGACATCGGCTGCGCGCAGCGCCTGCGCGAGTGCGCCTCCTCCGCCCCGCCGGGGCGGCTTCCAAAGGGAGGACCGCAACGACGGGTTGCGCTCGCCGCATGCGCGGCTCGCTCCACCCGTCGCTACAGCCTTGTCGCCGCTGCGCGGCTGCGCCATGCATGAGGGCAAGCGGCCGCCCTGGCCCAGCCGCCCGATCCGAAGATCGCCGCGCAGCGGCGTAGAATCTGACGCCGCGGCTGATCAGCCCCCCCTCCACGAGCCCGAGTTGACGCATCAGCCGGCGCCGGAGACCTCCCTCATGGCGCACAGACTCCGCCCGATGCAGCGCTGGCGCCCGACCCGGAGATGCCGATGGCACGCGTGATGGTCGCGTTGTGGGTCGTGTGGACGGTCGTCATGACGGTCGTTGCGGGAGGTTGCTTCGCCCTCCTGGGACCGAGGCTCCTGCGCACAAAGCCGCCCGGGGCAGGAACCGGCGGCGCCCTTACCGGAGGTGAAGTTTGGCTGGTTGCCCTCGTCGCAATGGGCCTGGTCGTGGTCTGGATACTCGGCGCAGTTGAGATCTACCTTTGTACTCGCGGACTCTTTAGAAGTCCGACTGCATGCGCCAAGTGTGGCTACGACCGCTCCGGCCTCGCCGGCCCCTGCCCCGAGTGCGGAGCCGCCCGATGAAACGCTGGCGCCGCACGCTGCTGCTCGCCGACGGTCGACTCTGTTTGGTTGCCGTCGTCTTCTATACGTTCGTGCAGTTCATCGTCGGGTGTGGCGAATCGGACAAGCAACTGATCAGTGGGTACCGGCTCTTCTCGCCGAACAGCAGCGAAATCGCCATAGTTGATCAGTCGGGCTGCGTTGTGGTCGGGTCAACGTCCACTGCTCGGCGGCGGGTGGAGAGGCTCTCAGTCTACGACCGGTTCATCTTCGGCGAGGTTGTGAGTTCCGTTAGTTACACGTCAGTCGGCTTCTTCGTGGTGGACACACAAACCGGCGCCGTGCGAGAGGGCTTGTCTCAGGCAGAGTGTGAGATCGCGATTGCAGCGTTCGGCGCCGATCTTTCGGACTTGCAACCAACCACGATGTTCACGACGCCTGATCCAAGGACGGTAGTAGCGGCCTTTGTTGGCGTCTCTACCTTCCTGATCCTGCTCGCGGTTCTGATAGTCTGGATTTGCAGGCAGCCTGCTGCGGCCCGAAGGGCCGACCGTTCATAGCCGGGGGCAAGTCCGCCCTGCGGACGCCGCCCCCGGAATCCGGCGCGCGCGAATGAATGGACCCCGACGGGGGTCCCCGTTGCGTTACCTGCAACATTGATGGGCGCAACGGCGACCCCTTTCAGGGTCGCATGAATACGACGCTCTTCTTCCGGGGGTTGTCGCTCGCCGCGGGCTCGCTCGACCCCCGGCTATGAACGGCGAGCCCTTCGGGCTCAGGAGCAGCGCTTCGGCCTGCGGCCGAAGGCGGGCTGGAAGCCCGCGCCCCTGGGGAGCTAAGGGCGCCGCACTCGGGGGCGAATGCGTTTGTCGCTGCGCCGGTGCGCTGCGCGCCGTGCGCCGCCTTCGCCCTCTTCGAGGGCTCTGCGCGCGAGGGAGGCGCGCTGACCCCGGGCTTTGCTCGCTGCGCTCGCGGCGCCCGGGGCTAAGAACCGGTCGCCCGCTTCGCGGGCTGCGCCGGCGCGCGGGGGTTGGGTGGATTCGCTTCGGCCTGCGGCCGAACGCGGGCTGGAAACCTGCGTACCTGAGGGCCCTGGAGAATGAGAGCATCTGGCTCGCTGGTTCACGGTGGAACGAGGCGCGGGAGAAGAAGATGGAGGCAGGAAGGAGAGAGAGGTCGGGTAGGAGGGGTAGCCCTCACCGGCTCGCTGCGCTCGACACCTCTCCCGCGAGGGCGCGGGAGAGGCAGGAGCGTGCGCGCGCGCGTTTGTGGAGTTTGGTCGAACTGGGACGGGTTTGCGCGCTGAGTTTTGGAGAGGCGCGGGCGCCGGCTTGAAAGCCGGCGCCTGGGGGCTTGACTGGGGGTATGAACGAGCTTGACGCGGCGTTGACGGAGGCGATGGGGCGGGTGATGGAGCAGATGCGGCGCGATCCGCGGGAGGCGGCGCGGCGGGCGCGGCTCGCCGCGCGGGCGCAGGGGCGCACGATGAGCCCGTGGCGGCTGGCGATCCGGGCGAACGACACGCGCATCGCGTGGGCGACGCATCTTTCGGATGCGGACGCGGCAGCGCGCGGGGCGCCACATGGGGTGCTGATCTCGTCGGAATCGGTGCTGGAGTTGTGCGGGCCGGTGCGGATCCCGTGGCCGGGGGTGGACTGGCGGGTTGCCGCGGCGAGGCTGGGGCGGTCGGAGGGGACGATCTACCACTGGATCAAAGCGGGCGTGCTGCGGGTGGACTACTGCCCGGCGCGGGCGGCGGGAAAGCGCGGGAAGCCGGTGGCGTTTGTGTGGACGCACCGGACGCTGGATCCGGCTTCGGCGCAGGGGAATCCGCCGGATGTGATCTGGGGAACGCTGTGGCAGGATGTTGCGCAGTCGATTCCGGATGGGTACGGGTGCATCGTGGAGAGGGCGGGGCGCATGGAGGCGCCGAACGGGGCGTTTGCGACGAGCAGGTTCCGAGGGTGGCAGTGGATCTGCCCGGGGCGTGTGCAGGAGATTCCGGAGGGTGTGCGGGCGGCGGCGTTCATCTCGGACTGGACTGCGGCGCGCAGCGCAGAGGCGGTAGAGCTTGGCGAGGCGGCGGAGGGGGCGCTGCCGAGGTCGGGGCGCTCGATCGTGGTTCGCGGTGGGAAGCGCTATCTGCACACGGCGTGCGGGCGGCGGTGCAACGTGGTGCACTTGCCGATGCCGGTCTGGACGATTCCCGATGCGCTGGGGCTGTGGGATGAGCTTGCAGAGCTTGGGATTGGGCGGAAGCGCGCGCAGGGGTGGGCGCCGTTTGCGTGCGCGCACTGCTGGAAGCTGCGCCGGCTGACGCTGACGGGCGCGGCGGGATGGCGGGAGTTCGTGAGCTTGATCTCAGGAGGCGTGCTGTGCGGGAGCGATGTTGCGCGCAGTGCGCCGGAGGCGCAGGCGCGCCGGAAGCGGCCGTACGTTGCGCGGCCGCGGGCGCATGGAGCGCGATACCGGCAGGTGCTGGAGAGGATGCTGGCGCAGCAGCGCACGTGTGACATTGCGCGCGAGATGGGGGTGAACTATCAGCTTGTGTACGGGCACGTGCGGCGCATCCGCGAGCGGTACGGGGTGCGGACGAACGCGGAGCTTGCGGCGAAGCTGGGCAGGGGCGGCGCGGCGTTACGGGACGCGGGGTGAGGACGGGCGCCGCGTGGACGCGAAGCGCGCCTTACGTCGTGGCCGGGGTGGCGGCGGCGGGGGTCGAGGTGATCTGATCGGCAACCTCGCGCCGGTGGACATCGATGTCGCGCGGGAACTCGAAGGCCACGCGCACGCGATCGCCCTTGATCGACGCAATACGGACAACCCCGATCGGGTTGGCCGGATCCCCGATCACCACTTCTTCGCCCTCGCGACGGGTGATCACTAACATACACCGACTCCTCGCGGGGCGCACGCCGCCCCGCGTTCAGGTACCACCACCACGGGGCACGATACCAGAATCGCGACCCGCTCACAAGGTAATTCTCGCAAATGCGATGAGCGGTTCGACGCCGGCGGCGACTTTCGGCCCTACGAGACCAGAATCCAGCCGGCCACCGCAATCGCTAAGCCGAGCATTGACAGCATCTTAATGATGCGCACCTGTCGGTCAATCCCCAGGCGGTCCACTCGCCGGCCGACCAGCCGCCCCAGGCGGCGCCGGCGGGAACGGATCGAGCCGTGGCGGAAGCTGAACCGCGCCGGGGCCACGTGATTCAGGACCGCCACCGCCAGGAGGGCCCCGGACATGGCGTGGACCGCCGCGGGCGTGACGGTGGCGGGCCCGTCGGGGGCGGTCTCGGCGATGGAGCGGTCTGCCGCGGCGAAGGCGTCGGCCTGCCACTCGAACCGTCGGCTGACCAGGCCGAAGACGAGGCCGGCGCCGAGCAGGAGCAGGGCGCCCTCGATGGCCTCGCCGGCGCCGCCGAGGCGGGCCAGGGCGGGGTCGAGCGGGCGGAGGGCCAGGGCGATGGCCAGCAGGGCGCCTATGACGGCCACCGCCAGCCACGGGAGGTGGCACCGGCGGATGTGGGCGATCTCGTGGGCCATGACGGCGTCGACCTGCTCGCGGGGCAGGCGCTCCAGCAGGCCGTCGGTGATCAGGATGTAGCGCAGCGGGCGGGCCAGGCCCATCACCGCGGCGTTGGCCATCATGCCGTCGGTGCGCCAGACGAGGATCTCGCGGATGCGCACGCGGTTGCGGGCGCACATGTCGAGCAGGTCGTCGCGCAGTTTGCCGGGGCCGAGCGGGACGGTCTCCCAGACGCGGCGCATCAGGGCGGGCAGGAGGAGGAACAGTGCCGCGGCGCCGGCGATCTCGGCGCCGGTCAGTGCGACGCCGGCGCCGCGCAGGCCGAGGCGATCGACCAGCCAGCCGCCGGCCTGCATCTCGGTCCAGACGATGGTGTCGTGCCAGATGAGCAGCGCGGTGAGCGGCACGAGGATCAGCGC
>JBICIE010000264.1:0-9928 GCA_043101635.1 Phycisphaerales bacterium JB039 | reverse complement strand
CTCCTGCTTGGTCAGCAGCGTCTCGACGGCCGCCTTCATGGTGGCGATGCTCTGGGCCCGGCGCTCGGCGTCCACCGAGCGGTTGCGGATGGTCATGGCGTTGAGCGTGACGATCTCAAGGGCCGCCGGGCCGAGGGCGGGATCGTCGAAGACGGTGCTCAGCCAGGCGGCGGCGGGCGCCGGGGCGATGCTCGGCAGCAGGTCGATGGCGCGGCGCATCGCTTCGGTGCGCAGGGGCGTCTCGGCGTCATCCATGAGGGCGACGCGCCCGAGCAGCGCCCAGCCGCGCTGGAGGTGGTCGTCGCCGGCGCGTCCGAGTCGCCCGCTGGCGGCCAGATCCTCGTGATAGCGCCCGTGCGCGAAGATCACGCGCGCGTCGCCGGCGGCCCTTGAGATCGTCACGCTCAACGCCATGACCATCCGCAACCGCTCGGTGGACGCCGAGCGCCGGGCCCAGAGCATCGCCACCATGAAGGCGGCCGTCGAGACGCTGCTGACCAAGCAGGAGCTTGATCTCGCCACCCTGCGCGTGCCGCTGCGCATGCTCACCACGGCGCTGGCCGACGAGGTCGACGCGGCGGTCCAGGAAAAGGGCGCCGTCCGCGGCGTCGCTCCCGAGACGCTGCTGCTGCTGCGGGCTGCGCCCGATGAGCGCTGGCTGGAAGCCCTCGAGCCCAGCGTCGCCATCCGCGGCTACCGCGCTGCCATGGCCATCGCCACCATCGCCGACGAGACCGACATGGCGCTGGACACCCTCGCCGCGGCCGTGCGCCGCTACCCGGACGCCGGTGTCGATCTGGCCGACGAGTTCCTCCGCCTCTGGGAGGGCCGGCTGAACCCGCGGGCCCGCCCCGAGGATGAGATGAACTACTTCTTCTACTACGGCCCGCAGCGCCTGCCCTCGGCGCCGCTGACGCGCGGCCGCCAGCACCGCAATCTCGATCGGCTCGAGCGTCTGCTCGTGATCCTCGAAGACATGGGCGTGCGCGGGCGCGAACTGCCCAGCGTCGCCTCCGCCTTCAAGGCCTGCCACGCCAGCACGGAGGTCTACGACCGCACCGAGATCTCGCGCGTCTTCGGCCCGCTCGACCATATGCCGGGACGCACCGCCGCGGCCCTCGCCGAGGCGATGCGGTCCGGCCTCGGGGGCGACTGGCGCAGCCGCCAGGCCCAGCGCCAGTACGGCATGATGCGCTCCCAGGCCGAGATCGCCGACCTCGTCGAAGAAGGCTACGAGCTTGCGATGGAGCTTGCCGATCGGGCCCTGGATGTCGAGCCCGATTCCTGGCGTCACGCCGTGCTCAAGGCCGCGCTCAGCTACGACCGCGTGCGCTTCAAGCAGTCGCAGCGCCAGGACAGCTTCGCCGAGTTCAACGACGCCCGCAAGCAGGCGTTCGCCGCCTTCGAGGCGGCCTCGCAGCGCTACGCCGATCTCGTCGCCCGCGGGCAGGAGCGCGACAGCTCGAACGTCTACCTGCAGTGGTTCAGCGCCGTGCTCGACGCTGGCCAGCCCGCCAGCGCCGGCGCCGACGCCGCCGAGGAACTCGCCGCCACCGAAGACCAGATCGTGCGCATCGGCGAGGCCATGCGCACGCTGCCGCCGGACGCCTACGAGCGCCACGTCGGCGCCTTCGCCCGTGATCTCGTCGACGCCCTCGCCGGCGCCCCGCCGGAGCGCAAGCCCACCATCGTGCGCGCCGGCGTGCGCATCGTCGCCGATCATCCCGCCGGCGCCCCGCTGCACCGACTCAACGAGTTGTACGAGGATCTCGTCAGCAACGAGATCCGCCTGCGCCTCACCATCGACGGCAGCGACGTTGTCGGGCAGGGGCTCTTCGGCCTCACCCTCACGCTGCGCTACACCAACTCCGTCGATCGCGAGACCGGCGGCTTTGACAAGTACCTGTACCAGGACGCCTACGTGCGGATCGGCAACACCTACCGCATGGTCAACTACCAGGCCCAGATCCGCCGCAGCATCGAGACCGCGCTCAGCGAGCAGTTCACCATCGAGTCGCTCGGCTTCTTCGAGCCGCTCACCCCCTCGCGCGAGGTCAAGGAGGATGGGCAACTCGGCTGGCAGGAGAAGCCCCTGGCTTACATCCTCGTCAAGGCCAACGACCCGAGCGTGGATCGCATCCCGCAGATCTCGTTCGACATGCACTTCGATGACAACCTGGGCCCGGTGACGCTCCCCATCCTCAGCAACGCCCCGCCGATCGACGCCGCGGGCGACCCCGCCCTGCGCCCGCTCAAGAGCCTGCAGGTCAGCCAGACCGTCGACCTGCGCCGCCTCACCGACCAGACCGATGACCGCGCGGTCACCATCGAGGTGCAGGCTCGCGGCGACGGCGTCATTCCGGAACTCGATGACCTGCTCATCGGCCTCGAAACCGCCCTCCCCGGCTACCGGGCCGCCTCCGAGGATGTCGAGGTGCGCCCCTACACCGTCATCCAGACCGACGATGGCCGCCAGCAGTACTTCTACATGCCGGGCGCCGCCGAGGAAGAGGTCTACGTCGAAGCCGATGAGAACGGCATCTTCCGCCTCAGCACCGAACGATCGTGGCTCATCACGCTGCGCCCAGCGTCGGGAAGCGTCGGCGACGCTCTGACCCTGCCGCGCCTGGCCGAGGGCGTCGATGGCGCGCTGGTGTCACGCCAGTACGCCGACATGGACATCGTCGAGGTGCAGGCCGCCAGCATACCGATCGATCCACGCTGGTCGGTGGCCGCGTGGCTGACCATCGGCCTGGCCGCGCTGCTGGTCGTCGCGGCCGCGGCGTGGCTGCTGCTCCGCCGTCGCAGCCCCGGCGCAGATGTCGATGCTCAGTTTGCCCTGCCGGCGCGGATCACGCCGCTCAGCACGATCGCCGCGCTGGAGCGCATTGCGCACGATGGCGCCGCCCTTGATGAGTCGCAGCGCCGGTCGCTGCTGGACGACATTGCCTCAGTCGAGCGCGCCTGCTTCGGCCCGCACAACGGCGCCGCCCGGCCGGACCAGGCCCGCCTCGCCGCCCTGCTGGAGCGCTGGGCCGGCGCCGCCCGCGGCTGATCCCGCCGCGATCGCGATGTGCACAGAGCAGCTCGTGGGGGCAGGGGCGTGTCGCGTACCGGCGGGCGCCGCCGGAGCTCGTCGTAAGTCCTTGCCAGATAAGCGGATGGGCGAGGAGGGATTCGAACCCCCGAAGGCGTACGCCAGCAGATTTACAGTCTGCCCCCTTTGGCCACTTGGGTACTCGCCCAGAGGGGCTCAAATGTAGCGCTGGCGCCGGTTTGGGGCAAACCCGCCGCCGTCCGGGCGCTCCCCGGGCGCCGCGTGCCGCGCCAACCCCCCGAACCGGGCCCGCCCCCCGGCCGGTACTACCCGATCGTGCGGGAGATCATGATCAAGCTGCTGCTGGCACTGGCCCTGCTGCTGGTCCTCCTGGGGGCATGGTGGCTGGTGCTGGACGGGCTGTGGTGGGAGTCCCACCGGACTCCTGTGGGCGGGCCGCGCGAGCAGGGCTGGTGGGCCGTGGGCGACGATGAGCCCAGCCCCCGCGGGATGTGGATCGTCGGCGCCGGGTTCGCAGTCTTCGCCGCGGCGGCCATCCTCCAACTGGTCGAATGCGTCCGGGTCCGATGGTGGAGATGGCGGGCCCGGCTCCATTGGATGAAGTGTCCGCGTTGCCGCTACTCGCTGGAGGGACTGCCGACCGGGCGCTGTCCCGAGTGCGGGGCGCGCGTATGAACGATGCAGCCAGCCGATGGGGGCGATCAGCATGAGGCAGGCAGCGGGGCACGTTCTCATCGTGCTTGGGTTGATTCTCTTCGTGAGCGCAATCGGTGAGTGTGAGCGGAGGCACGACAGGAACGGCGTGTCGACCGACCGCCGGAGCACATTCCAGAACTACCGCAGCCTCAACATCTACGAGCAGTCGCTCCTCTACGCCGGCCTCGTTGCCGGGGCCGTCGGCTTGATCTGGGCGTTCCCCCGTGACAGCCGGTGGCCGCTTCGCCGCGGCCAGCCGTGGCCGCGCCGGCGTCGCAACCCGCTCAAGTGTCGGCACTGCGGCTATGACCTGACCGGCGTCTACCCCTATCGATGCCCGGAATGCGGGAAGCTCCCTCCACCCCAGTGAGAAGTCCGCCGTTGAAGGAACTGCTGAGCTGGCTGCTGGTCGCCGCGGCCGTCGTGCTCCTGCTCGGCGCCCTGCTCTGGAGCGAGCCGCTCTGCTGCAGCGCACCGGCCATCGCCGGCGCCACGCTGGCTGTCGTCGCCTCGGCCCTGGCAGGCTCTGACTGGCTCGAGTTCCGCCGCCCGCGCGGAACCGGCCGGCGCTGCCCGCACTGTGGCTACGACCTGCGGGGCCTGCCGACCGCCCGCTGCCCCGAGTGCGGCAAACTGCCTCGCTGAGGCTGGCGATCCCCCTTCCATCCCCGGCCGATTTCGGCGATACTGAAGCCATGGCAGCTTCCCGCCTCCTCCCGGCGATCGGCGCCCTCGCCGCGGCCGCCGCCGGCGCCCAGCCGCTCGACTACGCCGACCGCACCGGCGCCCTCGCCAGCCCCGCCTGGGATGGCGGACGCACCACCCTCGCCCTCGCCGACCTGAATCTCGATGGCCACCCCGATCTGGTGACCGTCGGCGACCACGGCTCGCCATTCATCGGCACATCCATGCACGGCGTCACCGTCTGGCTGGGCGATGGCGCTGGCGGCTGGACGCTGGCACAGACCGGCGACTTCGGCTACGGCGGGGTGGCAGTGGGGGATGTCAACGACGACGGCCTGCCCGATGTCGCCTATGGCGTGCACCACAACTACTCGGGGACCGATCTCGGGGATCAACTGCTGGAGGTCGCCCTCGGCGATGGGACCGGGCGGCGCTGGACGCCATGGGACGATGGCCTCGCCATGGAGGGCCAGGCCTGGGGCATGTTCGGCACGGTCCTCGCCGACTTGGATGCCGACGGCCTGCTCGATGTCGCCTCGGTCAGCTTCGGCTGCTGCGACGGACTGCACGCGTATCGCAACAACGGCGATGGAACGTGGATGCGCACCTTCGGCTTCATCGGCGGCAACTCCTCGGTCGATCTCAGCGCGGCGGACGTGAACAACGACGGCTACCCCGATCTGATCGCCGCGCACCAGAACGGAACGGTCTGGCTCAACGATGGCGCCGGCGGCTTCACGCTGGCCGATGCCGGGCTGCCGCCGGCGGGCATCGTCGGGCGCATCGGGCCGGATGGGGGCGATGTCAACGGGGATGGCGCGGCAGACATCTCCTTCACCAACAGCGCCGGCGGCGTCGAGGTCTACACCTGGAGCGACACCGGCCTGTGGCAGCGCTCCAGCGCTGGCCTCCCCGCCAGCGGCGTCTACGACTCCACCCGCCTCGCCGACATGGACCGTGATGGCGATCTCGATGTGGTTGCCTTCGGTGATGCGGTGCTGACCATCTGGACCAACGATGGCGCCGGCGCCTGGACCGAGGCGTTCGAGACGAGGCTGCCGGCGCCCGGCGGCAGATCAGCCCTGGCAGTGGGGGACACCGACCACAACGGCCGCCCGGACATCGCCATCGTCGCCGACGAGGGCGCCTGGCCCTCGGAGCGCAACGCCCTGAGCCTCTTCGCCGAGACGTCGCTGGCCATCACGCCCGATGTGCTCGTGACCCACCCGCGCCCGGACCAGACGCTCATCAACGGCGCGGCCGTCTTCATCGACTGGCTCGGCGCGACCCCCTCCGGCGCCAGCGCAACGGTCGATCTTGCGCTGTCCATCAACGGCCCTGGTGGCCCGTGGCTGCGCTTTGCGGTCGGCGCCCCCAACAGCGGACGGTATCAACTCCGCCTCGCAACCGTGCGCGAGAGCGCGGACGCGTGGATCCGCGTGACGCTCAACACATCGGTCGGCGCCGTCTCGCACGCCGCCGGCCCGTTGACAATCTATACGGGAAGCTGCTACGCCGACTGCGACGGCAGCGGCTCGCTCGACTTCTTCGACTTTCTCTGTTTCCAGAACCTCTTCTCAAGCAGTTTGGAGGCGGACTGCGACGGATCGGACAGCCTTGACTTCTTCGATTTCCTCTGCTTTCAGGACCTCTTCGCCGCCGGCTGCCCATAGCCCGAGAGTGAAGCGCCCATGCGCTGCGCCCGCACACATCGCACGCCGGGGTTCACGGTCATCGAGCTGCTGGTCGTGATCGCCATCATTGCCGCGCTCCTGGCGATTCTGCTTCCCGCTCTGGCCGGCGCGCGGGCCGCAGCCCGCAGCGCCCGGTGCATCGCCAACGTCCACCAGATCGGCGTCGCCCTGACGATGTACCAGGACGATGCCCATGGCTACATTCCGCGCGAGGGCACCATGGGCGAAACCCCCGACACGCTGCGCGACCGCATCCCGTGGAACGTTGCCCTGCGCCCGTATCTCGATGATCGTTGCGCCCCGGGCCTCGATCTGGACGACATGTTCGCGGTCGCTCCGTATTACCGTTGCCCGGGGCGCCTGCCCGGTCCTCACAATGTGCACTACGTCGCCAACGGATTCGCATTCGTTGCCCCCGGCGAGCCCGATGAGCGCGGGGCGACAGATCCCCGATACCGGCGCGGGCCCATGCTCGCCGATCTCATGCCATTCCCTGTGCAGACGCTCTATCTCACGGATCTGAATCAGGATGCCGACGCCGCGATGTACAGCGTGTGGACTACCCTCGGCCGGACCGACATCTCGATCGGCCAGTGCTACGACGCGTGGCTGCCAAAGCACCTGACGCCGGGTTCCGGCGACTTCCGCATCGGCCCGGCGATGCACCGCGGCGGCGCCACCGCGCTCTACCTTGACACCCACGCCGAACACGAGCAGGACCGCTTCTTCCTGGATGTGCGCAACTGGGACGACTGCTGCTACGCCAGGCCCGGGCCGGCATGATGGCCGGCCGGCTGGCGGCTGTACGATCGTCCAATCCGGGCGTCAGTGCGATCCAGTTGCAGAAGGGAACACGCCAGGCATGCCCCCGACCATCCGAACCAAGCGCTTCTACGACCCGCCCGCCAAGGCCGATGGCGCCCGCATCCTCGTCGACCGCCTCTGGCCCCGCGGCGTCTCCCGCGACAAGGCCGCCCACGACGCCTGGCTGACGGACCTCGCCCCCACCAGCGACCTGCGCACCTGGTTCCACGCCGACCGCTCCCGCTTCGACGAGTTCGCCCGCCGCTACCGCGCGGAACTGGAAGCCGCCGACCTCTCCGAGGCCATCAATGACCTGCGATTGCGCCCCGTGATCACGCTCCTCTACGCCGCTCGCAGCGAGGGCCCCAATCACGCCACCGTCCTTGCAGACTTCCTCGGCGCCGCGCTCGCGTCGTAGACCCGACCCGACCCCCGTGGCGTGCGCACGCGCCGTCCCGTACTATCGTCCATGACCCACACGCCGCCGCCGATCATCCTCTCGCTGATCCCCTGCCAGAAGGTGATCCAGAACGCCCAGACCGGCGACTACTCCATTATCGAGACGCTGGCGCACATCCGCGCCACCGGCTTCCCCTGCAGCCTGCCGCTCTTTGCGATCTTCGCCGAGTTCACCGGCGGGCGCGGCACGCTCACCCTCGAGTTCCGCGTAGTGGACGCCGACGACGCCCGCGCGCCCGTCTGCACCGCCCGCACCACCGGCCCGGTCGAGGGCGGCCCGCTGCGGACCGCCGCCGTCGCGCTGCTCCTGCCGGGGATCACCTTCCCCGAGCCCGGCGAGTATCGCGTCCAGGTCTGGCACGAAGGCGCACTGCTGCGCGAGCGCAAGATCCTGCTCGTCGACCAGTCCGAGCAGTAGCGCAGCGGGCACGCCCGCCAGCGCTCCGGCCACACTTCTGAGCCCTGCGGCGGCGATTTGCCGCCCCTTTCCCCCGATCTGCGGCCCCCGCTCGCCGGTCCCCGCTCTACAATCCCCCGTGACCAGCGCAACGCCACCGACCCCGACCCGCCTCGGCTCCGA
This sequence comes from Phycisphaerales bacterium JB039, assembly GCA_043101635.1. Lineage (GTDB taxonomy): Bacteria > Planctomycetota > Phycisphaerae > Phycisphaerales > UBA1924 > CAYMJK01. The sequence continues at coordinate 1,953 of JBICIE010000264.1, read as the reverse complement.
AGCCGTCACCGCCTATGAGGGCGGCGCCATCCGCATCGTCGTCGAGCCCGCCTTCGAGCCGGCCCACTCCGATCCCGCTGAGCCGCGCTACATCTTCAGCTACCACATCCGCATCACCAACGAGGCTCCGGCGGACGGCGCCCGCGTCCAGTTGCTCACCCGCCGCTGGCTCATCGTTGATGCGCTCGGACGCGATGAGGAAGTCACCGGCGAGGGCGTCGTCGGCCGCCTGCCCGAACTCGGCCCCGGTGAGAGCTTCGAGTACTCCAGTTGGGCGCCGCTGCGCACCAGTTGGGGCACCATGGAAGGGTCCTACCGCTTCCGCAAAGCGACCGGCGAGGTCTTCACCGCCGACATCGCCCGCTTCTACCTCGCCGCGGAGCCGGCGTCCTGACCGAGCAAACCGCCATCGACCTGTCTTCGATCCTGCGCGCGCAATTCGGGCACAAAGCCCTGCGCCCGCTCCAGCAGCGCGCCATCGACCGCATCATGGCCGGCGCTGATGTGCTCGTCATCATGCCCACCGGCAGCGGCAAGAGCCTCTGCTATCAGCTTCCCGCCCTCGCCCAGCCGCAGCCCGGCGTCACCCTCGTCTTCAGTCCGCTGATCGCCCTGATGGAAGACCAGGTCAGCGCACTCCGCAAGCGCGGCATCCGGGCCCAGTACATCAACTCGACCGTGCCCAAGGCCAAACGCGAGCAGCGCATGAGCGCCCTGGCCCGTGGCGACTATGACCTCATCTACGCCACCCCCGAGCGCATGGGCCGTCCCGGCTTTGCCGAAGCTCTCGCGCAGGTCCCCGGCGGCGTCAAGCTGCTGGCCGTCGACGAGGCCCACTGCGTCTCCAGATGGGGCCACGACCTGCGACCCGCCTACCAGCAGATCGGCCAGTTCCGACGCCAGCTCGGCAACCCGCCGACCATCGCCCTGACCGCCACCGCCACCGCCGCAGTGCGCGATGACATCCGCGCCACGCTCGGCGCCGACCGCCAGTCCATGCCGCTTGTCGCCGCGCCGATCGACCGGCCCAACCTCACGCTGCGCGTCCAGGAGGTCTGGGACGACGCCGCCAAGCTCGAGCGCATCGAGCGCCTCTGCGCGCGCAGCCGCGGCACGGGCATCATCTACTTCGCCCTCATCAAGGACCTGGAGCGATTCGCCGATCAGCTCCGGCGCCGCCTTGACCGACCCATCGAGATCTACCACGGCCAGCTCGACGGGCGAGCCAAGAAGCGCATCTACGACCGATTCATCGACGCTGCGCCGGATGACAATCTGCTCCTGCTCGCCACCAACGCTTTCGGTATGGGCGTCGACAAACCCGACATCCGCTTCATCATCCACGCCCAGGCGCCCGGCAGCGTCGAGGCTTACTACCAGGAGGTCGGCCGGGCCGGGCGCGATGGCGAACCGTCCGAGTGCCTGCTGCTGTACGCCCAGGACGACCTCGCCATCCAGCGCGAGTTCATCGAGTGGATGAACCCCTCCGCCGACCTGCTCGTGCGGGCCGCCACGGCCATCGAGGCCAGCGGCCACGCCGATTTCGATGTCGATGAACTCATCCTCGATGTCATCGGCAAGCGGCGCTGTGACCGGCGCCTCGAATACGCCATCATCACGCTCGACAAGCTGGGTGTCATCGAACCGACGTCACAGCCCGGCCGCTACCGGCAGGCGCGTGCTCTGGACCACGACGAGATCGATCCCGACGAGATCGCCGCCAAGCGCCAGCGCGACCTGGCGCGCCTGCTCGATGTCGTCCACCTGGCCCGCTCGCCAGACCCCGCCGCCTTCGTGCGCAGCTACTTCGATCTGGATGAGTAGCCGCTCAGTCGCACCCGGCGGCGAACGCGTTCTGAAAGCACAGGAAGTCGAAGAAATCGTGCCTGCTGTTGTGATCGCAGTCGCCCACCAGCGTCTGCATCGCGAACTCGTTCTGGAAGCACAGGAAGT
>JBICIE010000263.1:0-13060 GCA_043101635.1 Phycisphaerales bacterium JB039 | reverse complement strand
TCGCCCCCGAGGCCCAGAGCCGCGAGGTCGAGAAGGTCAAGCGCTCCGCCGCCGGCATCATCCCCGACCCCATCACCCTCGGGCCCGATGACACCGTCGCCCGGGCCCGCGAATTGATGCGCCAGCACAACGTCAGCGGCTTCCCCGTCACCGATGACGGTTCCGAGATCCTCCGCGGCAAGGGCAAGGTGCTGGGCATCCTGACCCGGCGCGACCTCAAGTTCGGCGCCAACCCCGACACGCCGGTGCGCGACCTGATGACGGCCAAAGGCCTCGTCACCGCCCCCGCCGGCACCACGCTGGAGGAGGCCGACCACATCCTCAGCCGCAACAAGGTCGAGAAGCTGCTGCTGGTGCATGCCGACGGCCGGCTCGCCGGGCTGATCACGATGCGCGACATCGACCGGCTCAGCCAGTTCCCCAGCGCCTGCGTGGATGATCACGGGCGCCTGCGCTGCGGGGCGGCGGTGGGGGTGCTGCAGATGGAGCGGGTCTCGGCCCTCATCGGCGCCGGGGTCGATGTCATCGTCGTCGATACCGCCCACGGCCACAGCGAGAACGTCCTGCGCACCGTCCGCGACATCAAGAGCCGCTGGGAGATCGATGTCATCGCCGGCAACGTCGCCACCGAGCAGGCCGCCATCGACCTGATCGAGGCCGGGGCGGACGCCATCAAGGTCGGCATTGGTCCCGGCTCAATCTGCACCACCCGCGTCGTCACCGGCGTGGGCGTGCCGCAGATCAGCGCGATCTTCAACGCCCTCGAGGGCGTGCGCCGGGCCGGGCGGGACATCCCGATCATCGCCGATGGCGGCGTGCGCATGAGCGGCGACATCGCCAAGGCCCTCGCCGCCGGCGCCAGCAGCGTGATGATGGGCTCGCTGTTCGCCGGGCTGGAGGAGAGCCCGGGCGAACTGGTCATCAGCCAGGGCCGCCGCTACAAGAGCTACCGCGGCATGGGCTCCGAGGGCGCCATGAACAGGGGCTCGGCCGACCGCTACGGCCAGGCCAAGGCGCTGGAGCAGGAAGAGTCGCAGCGCAAGTTCGTCCCCGAGGGCGTCGAGGGCCTGGTCGCCTACCGCGGCAAGCTCGCCGAGTTCACCTATCAGCTTGTGGGCGGGGTGCGGGCCGCGATGGGCTACTGCGGCTGCCAGACCATCGACCAGCTCCGCACCGAGTCGCAGTTCTGCCGCGTGACGGCCGCCGGCGTGGTCGAGAGTCACCCGCACGACATCCGCATCACGAAGGAAAGCCCGAACTACACGGTGGACCAGCGGTAGCACGGGCGCCGCGCCGCCTCTGCGCATCGGCGCGCACAAGGGAGCCCCCGAGCGCAAACTCGGGCGGCCACGCGCCCTGCGCGGCCCAGCGCCCGCGCAGCGCCCCTCCGCGCCTCGCCGCCCCGGCTCTGGTCGCTTTTCGCTTTGCGCTTTTCGCTTTCCCTACGAACACCCTGCCGCAAACTCGTTCTGGAAGCACAGGAAGTCGAAGAACGTCAGCGAGCCATCGCCATCGCAGTCAGCGCCCGGATCGCCCGCGGCGAACAGGTTCTGGAAGCAGAGGAAGTCAAAAAACGTGAGTTCGCCGTCCCAGTCGCAGTCCGCGTAGCAGAGCGACAAGTCGAGCCCGGTCACGATGAAACCGCGCTCGCGCCCCAGCCGGTCGATGCCGTTGCCGACGAGCGTCGTTTCATCCGATGACAAGTCACTGACGCTCAGGAGTTGCCAGTCGGCCGCCTCATCGAGCCCCCGGGCGAGCAGGTACTGCTTCAGGTCAACAAAGCCGCGGCCTTCAAACCAGAGTATCGCTCTCTTGTCGGTCTTCCAGCCGGCCTGGCCGGCGGCGGCCTTTCCGCCAAGGGCTACAGAAGTGATCTCTGAGTCCGTGTCCGGCCAGCCGATGTCCTCCAGCCCGCCCCACGCCGTCCAGCGGAACAGGTACGCAGGGGCAACCCACGGTTCAACCCTGCCGAAGATCACCGTTCCGTCCTTCGATACCGCAGTGGCGTAGCTTTCATCGGGGTAGGGTGGGCCGATGTAATAGAACCCGCCCCTGTAGCGGAACGCTGTGGTCGTGTACTCGTACTCCTCCGTTTCATTGCCGACAACGGTCAAGCCATCACCGCTGATCGCTTCGATCCACAGCAGGTGTTCGGGGCGATGGAACACCGATGGGGACGCGCCGAACCAGGACAGCACAAGCGCATCTGAGCCTCCGCTCATGACACCCCCCTGTGAACTGCTCGCAACGCCGGCGATCCTCCCCGCAGCTGATACGTCAACCGCACGACTGCCGAAGTCGTAGTAGCTGCTGATCGGGATCCTGACAATCGTCGGGCCCGGCATCAACAAGGCGATGGCGTAGCCCCACGAGCCGTCCCAGAAGTTGCCGGCAATCACTGTTCCGTCGTCGTTGACAGCGGCGGCCGACGCTTCGGGCGGGCCAAGCTGCTGAAGGCCCGATGCTGGTGTCCAGCAGGCCGCCACATCGCCGAGCGCTGACGAACTGCCCCCGACGACGAATGTGCCGTCGGCGCTCACGCCCCTCGTCCAACTCGCATCTTCCCCGCCCGCCAGATCTCCGATGCTGATCAATTCAAGCTGGCCGAATGACGTCACGCTGCCGCATGCGCACGCGAGCGCGCCGAAACTCCACGGTTTCATGCTGCGTCTCCTCAGTTCCCCCGCGCCCCGTGCGCAGGGCTGCGGCGGCTTCCCGCCGGGCAATACAAGGCGCGCCCGCCGGCCCGGGAGGCAGGGATTCGAGCGTCCCGCGCCCCGCCGGCCCGTAACTGCCTTGACAGCAGGCGTTTACCCGGGCTCGGCCTACGGACACCCCATCGCGAACTCGTTCTGGAAGCACAGGAAGTCGAAGAAGTCCAGCACGCCCGTCCCGTCACAGTCCGCCGCGGGATCACCGACTCCGAATGCGTTCTGGAAGCACAGGAAGTCGAAGAAGTCCAGCGCGCCGGAGTGGTCGCAGTCGGCGTAGCACCCGCCGCTGTCGCCCTCGATCTCGAAGGCCCACTCCTTCTCGGTCGGGTGGAACGTGGTCATCGGGACCCACGCCTCGGTCACCGTGCCATCTTCCAGCACCCCGAAGTTCCACATCGCGGTGGCGTTGCCGTTGGTCCACTCCGGGTGCAGCGGCGCGTTGACCGGCTTGCCCGGCGCGGCGCCGCAGTGCGTGCGGAACGCCAGGAAGTACTTCCCCGGCGGCAGCGTCACATCGACTTCCATGTCGTTGCGGTAGATCACACCGAAGGTCGAGCTCGCCAGCCCGCTGTCGGTGCGGTCGAGCACGACATCGTGGGCGCCGGTGATCAGCTTCCCCGGCATGCTGGTGGCGTCATCGAACTCGTAGATGTACCAGTCCCCGCCGAGGATGATGCACGGATCGATCTCGACCGAGTAGAACGTGATCCGCGACAGCGTCGTCTCGCCATCAAGGGCGAAGTCATCGGCCGCGATCCGGTACGAGCCGATGCCGGCGTCCCGCACGGCGCTGGAGGCGTATCCGGTCGACTCGAGCGCTGCTGTGCTCTCGTAGTTGACCCACTGGAACGACTGGGCGCTGGCGACCGCGGCCGGCAGCGCTGCAAGCAGTGCGACGCTTCTCATCGTGATTCTCCCTCGTGTATGTGTTGCTCGGGCTGGGTGTCGGCGAGCGCATCGGGCTCGCGCAGCTCCAGCGATATTCCGCCCTCTTCATCCTTGCGCACCCGCAGCCGGCGCTGGCGCACCAGCTCCAGCGTCGCCAGGAACAGCCCGATCGCCTCCGCCCGCGTGCGCCCCACCAGCGCTGCCCGCAGCGGCATGCGGGCTTCGCCGCCCTCCTCGCGCAGGCGAGTCAACTGATCGACCAGATCCGCCGCGTGCAGCTCGATCGGCGTCTCATCATCCAGCACCCGGTGATCGCCCAGCCGCTCGAAGTTGACGCTCTCGCAGATGCGCTCGAACGCCTCGACCAGATCGATCAGGTCCAGATCCTCGACATCGACATCGCCGGCCGCCTCCAGCGCCGCCTGGAACTCCGGGGCGCTGACGCCCACCGGCGCCACCGGCTCGCGCTGCTGCCACTCGGCCAGTCGCGATTCCAGCCGGTCGGCGGCGTCCCGGTACCGCTTGTACGCCAGAAGCTGCTCGACAAGCTCCTGGCGCGGGTCCGCCGGCGCCGCCTGTTCGCCCTCGGCCCGCTGCCGCTGCTCCTGCGGCGCCAGCGACCGGGCCTTGATCTCCGTGAGCGTCGCGGCCATCAGCAGGAACTCGCCGGCCAGGTCGATGTCGATCCGCTCGATCCCCTCCAGATAGCGCACATACTGGTCCGCGATCGTCGCGATCGGGATGTCGCAGATGTCCACCTCGGCCCGGCGGATCAGGTGCAGGAGGAGGTCGAGCGGACCCTCGAAGGTCTCCAGGGCCACGGTGTAGTCGCTGGTGTCCACGATCTCAGTCTACCCTCACCCGTGCCCGGCGCCCCCGCCAAATCGGCCCAAACCGGTCGGGAGACCGAGGCCGCCTTCGCCGAGCGGGTGCTGGGCGAGGAGGCCGCGGCCATTGCCGCCCTCACCCCGCTGGAGCCCGCCTTCTTCGAGGCGGTCGGTCTGCTGGAGCGCTGCGCCCGCAGCGGCGGCAGCGTGCTGGTCACGGGGCTGGGCAAGAGCGGGCTGATCGGCGCCAAGATCGCCGCCACCTTCAGCTCGCTGGGCCTGCCCGCCCACGCCGTCCACCCGACGGAGGCCGTCCACGGCGATCTCGGCCGCTTCCGCCCCTGCGACACCGTCCTGGCCCTCTCCTTCAGCGGCGAGACCGATGAGGTCGTCAACCTCGCCGCCATCCTCCGCCAGGACAACATCCCCATCATCGCCATCACAAAGAGCCCCGAGCGCAAGCTCGGGGACCCGGCCCGTTCAGCGGGCCAGAAGCGGGTGGTTCATGAGTCCATCCTGCCCTCCTCCCTGGAGCGCCTTGCCACCGCCACCCTGCACCTGAAGCTGGATTCCGAAGCCGGCGCCCCCGACTTCGCCGCGCCCACCGCCTCGACCACCGCCACCCTCGCCCTGGGTGACGCCCTCGGCCTGGTCGTGGCCCGTCGGCTCGGTCTGACAGATGAGGACTTCCGCAAGCGCCACCCCGGCGGCGCCCTCGGCGGGCTGCTCCGCCCGGTCACCGAGGCCCTGCGCTACCGCGCTGGCGAGAACCTGCCAGCGGCCGGCGCCGGCGAGACCGTTGCCGAGGCCCTCGCCCACGCCGCCGCCATCGGCCGCCGCCCCGGCGCCATCGTCGTGGTCGACCCGGATTCCGGCGTGCTTACGGGCATTTTCACCGATGGCGACCTGCGCCGCCTCATCCTGCGGGATGCCGGCGAACTGCAGCGCCCCATCGGCGAGGTCATGACCCGCTCCCCGCGCACGCTGGGGCACACCGCCCTCGTCCGCGATGCCGTCCGCATGGTCCGCGAGTTCCGACAGGACGAAATCCCGATCGTGGACGAGGCGGGCCGGCCGGTCGGCGTGCTGGATGTCCAGGATCTGGTGGCGCTGCGGCTGGTCACCGAGTGAAATGGCAAATCGCAAATGGCAAATGGCAAATCAAAGGCAGAAAGGCATGAACACAGAGGAAGCGGAGGGAGCAGAGGAACGCAGAGAAGAGGCAGGAGGCAGGGGAATGATGAACGATGAATGATGAGGAGATCGGCCCCGGCGCCACAGCGACGGGTGGGGCAGGATTGCATCCTGCCGGCGGGGGTCGTCCGAATCGAAGGTGGCAAAGGCGACATGCCGCGTTTCAGACTTTTCAAGGTGGGCCCATTCGCGCCGGGCTACTCGCGCTGCGCCATCGACCTGCTTCTCGAGGGCCGGTCCGTGCAGTGGGAGATAGTCCCGCCACCGCCCGGTGAGTACGGGGAGTCCGCCTTTGATCGTGCCGCGATGCGCGGCTGCCGGGAAGCTCTTGACTGGCTGCGGCAGCGGTCCTTGTTGCCCTCCGAGCCGCAGCGGATCCGGATCGACTTCATCGGCGCCCATGTTGCGGACACGGATGTTGACTTTGCGCGCGCAGTGGCCCTTGCGGCAGTTGTTCATCTGCTGCGCCCCGACGTTACGTTCGACGTGCAGTGGCAACAGGACCGTTGGGTGATGACAGAAGGCGCTGAGAGCGAATAGCCGGGAATTGGAGGGTGGGCGCGCCGGATGCCTCATCCCGGCCAAAAGCATCCGCTCGACCCTGATGGCGGAGCTCTTCGGCCTCAATACAATTCCACCATCAGGGGCGAGCGGATGCGGGGAGGGTCGCCCGCTGCGAACGACGAGCTACTCGGATGATTTGAATATGTACACGATCTACTGGAAGGGTGTGCTTGTCGGGCGTGTGACTGAACACACAGCGGAGATGTTCATGGTCGCTGGACACTTTGAGCCAGTTGACCTGAAGGGCGAGATCGCCACGTACGCGAAGTACACCACCACCCAGCCGCGTATCCACACAAGCTCGAACCCGTTTGGCGACGAGATCATGCAGCCCGCCAATTGGAGCGCCGTAGCGGAAGACGGCGTCCGGCGCCCCATCTGGCCCCCAGCTTTCTACCTCGATCGTCAACTCATAAAGTTCCGCTGGTATCTTGAAGCAGGGTCGAGTGAGGAGAGCGGAGAAGGGGTGGGATGAGGCGCCACCCGCAGCCGCGCAGCGGCGACCGGGATGTAGCGACGGGTGGAGCAAGTCCGAGGCGCCAGCCGCGGACTTGCGCAACCCGTCGAAGCAGTCCCCCCACCCCCCACCCGCGCCCCCGCCCCGGAGGGGCGGAGGGAGTGTAAAGTACCGCGTCCGCGGTCCGCGACAGCGGCAATTCAAGGAGGGACGATGCTTTACGACATTCGGCCGGAGCAGGTCCGGTTGCTCAATGAAGAACTGGGGGTACGTGTCGAGGCAGCGATTTCCGGCATCGCGCTCATTCACGGCCCCGGGCACGGCGGTCATGCCTGGGTCACTTTCAACGCAATGAGGCGTCAGCCGGACGGGTTCAAGCACCCCGCCGGAACCGGCATCTTTTCGATCGAGTGCTGCGTCGCTGCGGCAGCGGGCTATCCCAATGAGGATGTGCGGAAGTGGGGTGATACCGGAGACATCTACGAGGTTCTTGATTCGCCATGGATCGCTGCGATTGAAAAGAACAATCGCGAGTGCTTTCCCGACGTCCCCTACACCGAAGGCGCTCGGCACATCGCCATTGCGGGCCATGATGAGTCGTGCCAGTTCATCGCACTGAAGCCATACGGCAGCCTAGCGAAAGCTGTCGAGTTTCATTGCGATCCCCGCCCCTATGAAGAGATCCTTGCGGACATCATCCCGCAGTTCCTCCAAGGATAGCGCCGCGCACATGCGGCCAAAGCATCCGCTCGGCCCTGACGCCGGCGCAAGAAGAAAGAGGCGCCTCCGCGCCCCTTCTTCTTTGCCATTTGCGATTTGCCCATTTGCCATTTCGCCCGCTACGCGGCGAGGCTCAGCCCGCCCTCCTCCCCGTTCATCGGCGTCTTGCCCAGGTACACGGTCACGGCCTCGCTGAACTGGCCGACCTTGTCGCCGCGGATGCCGCGGATCATGTACTGCACACTCGGCGTTCCCGGCGGCACGGTCTCATCGGTGAACGTGCGCACACCCACCGTCGCAACCTGCGTGTAGCTGCTATGCCCCTCCAGCTTGCGATGCACGGTGAACGCCGTGCCCGCATTCGGCGCGGCGTTCTTCGCGGTCCAGGCGATGACGATCGAGCCGTCGTTGTTCAGGCTCGTCACGATGTCGGTCGGTGTCGTCGGCGCGGGCACAGGCGATGGCGCGGCCGGCGGATCGATGTGGGCCAGCTCCCACACGTTGGCCTCGCCGCTGGTGGCGGCGTACCCGCGGATGGTCTTGATCATGCCGACTGCCGTCTCGATCACCGGGTCGGCCAGCGGGCCGGCGTCACTCGGTGACAAGCCGCAGGGCCACCAGATCCTGGACATCCAGCACGCCGACCGGGCGGCCGGCCCCATCCACGATCGGGATCTCATCCTGGCGGAACTCGCGGACCATGCGGACGGCATCGCGGACGAGGGCGGTGTGGGGGAGCTGCCGGGCCGAAAGGCGGGCGAGCGGCCCCGCGCGCTCGTGTTGGGGCGCCTCGAGACGATGTTTGGGTCCCGCGCGCTCGTGTTGGGGCGCCTTGAGACGGTGCTTCGGCCCCGCGCGCCCGCAGGGGTTCCCGGACCGGTGGCGCCGGTCCGCCGACGGCCAGTGGTTTCCGCCAGACCCCCGGGCCTATCATCGCTGTCCGTGCGGCCGCGGGGTCGCTTGGTTTTTGTACGGAGTCCGTGGGCGCCCGATCGCCCGGGAAGGGTTCAGTCGGATATGGCAAGCGCGGTCATTGACAGGTCGGAGACGGTCGCTCAGTTCCGCACGCACGAGAAGGACACCGGGAGCCCCCAGGTCCAGATCGCGCTGCTGACCGAGCGGATCAAGGCTCTCTCCGAGCACCTGCGCACCCACCGGCAGGACATTCACAGCCGGCGCGGGCTGATCCTGATGGTCGGCAAGCGCAACCGGCTCCTGCGCTACCTGGCCCGGACCGATCGGGACGCGTATCTCGACACCATCCAGAGGCTCGGCCTCCGGAAGTGAGCATTTTCAGGCCCGCGTGCGCGGGCCTGTTTCGTTATTGGCGGGCGTCGTCCGGCCTGGTGGCAGTGGGCGAGGCGCATGTGGGGTCTTGGGTGGCCCGCCGCTCGGCGGCCGGCGCCCGGGCAGATCGCCGCTCCGCGGCGCATCGTCAATCGAGTTCCCTCCTGCCTCTCGCCTTCTGCCCCTGGGATTCGTCTTCCGGCCGCCCGCCGCAGACACCCGCAGCGCCCCATGCGCGCTGCCAGCGCAGAAGGACCTTGCAATGAGTGAACTGATCAAGGTGCAGGCCGACATCGGCGGCCGCACCCTCTCCATCGAAACCGGCGTCGTCGCCCGTCAGGCTTCCGCCGCTGTCATCGCCCGCTACGGCGGCAGCGCTGTGCTCGCCACCGTGGTGCGCGCCGCGCCCCGCGAGGGCCTCGACTTCTTCCCCATGCAGGTCGACTACCGCGAGAAGATGCCCGCCGCCGGCAAGTTCCCCGGCGGCTTCCGCAAGCGTGAGGGCGCTCCCAACGAGAAGGAGATCCTCACCATGCGGATGATCGACCGCCCCATCCGCCCGCTCTTCCCCGATGGCTTCATCGATGAGATCCAGATCCAGTGCTGGGTCATGAGCCACGATGAGGAGAACGACACCGATGTGCTCGCCGCCACCGCGGCGTCCGCGGCCCTGGCGATCAGCGACGCCCCCTTCGACGGCCCGACCGCCACCGTCCGCATCGGGCGCGTCCACACCGACGATGGCCCGCAGCTTGTCCTCAACCCGACCACCAGCCAGCTCGACTTCTCCGATCTCGACCTCGTCCTCGCCGGCCACGCCGACGGGATGAACATGATCGAGGTCGGCGCGGCCGAAGTCCCCGAGAAGGACATGGTCGAGGCCATCGAGTTCGGCTACGAGGGTGTCAAGCAGGTTCTGAAGCTCATTGATGAGCTTGTGAGCAAGGCCGGGCGCGAGAAGGTCACCGGCGAGTTGAGTCTGCCGCCGCAGGAGATCGTCGACAAGGTCAAGCAGGTCGCCGAGGCCGCCCTCACCGAGGCCCGCCAGATCCCCGGCAAGGCCGAGCGCAACGCGCGCATCGACGAGCTGCGCGACCAGATCCTCGATGCCCACTTCGCCATCAACGAGGATGGAACCTACGGCGACTGGAAGCGCTCGGCCCAGGCCCGCGCCCACGCCAAAGAGGCCTTCCGCACCCTCGAGAAGAAGGTCACCCGCAAGCTCATGGTCGAGAAGAAGATCAGAGCCGACGGGCGGGCCCCGACCGAGATCCGCCAGATCATCAGCGAGGTCGGCGTCTTCGAGCGCACCCACGGCTCGGCCATGTTCCAGCGCGGCGAGACCCAGTCACTGGTCAGTTGCACCCTCGGCACCGCCAAGGACGAGCAGATCATTGATGGCCTGCTCCCCGAGTACTCCAAGAAGTTCACACTCCACTACAACTTCCCGCCCTTTGCCACCGGCGAGGCCAAGCGCATCATGGGCCCGGGGCGGCGCGAGATCGGCCACGGCGCCCTCGCCGAGCGCTCCCTGATGGGCATCCTGCCATCGCCCGATCAGTTCGCCTACACCATTCGCCTCGTCAGCGACATCACCGAGAGCAACGGCTCCAGCTCTATGGCCTCCGTCTGCGGCGGCTGCCTGGCGCTCATGGACGCCGGCGTCCCCATCCGCGCCACCTGCGCCGGCATCAGCGTCGGTCGCGTCACCGATGAGAACGGTGGCAACGAGCTGTTCATCACCGACATCATCGGCGAGGAGGACTTCTTCGGCGACATGGACTTCAAGGTCTCTGGCACCCGCGACGGCATCACCGGCATCCAGCTCGACCTCAAGGCCCGCGGCCTGAACCTCGGCCAGATCGAAACCATCTTCGAGCAGGCCCGCGTCGCCCGCATCCAGATCATCGACGAGATGGAGAAGACCATCGCCAGGCCGCGCGCCGAGATCTCCCCGTTCGCCCCGCGCCTGGTCACCCTGATGATCAACCCCGACAAGATCGGCAAGCTCATCGGCCCCGGCGGCAAGATGATCCGCGCCCTGCAGGACAAGTACGGCGTGAACATCGATGTCGAGGACGACGGCACCGTCATGATCTCCAGCCCCAACGCCGACGGGATCGAGCAGGCCGAGGCCGAAATCAGCGCCCTGTGCGAGGAGATCAAGGTCGGCGCCATTTACACCGGCAAGGTCGTCTCCACCCGCGACTTCGGCGCCTTCATCGAACTCGCCCCCGGCACCGATGGCATGTGCCACGTCTCCGAACTCGCCGACGGTTATGTAAAGAACGTCTCCGATGTCGTCAAGATCGGCGACATCGTGAAGGTCAAGGTCATCAACATCGACGACCAGGGCCGAATCAAGCTCAGCCGCCGCCAGGCTATGGCCACCGAAGGGGCCGCCGGCGGCGCCGAATCCGAGCAGGAAGCCGCCCCGGCCTCCTCCTGAACCCGGCTTTCTGGCACGCGCAGGGCCCCCGACGCACGTCGGGGGCTTTCTTTTTGTTCCACATTGGCCTCCACCTGTTGACGTTGCCCACGCTTCTGGTAGTCTGGGCAAGTGAGGGCCGGTGTCGTTGCCGTGGGGACCACCCGGCGCCGGCCCAGCCGCGGCAGGTCCCGGACGCCGCGGCCGAACTAGGCGTGCAAGTGCGACCGGCGTCCGGCCGGACGCGGGGGACCGGGGTTGGCCTGATGAGTGAGCAACGCGGCGACACAATCGTCGGCGCCGAGGGCCTTGTGAAGTGGTTCGACCCTCGCAAGGGCTTCGGCTTCATCGTGGGACCGGACGGGCAGGACATCTTCGTCCACTACTCGAACATCGAGGGTGACGGATTCCGTGTCCTCAAAGACGGCTCCTCGGTGAGCTACGACGCCCAGAAGACGGACAAAGGCTGGAAGGCGACACGGGTCGAGCGCATCACCTCGGTCGAGGCGCCGGCGCGCCGCTCGCGCTCGCCGCGCAGGTCCTAGTGCGACCTAACCTCCGCCTATGACCGCAGTCGGACCGGCGGGCCCCGGCCAGTGGTGGGCGCTCTCCGGCTTTGCCATCGGCGTCCTGCTCACCGCGGCAGCGTCCTTCTGGGCCGCCCGCCGACAGCTTGCGCGCATCCGCCGCGCCGAGCGCCGGGCCCGCGCTGCCGAGCGCATGGCCGAGATCGGCGCCATGACCGGCGGCCTCGCCCACGAGATCAAGAACCCCCTCTCCACCATCGGCCTCAACGCCCAGCTTCTCGCCGAGGCCATCGGCGAACTGCCGCTGGCCGAGGACGAGCGCACCCGCCTCCAGCGCCGCATCGGCGCCCTCCGCCGCGAGGCCGACCGCCTCCGCGCCATCCTCGAGGACGTCCTCGACTCCGCCGGCGAGGTGCGCCTGTCCCGCGAGCCGGTGGACCTCAACCAGGTCGTCGAGGAACTCGCCGACTTCTTCCTGCCGCAGGCCGAGACCCCGGGCGTCCGCCTGCGCACCGCGCCCGCGCCGGCGCCGGCGATCGCCTCGGTCGACGCCCGCATGGTCAAGCAGGCGCTGCTCAATCTCATGCTCAACGCCGTGCGGGCGATGGAAGACTCGCCCGAGGGCGTCCCGCGTGAACTCATCCTGCGCGTGCGCCCCGGCCAGGATGATGAGCGCCGCGGCATCGTCGCCATCCACGTCGCCGACACCGGGCCGGGGATCGACCCGAAGGCGGCCGGGCGCATCTTCCAGCCGTACTTCACGACTCGGAGCGGCGGCACGGGGCTCGGGCTGCCGACATCGCGCCGCATCGTGGAGGCCCACGGCGGCCGGCTCGACTTCACCAGCGAGCCGGGCAAGGGCGCCGAGTTCGTCGCGGAGTTCCCGGTTTGACTTGACAAACCGGGGGGGGGCGCTGGTATTCTGGCTCGGACTGGACATGTCTGTGCTAGGTCGGATTCCTTTTGGTGGAGCCACTGGCATGTGTCTAGAAACCGTCGCCGTAGCCTTGCTGATCACGTCAGCACACGCGCAGCTTGGCCAAACCGCTGGGGCACAAGCGGTGTTGGCGGAGGTTGAAGCGTGGATTAACAGCGAAATAGAGGAGGCCCGTCGCGGGCCGAGCTTTCGCGATTGCTCGGTTGCTTGGACCTTGGAACTTCATAATGCGCCCGCGCCGAAGGAGATGGACCGGTTGCGCGAGTCGGTGCGAGGTCGACCAGAGCATCCCGACGGCGCAAGACTCGCCGCATATGAGCGGCGCCTCGCAGGGACACCAGAGACCGTAATGCGCCAATTGTGGAGGGCCAGCGAGGACAAGTGGCGCTTCAATCAGGATCTGGCGCCTGGCGTGTACATCGATACGGTTGTTTCCGGAGATGTGGCTTGGAAGTTGAGCCACACGACGTTGGAACTTGCCATTCCAAGTGATGGCGGGAGATCGGAAGAGCGTCGT
>JBICIE010000262.1:0-6804 GCA_043101635.1 Phycisphaerales bacterium JB039 | reverse complement strand
GTCGTTCGGCTTAAGTGAACCGTATTGTCAGAAGGGGCACCCCGCCGCGTAGGCGTTCTGGTAGCAGAGGAAGTCGAACAGGTCCAGCACGCCGCTGCCGTCGCAGTCCGCGTACGGGTCGCCGGCGCCGAAGGCGTTCTGGAAGCACAGGAAGTCGAACAAATCCAGTTCGCCCGAGCCGTCGCAGTCCGCGTAGCAGTCGTCGCTCTGCCCCTCGAAGGCGCCCATGTCCACCAGCGGCGGCGTCCCGCGCCCCGTGTCCGGCGCCGCCGGATCGTCGACGAACCGCGCGCCCCCCGCAAGGTCCACTGGCAGCGGCTCGCTGGTGTCGCCATCACCGTCGAGGTCGAACACGTCGGCGGGAACCAGG
Organism: Phycisphaerales bacterium JB039; assembly: GCA_043101635.1. GTDB lineage: Bacteria > Planctomycetota > Phycisphaerae > Phycisphaerales > UBA1924 > CAYMJK01. The sequence goes on along the minus strand of JBICIE010000262.1, from coordinate 6,434 downwards.
TCATTGGCGCCCGCGTCGATCGCCGCCGAGCCGGCGCCGAGCCGCCAGTCGCCCCCTTCGGGATCGACCAGCAGCGGGTCGGCGTCGATGTTCCCCTCGCCGGCCCAGCCGCCCTCGACGTCGCTGTAGCGCACCGTCACGATCGGGCCGGGGCCCGACATCGCGATCTGATCCGGCTGGCTCGCAAACAGCACGCTGCCGGCGATGTCCAGCGCCGGCGCCCCGCCGGAATCGAAGTTGAGATAGATCGCCCCCCCGGCGCAGGTGGCGCTGTTGCCCCAGATCGTGCTCGACCGCACCGTCAGCGACGCCTTGCGCCCGAGCCACACGGCCCCGCCGGTGGCGCACAGATCGCCGTATTCCGCCGCCTCTTTGCCCGCCAGCAGCACGTTCGTCATCGAGATCGTGGTGTCCCACGCGCTGACGGCGCCACCGTACGCCTCCCCGAACATGTCGGTGGCCGCGGCCTGGTTCGACAGGAACTTGCAGTTCACCAGGTCCACCGTGGAACCGCTGGCCCTGATGGCGCCCCCGGAGGCGATCTGCGAATACGAGCCGCGCCCAGTCCGGTTCGCCTCGAACACCACCCCGATCGCGCGCAGCGAAGACCCGTTGATCGCGATTGCGCCGCCCGATGCGCCGCCGTCGGCCCGGCTGGAGTTGCCTATCACCTCCCCGCCGGCCAGCAGCACATCTGCGCCGCCCGTGATGTACATGGCGCCGCCGACGGCGCTGCCGAAATCGGCGCCGGTTGCCGCGTTCGACGAGAATTCGCAGTCGAGAAAGACCGGCGCCCCGCCCCTGATGTACAGCGCCCCGCCGTAGCCGTCGCCGGTCCCCGCCGTCGGGTAACAGTCGGCGCGATTGGCCGTGAACACGCACCGGTCGAAGATGGCGCTGGAGCCGGTCATGTGGACGGCGCCGCCGTACGAATCCGGGTCGTATCCGCCGATCCGGTTGCTGTCGAAGACGCACCGCTCGAACCGCGGGCTGCCCGATCCCAGCACGACCGCGCCGCCAGCGTCCAGCCCGGCGCCGTCGCGCATCGTGATGGCCCGGATCACCGTGCCCGATGACGGGCCCGACATCGCCCGCTCATCCTCATCGTTCATCTGGATGACGCACGCCGCCGGATCATCCGAAGCGCTGCGCAGCGTGATCGCGTGCGCCGGCATGGCAAGATCGACGTTGCCCGGGCCCGAGTAGACGCCATCGGCGAGCACGATCTCGTCCCCGGCCCTCGAGGCGCCCAGCGCCGACTGAATGGTGGGATACGACGGCGACGGCACGGGCAGCTCCTCTGCCCGGCACGCCGCGACCAGCGTCAAGGCCGACAGCCCGGCGCAGCACACCTGCCTGTTCATTGCAACCTCCTGGGCCTCCCCGCGCAATCATAGAGACTGATGCGCCGATGAGAAGACCAGGCGCCTCTGAACAGGGCCGGTTTCCCGCTATCAGAATGCAAACAGGCCGGCGTCCTTACGCGGTTGCCGAGGAGGTCGTCTTCGCCGCCCGCTCCCGGATCGCTTCCAGCATCTCACGCGCCTCGTTGGCCATCCGCGTATTGGGGAACTCCGCCATGATCCGCTCCCCGATGCTCGCCGCAACATCCCACTGCCGGTCCTTCACCGCCAGCTTGAACTGGGCCCCGAGATTCTCCCGGGCCTTGCCGATCACACCCCGCGCTACCTCACGCAGCGGCGCCGCCTCGGTCTCGCTGACGTAGGCGTCCAGTTCCTTCATCAGTTCCAGCGCCTCATCGACATCCTCCAGCTGCGCCGCCTCCAGGAACCGCCGCTCCAGATCCTGCCTGTAGGTATCCCGGGCCTGCTCAACCCGGCGGCGCAGGCCATCGACCCGCGGCGAGTCCGGATACAGGCGCCCGATTCGAGCCGCCTCCACCAACGCCGCGTCCCACCGGCGCTGCACGATCAGCCCGTCCAGCGTCGAGATGGCGTCCGCCACCGCCCGATCCTGCACCCGCGATCGCGAGCGCTCCACCCGCGAGCGGAACTCCTCGGCGTCGGCCCGGTAGCCGAAACGCTCGGCAAGCTCCTTGATCAGCACCGTCGCCGCTTCCCAGTCCTCCGACGCGATGTCCTCCTCGATCGCACGGCGCAGCAGCGCCCCCTCGCTCTTGCGGTTCAGCACCCGCCGAGCGTCGTCGGACAGCGACACCTGCTCGGCGAACCGCCGCATGTCCTCGCACATCGCCCCCATGCTCGACGTGATCGCCTGCTGCGACCGCCGGATGCGCACCAGCAGCACGACCACCGGCAGCAGCATCAGCCCGAGGATCATCAGCGCCGCCGACGACGCCATCGTCATCGGCCGGAACGCCAGATCGCCGATCCAGCCGCTGGACCAGAAGAACGCCGCAATCGCGATCGCGTACGCGAGCACGTACAGGCCTGCCGCCAGCCCTGCCCCCGAAGCTCGCGCCCTTCGGGGCTCCGCAGTCGTCTGGTTGCTGTCGTCCATGGCTGTGCCCTCCTCAGGCGCCAGGCCGATCCGGATGCAGTTCGCCCGGCCCTGCTAGCTCAACGCCCCTCCGGCCCCCACCTTTCGTACCATTCGTGATTCACCTGCCCACGTTCCACTCCAGACCGGCCCGGATGAAGCCCAGCTACGGCCCGGATACCGAACAATGACCGATTATACGCTCCAGGGCCTCGAACTCGGACCCTTCGCCACCAACTGCTACATCTACGCCCCGGGCCCCGGCCCGGCCTGCTGGATCATCGACGCCGGCCTCGGGCCCGAGCCGCTCATCGCCGCCATCCGCCAGCGTGAACTGAAGCCCGAGAAACTGATCCTCACCCACGCGCACCTCGACCACATCGGCGGCGTCGACGCCGTCAGCGCCGCCTTCCCGGGCGTCGAACTGCTCATCCACGAAGCCGAACGCGACTGGCTGACCAACGCCGACCTGAACCTCTCCGGCGGCTACGGCTTCCCGGTCACCTGCCGCCCCGCCGACCGCCTGCTGCGCGATGGCGACGAGCTCAGCATCGGCGCCGAGACATGGCGCGTGCTGCACACCCCCGGCCACTCCCCCGGCGGCGTCACGCTCTACAACGCCGACCGCGCCGTCGCCTTCGTCGGCGACACGCTGTTTGCCGGCAGCATCGGACGCACCGACTTCCCGAACTCGAGTTTCGACACCCTCGCCGAGTCGATCCGCCAGCGGCTGTATTCGCTCCCGCCGGACACCCGCGCCCTGCCCGGCCACGGCCCCGCCACCACGATCGGCCGCGAGATGCGCAGCAACCCGTTCGTGCGCGCCGACTGATCACGCCCCGATGTACTTCGCATAGATCGCCCGCGCCCGCGCTGGCGCCGTCACGCCCGCCACGATCGCGCGCCCGTCTGCGAACACCGTCAACTCCACCGGCCCCGCCCCGGCGCCTTCCTCGCGCCGCTCATCAGCCAGCACAGCCCGCATCAGGAACGGATTGACCTGCACCGCCCCGTGCGTCCCCAGCCGCTCGCCCAGCGCTGCCAGATCCACCGCAGCCCCCGGCCGCCCGGCAACCTGAATCGCGCTGCGCCCGCACAAACTCGTCGTCCCGGCGTCCCGCCGGCCATGCAGCCAGTCGAATTGCCTGTGCACACAGCACGGGCACTCCGGGTTGCGCATCTGCCCCAGATCCAGCCGCCGGCGCACGTTCCGCCACACATCGAAATCCAGCATCGTGCGGCTGACCTGCTCGCGGGCCCCCACCAGCAGCTTGATCGCCTCCGCCGCCTGCGCTGCCCCCACGATCGTCGCCACCGGCCCCAGCACGCCCGCCGTGTCGCACGTCGGCATTGACCCCGCCGGCGGCGGCTCGGGCAGAATGCATCGCAGGCACGGACCGTCGCCGGGCAGGATCACCGCCATCATCCCCCGCGTCGCCACCGCGCCGCCGTACACCAGCGGTATCCCGTGCTTCACCGCCAGATCATTCAGCAGCAGGCGCGTCTCGAAGTTGTCCGTGCCGTCGAGCAGAACCTGCGGCGAGTTCCCTCCGGCGAAACCCGCCAACCGCTCCGCCATCGCCGGCGCAAAGTCCGCCACGTGCGATGTGATAGCCACATGCGAGTTCACCTGCCCCAGCCGCCGCCGGGCCGCCTCGGCCTTCGGCAGCCCCTCCGCGGCGTCCGCCTCCGTGAACAGCGACTGGCGCTGCAGGTTCGTCAGTTCCACGATATCGCGGTCGATCAGCGTCAGGCGCCCCACCCCCGCGCGCACGAGGGCGTCGGCGATGGCGCATCCCAGCGCCCCGCACCCGACGAGCGCCGCCCGAGCCTCGCCCAGACGCTGCTGCCCCTCGGCCCCGATGCCGGGCAGCAGCGTCTGGCGGTGATAGCGGCGCAGCGGATCCACGGGCGGACTCTATCGCGTCCGCCCTACGCTCCGCCCATGACGCGCTGCGCCAGCGAGCGTGAAACCCCGGGCGAAGGCCTCGGCTGGACCCCGCCGGCGCAGCTCCGCATCCACATCCAGACGCCGCGTCTGCTGATCCGGGCCTACACGCTCGATGATGTGCCGGCGGTGTTCGACGCCGTCAACGCCAGCCGCGATGCGCTCATCCCCTGGATGCCCTGGGCCGCCACCGATCACCGCGAACTCGCAGGATCCGCCCAGTACATCTCCAGCCAGATCGTCGCGGCCAGCGACCCGCAGAAGCTTGCTGGCGAGGGCGCGCTCAAGGGCGTCGGCGTCGGCATCTTCGAGCCCGATGGCGCGTTCGTCGGCGCCACCGGCTTCCACGACCTGCGCCCCAGCACCGCCTCCGCCGAGACCGGCTACTGGATCCGCGCCGACCGCCACGGGCGCGGCTACTGCACCGAGGCAATCGGCCACTGGCTGAGCTGGCTGCTGGCGGCGCAAGCCGCAGGGGGCATGGGACTCCAGCGCATGCGCATCTATTGCTCCAGCGAGAACAGGGCCTCGCAGCGCATCCCGCAGAAGCTCGGCCTGAAGCAGGAAGTCCACCAGCGGGCCGACTACCACGTCCCCGGCGTCGGCGTGACCGACCGCCTCGGCTGGGGCGTGCTGGCGGGGGAGTGGGACTGCGGGAAGCACAGGATCAGGGCAGAGAGAGAGTAGAGAACAGAGAATAGAGAACAGCACATGCGTCGGGGGCGCAGCCCGCGCGCGCAACACCCTCTCCCCTCTGCGTTTCTCTGCTTCCTCGGCGACCTCTGCGTTCTTCCGGAAACTCAGTTCCCGAAGTGGGCAAACGCGCGGTTGGCCTCGGCCATGCGGTGCGTCTGGTCGCGGACGCTCATCGCCTTGCCCTCGCCGCGGGCGGCGTTCCACAGCTCGTCGGCGAGGCGGCTGGCGATCGGCCGGCCCTTCTCGGAGCGAGCTGCGGTGATGATCCAGCGGAAGGCCAGTGACTGCTGCCGCCGGTCATTCACGCTCATCGGCACCTGGTAGTTGGCGCCGCCGATGCGCTTGGACCGCACCTCGACGTGCGGCTTGACGTTGCGAATGGCCCGGTGAAACACCTCGAGGGCGTCCTTGGGCTTCTCTTCGCTGGGGTCTTTGGCGAGCTTGGCCTCGATGATGTCCATCGCGTCGTACATCACGCGATACGCCACGGACTTCTTGCCATCCGACATCACGCAGTTGGTGAACTTGGCAAAAGTCTTGTCGTGGAACTTCGGATCGGGGCGGAGCTGATCGTCGGACGCGGTGATTCTTCCGGACATCTGTACCTCCGTGGCTCATCCGCCGGGAGCCGCTGCTGCGGGCCGGCCGTCTGTTCACCGGGCGCCCGGGTAGGTCGGCACTCCGTGCCGACTCCGCCGCCCGATTACTTGCCACCGTCACTGAAACGAAAACCGCGGCACGCGCCGCGGCAAAAAGTCCTTACTTGCCCTTCTTCGCCCCGTACTTGGAGCGGCCCTGCTTGCGGCCGTCCACGCCGAGGGTGTCCAGCGAGCCGCGGACGATGTGGTAGCGCACGCCCGGCAGGTCGCGGACGCGCCCGCCGCGGACCAGCACGATGGAGTGCTCCTGCAGGTTGTGCCCCTCGCCGCCGATGTAGGCGGTGACTTCCTTGCCGTTGCTCAGACGGACGCGGGCGATCTTCCGGAGGGCCGAGTTGGGCTTCTTCGGGGTGATCGTGCGGACGTTGAGGCACACGCCGCGGCGCTGGGGGCAGTGCTCCAGGTCGCGGACCTTGCTCTTGGCCTTGGGCGAGCGCCGGGGATTGCGGATGAGCTGGTTGATCGTCGGCATGGGCCTGTCGGTTCCTTGGGCTGTCAGCAGGGTCGGAAGTTTAGCCCGCCGGGGGGGTTGGGCAAGGGTTGGGGGGAGCAGCGGGCTAAACTTCCGACCCTGCTGACAGCCCAAGGAACCGACAGGCCCATGCCGACGATCAACCAGCTCATCCGCAATCCCCGGCGCTCGCCCAAGGCCAAGAGCAAGGTCCGCGACC
>JBICIE010000261.1:0-12347 GCA_043101635.1 Phycisphaerales bacterium JB039 | reverse complement strand
CGAGCGCAAGCTCGGGGGCCAGTGCGCACCCGAACGCGCAACCGCCAGAGGGAACCCCCGAGCTTGCGCTCGGGGCTCCCTAGGGCATGACTTCGTCGAGCTGCTTCTTCTCGCGGGCGGTGGCGGGCTCGACGGGGATGTCTTCCAGCAGCGCGTCGATGATCTGGTCGGTGGTGACCTGATCGGCCTCGGCGTTGAAGTTGGTCAGGATGCGGTGGCGCAGCACCGGCTTGGCGATGGCGCGCACGTGCTCAGGCGTGACGGCGCTGGCGCCGGTGAGGATGGCGCGAGCCTTCGCGGCGAGAATCAGGTACTCGCTGGCGCGCGGGCCGGCGCCCCAGCCGACGTAGTCGGACACCATCTGCGGACGGGCCAGCCCGCCATCCATCTCCTGGCGGATGCGGGTTGCGCGCACGAGCCTGAGTGCATAGCGAATCACGTGGTCGGCCGCGGGCGCCTCGTGCACCAGCTTCTGCACCTCGCGGATGTCCTCGCCGCTGAGCACCTGCGCGATGTGGCTGATGGGATCGCCGCTGCTGCGCCGCACGATCTCGACTTCCTCCTCCTGCGACGGATAGCTGATCAGGATCTGGAACATGAAGCGGTCGAGCTGGGCCTCGGGCAGCGGGTAGGTGCCCTCCTGCTCGATCGGATTCTGGGTCGCCAGCACGAAGAAGGGCTCGGGCAGCGGGTGCTGGACGCCGCCGATGGTGACGTGGCGCTCCTGCATCGCCTCGAGCAACGCGGCCTGGGTCTTGGGCGGGGTGCGGTTGATCTCGTCGGCGAGGATGACGTTGCCGAAGATCGGCCCCTTGACGAAGCGCATCTCGCGGTGGCCGGTGGAGCGATCCTCCTCGATCACCTCGGTGCCGGTGATGTCGCTGGGCATCAGGTCGGGGGTGAACTGGATGCGGCTGAACTTGAGGTTCAGCGTGCGGCTGATGGTGCTGATCAGCAGCGTCTTGGCAAGGCCGGGCACCCCCACCACCAGCGCGTGGCCGCGGCAGAAGATGCAGGTGAGGAGCTGATCGACGACGGCATCCTGGCCGACGATGACCTTGGCGATCTCGGTGCGGAGGGTGTCATAGGCCTCGCGGGTGCGCTGGACGGCCTGGTCGGGGTCGGTGGTCATGCGTGGATCGCCTCCGTTCGAAGTCGCGGCCGCCGGATCGGGCCGGTGGCATTGTACGGATCGGTCTCGGCGGGGCCGACCTGCGATCGTCGCGGCAAAAAAGACACCGCCGAGGCGTTCGATCACGCCCCGGCGGCGGGGAGGTTCGTGCTGGCGGGCGCCGCGGGTGGGGCAGGGGAGGGTTCCCGCGGTCGCGCCGCCGCAAGAGTCAGTTGTCGTCCCGGGTCAGCTTCTCCAGGAGCTTCTCGATCCGCTCCAGGCGCTCGGAGAGGGCCTGGAGGCGGGCGTCGGTGTCCTCGGTCTTTCGGATCTCGCCGGCGCCGCTTTCATCGGACTCGGTCTGAACTTCTACCTGGAAGTTGCCATCCTGGTTTCGCCAGACGAAGTTTTCCTTTGGCAGGGTGAAGACCATGCCCGGCTTGTCGCCGAGGACCATGGCGTTCTGCTCGAACTGGCGGAACCACTGGCCGAGATCGCCCCGCATGGCGTCGGTGGTGGTCAGGCCCTCCTTCTCCATCTGCTCCAGGGCGCTCACGAACTGCTCGATCGCCTTGCGGGCCTGCTGCTGGGCCTTGCGGGCCTCGCCGGTGGCCTGCTTCTCAGCCTCCTTCAGGGCCTGAAGGGCGTGCTCCATCTGCTTGCGCGTCTCGGCGCTGAGGCCGCTGAGATGGCCGGCGCCTGGCGCGGCAAGCCAGGTCTGCTGCTGGGGCGTGAACTGGAAGTCCTCGATGGTGGCGGTCTCGGCGCGTCCGAGCCTGGCGGCGTCGAAGGCCTTCAGCTCGATGGTGAAGGACTTCTTCTCGCCGTGGCGGAGCACCTGGACCTTGAGTTCGTCGCCGGGGGTCTTCTCGCGGAGGACCTTGCGGATGGCCTCGGCGGAGGCGTCGGGAGCCCCCTCGACCTTGACGATGATGTCGCCGCTCTTGAGCCCGGCGCGGGCGGCGGGCAGCTCCTCGATGACGCGGTCGAGCAGGACGGCCTTGCCGCTGTCGACGCCGAGATGCTCGGCAACGGCCTGCGGCGGCTCGATCATCACGACGCCGAGCATGGTCTTCGGCGGCTCGACCTGCGTGGTGGCGAAGGCGAAGTCCTGCGGACTGACGCGGACCTCGGGCTGCATGTGCAGGCGCATCTGCGGGGCGACGTTGAGCTGGCGCTCGACCTTGAGGCCGTCGTCGCCGGTCCACACCGCGATGCCGGGGCCGGCGGCGCCGACGTGGAACTTCGTGAGCGGCTCGCCGTGCTCGTCGCAGATAACCCACACGCCATCTTCGACCTGCTTGATCTGCTTCTTCGACACAGCCTTGCCGTTGACCGTGGCATGCGGCTGGCCATCTTCGATGATCAGCTCGTAGGCGCCGCTGTCATCCTTCTGGACGACCTTGATGTAGGTGTGCTGCCCGGTGGCGCTCTTGCCCTCGGGCTGAGCGCCGCTGGTGCGGACGATCATGACACCGTGGTCGCCCGCGTGCGGGCGCGCCTCGAAATCGCCGGCGGACAGGACTGTGACGGCCTGCTCGCACTGGGTCTGGCCGGCGGTCTGGCACTCATCCGGGCCGAGGGCGGGGGCGGCAACGCCGGCGGCGGCCACGAGAGCGGCGACGGCGGAGGCGCCGGGCAGGGCGCTGAGAATCTGTTGCATGCTGGTAATCATGGCTGGTGCTCCGGAAATCGATTGGGGAGATCGACTGGAACGAACTTGCGTGCTGCGCCCGCGCCGGGCGCTCATACACGAGGGCGCCGCGGCGGGCGGCTTCCGTCACAAAACTCCTACCACGGGTCGGAGCTGCGCTGGGCGGCGTTGGGCGGGGTGGCGTTCATGCGGACCCGGATGGGGCGGGGGTTGCCGGCGTCGTCGGAGCCGATCTGGTAGAGGTCGTTGACGACGGCCCGCTCGACGATCTGGCGGATGTAGATGACCTCGAAGCCCGCGCCGCCGGGAGCGGGCTGGGCGCTGATGAGCGTCTTGGCCGGGGCCTCGCCCTGCACCAGGCCCTCCTGGCGCCCCGTCTCGAGGTAGCGCTGGAGGTAGTCGGTGGGGCTCAGCTCGGCCCGGGCGGGTCCCTGATCGCCCGCGGTGGGGCCCAGGCCGACCCAGGCCAGGGCGACGGCCGCGGCGGCGGCCCAGCCGGCCCAGGAGAGCCCGCGCCGCACCCGGTCGGTGAGCTGGATGGTCAGGTGATCCTGCACCGGGGCGTCGATGTACTCGGCGACCGAGAGTTCGCGGTCGACGGCGCTGGCAAGCTCGGCGTGGGCCCGCTGGGTCTCGAAGAGGTCGCGCCAGATGGCCGAATCCTCGGCGGCCAGGGCCTTGAGCCGGGCCCAGTCTTCGGGGGAGGCCTCGTCATCGACGACGCGGCTGATCAGAATGTCCTTGTCCACTTCAGGCATCACTGGCACCTCGGGCTTCACCGGCAGTCTGGCGTGACTGCTCCAGGCCCCCACGCACTCTCTCTCGCTGCGTCTGCAGCTTCTGCTGCTCCAGCTCGACGCGCTCGCGGAGCATCCGGCGGCCCCGGGCGATGCGCGTCTCAATCGTCGTTTCCGGCAGGCCCATGAGCTCGGAGATGGACCGGTAGCTCATGCCCCGCACGCATCGGAGCAGCACCGGCTCGCGGTAGCCCTCCGGCAGATCCATGGCCAGGTCGAACAGGCGCCGGGCCTCCTCGCTGACCTGCACCTCCTCCTCGGAGCCCCCGGCCCCGGCTGGTTCGGCCGGGAGGCCCTCGATCCCGTCGCGCCGGCGCCGGGTGGCCTTGCGCCCGGCGGCCCGGGCGGCGTTGATGGCCACGGTCCGCAGCCAGGGCTTGAGTGCGGCGCCGGCCCGCAACTCGGTGATCGAGCGGACGAAGGTCAGGGCGACCTCCTGGAGCAGGTCGTCGAGGTCCACCTCGCGGGGCTTGTGGGCCAGCAGGATGGCCGCGACCCAGCGCCGGTGGCGTTCCCAGACGGCGCGGACGGCGTCGCAATCGCCGCGCATGGCGGCTGCGACCTGCCCCTGCGACTCGCCCTGACGGCCCAGATCCGGCTCCACGCGGGTCCTCCAACTGCTGAGATGCGCCCGGGTGGGCCGCCCGTCGCGAAACGGGCGCCGGGAATCCGGCCCGATATCTCCTATCGTCGGTCCTGCCCGGCCGGTTCAGACCGGCAGCCCGCTCAGGGAGCCACGCGCGTGCCCAGTCGTTCCATCCGAGACGCTCACGAGCAGTTTTCCTCCATGCCGCTGGGGGACCACCTGGAGGAGTTGCGGGCCCGGCTGATCCTGGCGCTGGGGGGGCTGGTGGCGGTGTTCATCCCGTCGCTGCTGGTGGCCAAGAACATCCTGGCGCTGCTGATTGCGCCGGTGCAGCGCCAGCTTCGGGCGGCGGGGCAGCCGCCGAACCTGCAGGCGACGGGCGTGCTGGAGACGTTCGCCAGCTACATGTACATCTCGCTGGTGGCGGCGGTGCTGCTGGGCAGCCCGTGGATCATCTGGCAGCTCTGGCGGTTCGTGGCGCCGGGGCTGTACCGCTCGGAGCGGCGCTTCGCGTATCTGCTGGCGCCGATGAGCTTCTTCATGACCGTGTGCTCGTGTCTGTTTCTGTACTTCGTGATGCTGCCGGTGGTGCTGGCGTTCTTCATCGGCTTCGGCACGAGCGTGGGGGCGCCGGAGGTTCCCGTGGCGCCGCTGCCGGAGGGCGTGGCGCTGGCGACTTCGCCGCCGATGCTGGAGGCGGACCCCGAGCAGGCGCCGCCGGGGACGATGTGGATCAACACGGTGCAGCGGGAGCTGCGGATCGCCCTGCCGCGCGGCAACCGGATCGAGATCATGGCGATCCCGCTGGCGAAGGCGGCGGGGATCGTGCAGCAGTACCGGATCAGCGAGTACGTGCGCCTGATCCTGCACCTGGCGATGGCGTTTGCGATCGCGTTCCAGACGCCGATCGTGGTGCTGCTGCTGACATGGGCGGGGATCGTGGATCCCAAGGCGCTGGGCAAGTACCGCAAGCACGCGGTGATGGGCTGCGCGATCGCGGGGGCGATCCTGACGCCGGCGGACCCGATCTCGATGATGGTGCTGGCGATGCCCCTGTATCTGCTGTATGAGCTGGGACTGATCCTGGCGCGGGTGCTGCCGGCGGAGCGGGTGGCCGGGCCGCGGCCGGAGGAGGAGTGATGCCGGTGCGGCGCACGGGCGCAGGATCGCCGTGGGCGGTGTGGCTCGCGATGGGGCGCAGGGCGCACGGCCAGGCGCCGGCGGCTTTGGGAAGCGCGACGGAACTGGACGAGCAGATGATGGCGCGGGCCCTGGGGCTTGCGGGCGCTGCGCGCGATCTGGGGGAGGCGCCGATCGGGTGCGTGATCTGCGAGACGGCGAGCGGGCGCGTGCTGGGGGAGGGGTTCAACCGGCGCGAGGTCGATGGCGATCCGCTGGGACACGCGGAGATCCTCGCGCTGCGCGAAGCGGCGCTGGCGACCGGCGACTGGCGGCTGAACCACTGCACGCTGGTGGTGACGCTGGAGCCGTGCTGCATGTGCGCCGGGGCGATCGTCAACGCGCGCATCGGGCGCGTGGTGTTCGGGGCGATGGATCCGAAGGCGGGCGCCGCGGGCAGCCTGTACAACCTGCTGGCGGACCGGCGGCTGAATCACCGGCCGGAGGTGGTCGGCGGCGTCGAGGCGGAGGCGTGCGGAGCGCTGCTCAAGAGCTTCTTCAGGAGTCTGCGCGGCAAGAAGAGCCCGTGAGCCATCGCAGCGCGACGGCGGCCGCCGCCGAGAACACGGCGAGGTTGGCGAGAAAGCCTGGCCGCACGATGCGCATCGTCGCTGCGCCGCCTCACTCAAGGTTTACCATCCCGGCGTGCCCGAGTTGCCGGAAGTCGAGACCGTGCGCGCAACGCTCGCTGCGAGCCTGCTCGGCGCGACCATCACGCGAGCCCGGCTGCTGCGCCGCGACGTTGCCGCGGCGCCGGGGGATCCGCCGGGCGGCTTCGGACGGCAGCGGTCCCACGGTGGCGCGCCGGCGCCGCGCCGGCTGACGCGGGCCGACCTGCTGCAAGGCGAGACGGTCTGCGCCATCGACCGGCGCGGGAAGCGGCTGCTTGTCCGCGGCGCCTCGGGGCGGGCGATCGGGGTCCACCTCGGGATGACCGGGCAGCTTCTGCTGGCGCCGGCGGCAGGGCGGCTGCCGGTCCACACGCACGCCATCTGGACGCTGGCGTCGGCCAGCTCTGGCGCACGGCGGCTGCTATTTCGCGACCCGCGCCGGTTCGGCGGAATCTGGATCTTCCGGGACGCCGGCGCCGCCGACGCCTGGCTGGACCAGCTCGGCCCGGACGCCCTCACGATCACGGCCGGGCAACTCCGCGAGGCCCTCGGCGCCGCCCGGCGCCCGCTGAAGGCGGCCCTGCTCGACCAGCGGCTGATCGCCGGCGTGGGGAACATCTACGCCGACGAGGCCTGCCACCGGGCCGGGCTGCGTCCGGACCGGACGGCCTCGGAGTTATCCACGAGCGAGACGGCCGCCCTGGCCGCGGCGATCCGGGCCACGCTGCGGGCGGCGGTCCGAGCGGGCGGGAGCACGCTGCGGGACTACGTGGACGCCGAGGGGCGCCCTGGAGGCTATCAGAGACGACGGCGAGTCTACGGGCGGGCAGGAGCCCCATGCCTGGGGTGCGGCCGGCCGCTGGCCTCAGGCCGGCTGGCCCAGCGTGCGACGGTGTGGTGCGACTGGTGCCAGGGGTAGTTTTCCACAGTTCGTCCACATGTGGAAAAGCGGCGGGCTGGTGGGCCCGGTGGGTCTCTCCTCTAGAAGAGAGAGGAATACAGGAGGGGTAGGAATAAGCCCTGTCGGCTTGTGCATGGAGCGGGCCGGGTGGCCGCAAGCGATTGTGGGCAAGAGGCTTGGGCGCGGGGGCAGGGCGCCGAGGGCCTGTCGCAATCGCGCCGGTTGGCGGCGGGGGCGCTCGGGGCGACGCTGTCGCGCGCGGGCGCTTGGCGAAGCGCCAGGAAGGCTGACCGCCGGGCCCGAGCGCTTTCGACAGGCTGCCCGGAGCCGCGCCCCGGGCTCGCCGACAGGCAGGGCGAGCCCGCGAGCGCTCAGTTGAAGCCCTGCTCGATGGACTCGATGGTCTCGTCGAAGGTCGAGTCGCTGGCCCGCCGGCGGTCGATGGTGTTGACCGCGTGCATGACGGTGGTGTGGTCGCGCCCGCCGAAGTAGCCGCCGATCTCCTCGTAGGAGTGGTCGGTGTGGCGGCGGACCAGGTACATGCAGATCTGGCGGGGGATGGTGATGGAGCGGCTGCGTTTTTTCGACTGCAGGTCGGCCATGCGGACGCCGTAGAAGTCGGTGACGCGGTCGATGATGATCTGGACGGTGACGCCCTGGCCGCGGCGCTGGCCGAGTTCGCCGATGGCGGCCTTGGCCATGTCGAGGTCGATCGGGCGTTTGTCAACGACCGAGCGGATCTGGAGCTTGGTGACGGCGCCCTCCAGTTCCCGGATATGGGTGTCGACCTTGGCTGCGACGTGACAGGCGACGTCGTCGGGCATGTCGATGCCGCGCATGCGGGCCTTGGTCTTGACGATGGCGACGCGGGTCTCGTAGTCCGGCGGCTCGATTTCGGCGACGAGGCCCCATTTGAAGCGGCTGACGAGGCGGTCTTCGAGGTCCTGGATGTCGCCGGGGGCGGCGTCGGAGCTGAGCACGAGTTGCTTGGAGGACTGGTAGAGGCTGTTGAAGGTGTGGAAGAACTCCTCCTGGGTGCGGTCGCGCTTGGCGAGGAAGTGGATGTCGTCGATGACGAGGGTGTCGACGTCGCGGAACTGGTGGCGGAAGTCGGCCATGGCGCCGGCCTGGACGGCCTCCATGAAGCGGGTGAGGAAGCGCTCGCAGGGGATGTAGGCGAGGCGCATGTCGGGGTCGCGCTCCAGGAGCTTGAGGCAGATGGCCTGGAGCAGGTGCGTCTTGCCGAGGCCGACGCCGCCATGGATGAAAAGCGGGTTGTACGAGCGCCCGGGATTGGCGGCGACGGCGGTGGCGGCGGCGTGGGCGAGCTGGTTGCCGGGGCCGACGACGAAGCTGTCGAAGCCGTAGTCGGGGCTGATGACGAGATTGCCGTCATCGGAGGCGGCGTGGCGCTGGGCCTCGTGCCGGACCGGCGCAGGCGCTGCGGCGCCGTCGTCGGGGCCGAGGAAGCGGATGCCGAGGAGCCTTCCGGAGACGTGCTGGAGCGCATCAGTGAAAGCGATCTGGCATTCGCGCTGGAGGTAGTCGCGGTAGATGCGCGAAGGGGCCCGGACGCTGAGCTGGCCGCCGTCGAGTCCGAGCGGCTCGAGCTGCTCGAACCAGTGCCGGCAGATGGCCGGCGTGCGATCGCGCAGGTGCGCAAGGACACTACTCCAGATCTGTCCGTCTGGATCAGGCATGGATCATCCTCAGGATTTTGCGGCACACAGACGCGGAAAACAAAGCGTCTTTCGAACTGGCGCCCCCACGGCGCCTCCCGGCCAACATCGCGCCGGGGCAGAAGGTAAACGCTTCTCCACAGGAAGTCAACAGAACAGAATGCCAACGTCGGGGCTTGACAGCGAGGTTTTTATTGTTCCGCGCCGAGGGACGCGGCGAGCGTCTCGTAGTCCTGCCGGTTGGTGCGATGGTCCATGAGGAAGCGGACCTTCCGCATCTGCTGATCGCCGAGCGACTTGCGAAGCTGGTCGCGCGCAAAGCCGAGGTGGGTGCGGCGCGAGATGTGCGTGATGACCAGGGCTTCACACTCGAGCACCCCGAGCCACTCGACGATGTCGTCGGCGTGCATGTGCTTGCCGATTTTGGCCCGGCCCTTGTGCTCGGGCTCGAAGAAGGTGCACTCGCAGATGACGATCTGCGCCTTGCGGACATCGTCGCGGAGGAGGTGTCCGCCGGGGCTGGTGTCGCCGAGGTAGGCCATCAGGGGGATCTCGAGGATGCGGGTGATCTCGACGCCGCGCTCCTTGAGCTGGCGCAGCTTCTCCTGCGGCAGTCCGACGTACTCGTCGCGCAGCTTGCTGCGCTTCTCCACCACGCTGAAGCCCATGGAGGGCGCGGTGTGCTCGGTGTGGAAGCCGCGCAGGTGGATGTTGTTCTTGATCTCGTGGGTCTGCTCGGCCTCCAGCGCAATAAGTTGGTAGGGGGTGCGCTGGCGCTCCAGGTCGACGAAGCCCTCCATCATGCGCTGGATGTCGGCGGCGATGCGGATGTCGCAGACGATGGCGCCGTCGCCCATGCCCTGGAAGCGGCGCTGCGAGCAGTAGTACGCCAGCGCCCCGATATGGTCCATGTGCCCGTGGCTGATGGCGACATAGCGGCTGGGCAGCACGGCGCGCGGGCAGGCGCCCATGTCGAAGCAGAGGTCCAGTTCCGGCGACTGCACGCAGGTGGCCTCACCGGCGATGCTGAGCCCCTGGACGCGGAAGGGAGGCACATACACGAACCCGAGTGACGGCTCGCGAGGCGGGGGCTTGGGGAGCATGAGCGTTCCTGCGGCGCCTGGCGCCCAATGTGCGGCGAGGGGCTTTCGCCCGTCCCGGACACGGCTATGAAACAGCGACCAGCCGCGCCGGTCGCCTGCGAGAGCCTAGCGGGGCGGTCCAGCCGGTCAACTGCCGATACCCTCGTGCCATGACAGACACCCCGACAGAGCCCGCCGCGGCGGGCCCGGCGGCGCAGCATGGCGCAATGGCGATCATCCGGCGACTCGGCCCGGCCAGCGCGCTGGCGGCGGCGTGGGCGATCCTGCCGGCGGCCCTGGGCTTTGCGCTGCTGGCGAATCTCGGGCCGGTGAGTTCGTGGCTGCACTCGCATCAGGAGGCGGGGCCGTGGATCTACGGCGCCGTCTTCGCGGTGACGTGCGGGCTCGGGCTGCTTCCCACGTACGCGCAGGCGATCCTCGGCGGGTGGGCCTTCGGCCTCGCGCTGGGGGCGCCGGTGGCGCTGGCGGCGGTGACGGCGGGGGCGACGATCGGCTTCCTGGTGGCCCGGGTGGTCAGCCGCGACCGGGCCGAGCGGCTGATCCAGGAGGACGCCCGGGCCATCGCGGTGCGCGACGCGCTGATCGGCAAGGGGCCGATGCGGACGCTGGGCGTCATCACGCTGCTGCGGCTTCCGCCCAACTCGCCGTTTGCGGTGACGAACCTGGCGCTGGCGGCGACCGGGGCGCCGCTGTGGGGCGTGATCGTCGGGACGGCGATCGGCCTGGCCCCGCGCACCGTCGCGGCGGTGGTGATCGCGGCGAACATCCAGGGGGAGCTTGACAAGGCTGCGCTGCAGGACGCCGCGGGGCCGCGCTGGGTTCACCTCGCCATCAGCGTGGTCCTGACGCTCGCGGTCGTCGTGGTGATCGGGATGCTGGCCAAGCGGGCCCTGGAGAAGGTGACCGCGCAGCCGGCGTTGCGCCCTGAGACGGGCGATCAGTCCTGACCGCCGGGAGGCGTCGGTCCCGACCCGGCTCCGCCACCTTCACCTCCCCCACCCTCACCGCTCCCGCCGCTGCCGCGCCGGCGGCGCCGGCGCCGGCGCTTCTTGCGGGGGCCGGCTGCGCCCTCCGAGGGTTGCTCGGGGGCGCCGCCGCGCTCGTCGCGCGGGCGGTCGGGAGCGCCTGCGTCGCCTGCGCCGCCTCCGCCGCCGGACTGCGGGCCCTGGGCCGCGTCGGGACCGCCGGAGCGTCGCCTGCGCCGGCGCCGGCGCTTGCGCGGCTGCTCGCCGGGCTCGGCCTGCTGGTCGGCGGCGCCGGGCGCCTCGGCCGGACGCTCGGGCCGATCCGTGCGGTCGCGCCTGCGACGCCGGCCCTCGGCGCGCTCGGCGCCCTCCGGTTTGGGCGCCGGTGGCGGCGTCAGGCCCGGCTCGGTCAGCTCTTCGACGGGCACGGCGACATCCCGCCCGTCGGCGTCCAGGCGCACCAGCGTGAGCTGGGTGAGGATCTGGGTGTCGATGACGATGCCGTCGCCCTCGGGCGTGCCGACCTGCGTGCGCCGGCGCGGCAGGCGGGCCTTGAGGTCGGCGTAGGTCTCGTCTTCATACCGCAGGCAGCACATGAGCCGGCCGCAGCGGCCGCTGATCTTCAGCGGGTCGAGCGTGGCCTTCTGCACCTTGGCGCTCTTCATGCTGACGGGCTTGAGCACCTTCAGGAAGTTCTTGCAGCAGCAGTACTGGCCGCAGCGCTCATAATCGGCGGTCAGGCGGGCCTCATCGCGGGCGCCGACCTGCTTGAGATCGACGCGGGTCTGGGCGAGCTTTTCGAGGCGGGCCCGCAACTCGCCGAGGTCGGCCTTCTGCTCGGACAGGTAGTAGTAGGTGATGGTCTCGCCGCCGAGGATGCCCTCGGCGTCGACGAGCTTGATGTCGAGGCGCAGCTCTTCGCAGATGCGGCGGGCCTCCATCTTCAGGCCGTGGCGCGACTGCTCCAGTTGTTCCTGGGCCCGCATGTCCTCCGGCGTGGCGATGCGCAGGGCCCGGCCGCCGGTGTGGAAGGGGTACTGGCGGCCGCCGGAGTTCTCGATGTAGTCGAGCATCTCCTTGCGGGTGACGCTCTTGGAGCAGCCGCTGTTGGGGCAGGTGCTGGTGAGCATCTCGCCGACCTCGAGGCCGCGGAAGGAGCGGATGACGATCTTGCTGCCGCAGCCGGGCTTGGCGTCGCCGGTCCAGGGGAACTCCCCGATCATCTTCATGGCGCCGAAGCGCACGACGATGGTGGTGGGGATCTTGAGGGCGTCGTAGACCTTGCGGTCCTCGGCCTCGAGTTCGGCGAGGTCGGCCTCGAACTGCGGGAGGGGGTGGATGGGCATGGGCTGTGCGCAGAGCGTTCGCGGCGCCCGGGGCGCCGGCGTGGCGTGTGGTTGTCGCCGGGAAGGGTTGTCCGTCGAGCGCGCCCCCGGCGCACGCGCCCGCTCCAACTGCGCACAAGGGTCGAGTATAGCGGCGCGCCCGGCGGAGGGCGCCCGGCCGCGAATGCGCCGGAAAGAGCCCTGAGCGCGAGCTCAGGGGCCCTTTTGCCCCGAAACCGCTGCGCCCGGCGCGCAGGCAGGCCACCCGCCCTTGCGCTCGGGGCTCTTTCAGCATCCTGCCGCGAAGGCGGTCTGGAAGGCGAGGAAGTCGAAGAGGTCGAGTTCGCCGGAGCCGTCGAAGTCGGCGCGGAGGTCACCCGCGGCGAAGAGGTTGCCGAAGGCGAGGAAGTCGAAGAAGGTGAGTTCGCCGTCGCCG
>JBICIE010000260.1:0-6419 GCA_043101635.1 Phycisphaerales bacterium JB039 | reverse complement strand
CGCTGCTGGTCGAGGAGGGGCTGCTGCGCTGGGACTCGACGCTGGCGGAGGTGTTCCCGGATGCTGCGCCGGCCATGGACGAGGGCTACCGCAAGGTCACGCTGGAGCAGTTGCTCTCGCACCGAGCCGGGGCGCCGGCGGGGACCGGGCGGCGGGCTCTATGGGCGACGTTCTGGGCACACACCGGCACGCCCACCGAGGCCCGCCGGATCGCGCTGCAGCGCATCACCGAGAACGCGCCCGAGCACGAGCCAGGCGCGCAGCACGAGTACTCCAACTACGGCTTCGCCCTCGCAGGGCTCATGTGCGAGCAGGTCGCCGGCGAGCCGTTCGAGAAGCTGCTGCTGGAGCGCCTGCTGGCGCCGCTGGGGATCACCACCGCCGGCTGGGGCGCCCCGGGCTCGGAGGATGAGATTGACCAGCCCCGCGGCCACAAGTACGGCCGGCCCGTCGAGCCCGGGCGGACCGCCGACAACCCGCCCGTGCTGTCGCCGGCCGGGCGGCTGCACCTGTCCCTGGCGGACTGGGCGAAGTACATCGCGTGGCACCTGCGCGGGGCCGAGGGAACGGGCGAACTGCTCGCACCCGAGACGTTCCGCCGGCTGCACACGCCGGCGGAGGGCTTCGAGTACGCCCTCGGCTGGAGCGTTCCGCACCGCGACTGGGCGGCAGGGCGGGTCCTGGCGCACACCGGATCCAACACCATGTGGTACTGCGTGGTCTGGGCCGCCCCCAAGAAGGGTTTCGCCGTGCTGGTTGCGACCAATGAGGCCGGCGACGCCGCCGCCAAGGCGTGCGACGAGGTCGCCTGGGCTCTGATCCAGCGCCGCCTGAAGCTCGAGCAGACCCCGGGAGGCTGAGCGGTCAGGCCACTTCGGCCGCGGGCCGCAGCGGCTGGGGGATGTCGACGGCCTGCGGCGCCGGAGCGTCACGCCCGCGCAGGGCTTCGGCCAGGCGCAGCTTCATGTCGAGCACGAGGCTGAACAGCAGCGGCGTCAGCAGCAGTGTGAAGAAGGTCGAGACCAGCAGTCCGCCGAGCACGACCGACCCGAGCCCGCGGTACATCTCCGAGCCGGCGCCGGGCATGATGACCAGCGGCAGCATGCCGCCGCAGCTTGTCAGCGTGCTCATGAAAATCGGGCGCACGCGCGTGCGCACCGACTCGGTGACGGCCTCGATCGGGGCCATCGGCTCGTTCTCGGAGCCGCGCATGAAGTTGAGCGCCTGATGCACCAGCAGAATGGCGTTGTTGACGACGACACCGATGAGGATGACGAATCCGAGCATCGTGAGCGTGTCGAGGTTCTGCGGGCGCAGATACGGATCGGCCGCCGTGATGTCGTGAATGATGCGCAGTCCGATGAAGCCCCCGACGACCGCCAGCGGCACCGTGAACATGATGACGAACGGATAGATGAAGCTCTCGAACAGGGCGCTCATGAGCCGGAACACGACGATCAGAGCCCAGACGAACCGGGCGGTTACCAGTTGCGGCTCGGCGCCGGCGAACCAGCTCAGGCTCCCCAGGACGGCCCCCAGCACCAGTGCGCCGGCGGCGCCGTACAGCAGCGCCATGTTCTTGCGCTGCACGGCCCGCACGCCCACGAACGCGGCCAGCGCCGCCGCGCCGCCGAACACGAGCCAGCTCGCGACCGTCAGCGGCGTCGAGAGGATCGAGGCGCCGTCGCCGGCGCCGCCGAACAGCGCCGCGCGCACCTCGTCGAGCTTGGCCGCCGTGCCCTCCAGGCGCACCCGCATCGTCGAGTCCAGCATCCCCGCGCTCCGGGCCGGCTCGACGATCTCGGCCCGGATCTCGTCCATGATCGCCTCGATCGGCTGGCCCGGCGGCGGCGACACGCTGATCGTGATCGCCGGAAGCTCTTCAATGCGCCGGATCTCCTGCGGCGCCAGCGCCGGGGTGATGTCCAGCACCGTGTCGATCGGCACCACCGGGCCCGCCGGGGTGGCCACCGGCACCGAGCGCACCTGCTCGAGGTAGTCCAGCCGTCCACCGAGCGGGAGCAGCACCAGGTCGACCGGCTCGCCGTTGAGCTGGAAGTCGCCGACGTAGGCGCCGTCGAACAGGCCGCGGACAGCCGTCGCCAGCGCCCCGGTGGACAGGCCCAGTTCGCGCCCGACATCGTTGACGGCGATGCGCGTCTCCGGCTGGCTGATTGCGAAGTTGCCCGGCGACGCCGTCACCCCGACGCCGAAGCCGTACTTGGCGCCCGCCAGCCCGTACATCATCTCCGCGGCCTTGATGACGCGCTGCAGGTTCGGGCCGGAGACCTCGCTATCGATGCTGGAGCTCCCTCCGACGCCGCGCCCGAACAGCGACGACTGCCGGGCGCCCCCGAACACATCGCTCGACAGCGAGTTCATCGCCGTCGTCAGCAGCGGCTCCAGCGGGAGCACGCGCGCATCATCATGGCTGGTGGCGCCGACGAACATGCTGCCGCCAAAGGCGCCGATGAAGAAGTTCTCGATCGCCACCGGCTCATAGGCGCCCCCGGGTGCGCTGGGCGACGGAATCGGCGCCAGGTGGTCGGTCACCACCGGGTCCGCCAGCGAGGCGTCGGCGTAGGGCTTGATCTGGGCTTCGATCCGCTCGGCCAGGCTGCGCTGCTGCTCGACCGCCTGCCCGGGAGGCAGCAGCAGCCCGCCAAAGACCAGGTTGCGGTTGCCCGACGGCAGGTAGTCCAGCGGCGGCGCCAGCGTCCTGGCGCCGTACAGGCTGGCGACGGTCAGCAGCACGATGATGGCCGGGCGCAGCGTCCAGCCGCGCCAGCCGGTCATGACCCAGTGCAGGCCGCTGGTGCTCGTGCGCACCCACCACGCCGCCGCAGGAGCAATGCCGAACAGCGTATCGATGAGATGTCCAACGCGCCCTGGGTGCTGCGGCTTGGCCCGCAGCCAGCGCGAGCACGCCGCGGGGATGACCGTAATCGAGATCAGCATCGACAGGAACACCGCCCCGACGATCGCCAGCGAGATGTCGCGGAACAGTTGCCCCGCCTCCTCCTGAATCGTCAGCACCGGGATGAACACCGCGATGGTCGTCAGCGTGGACGCGAGCACCGCGCCCCAGACCTCCCTGGCGCCGAGATAGGCCGCCTCGCGCGGGCCGTCGCCGAGCTGGCGCCGGCGGTAGATGTTCTCCAGCACCACGATGGCGTTGTCCACCACCATCCCCACCGCGAAGGCGAGCCCCGCGAGGCTGATCACGTTGATGGTGCGACCCAGCACCAGCATCACCAGGAACGTGCCGATCACCGAGATCGGAATCGCCATCGCGATCACCCCGGTCGCGATGACCGACCGCAGGAAGATGAGCAGCACCGTGCCCGCGATCAGGCCGCCGAGCCAGAGATTCTGCGTGACGAGCCCGACGGCCGAGTCGATGTACGTGGTTTCGTCGTAGACCATGCGCAGGCGCAGGTCGGGCCCGACGGTCGGGTGCAGGAAGGGCAGGATGTCGCGCCGGATCTCCTCCAGCCGCTGGCGCAGCTCGTTCATGACCTCCACGACGTTGGCGTCGGTCTGGCGCACCGCGTTGATCGCCAGCGACGGCTGCCCGAACGAGCGCACGAAGCCGCGCTGCTTCTCATAGCCGACCTCGACCGTGCCGATGTCGCGCACCCGCACCGGGCCGCCCTCGGCGTAGGCCACGATCGTGTCCAGGACCTCCTCGGTGGAACGGAACTGGCCGACCAGGCGCACGCGGTAGTCGCGCTTGCCATCGGCGATGGTGCCGGCGGAGACATCCTGATTCTCCGCCCGCAGGGCGTTCATCACCGTCAGGTGGTTCAGCCCGCGCTGGGCCATGGCCAGCGGATCCAGCAGCACCCGCACCTCGCGCGGCCGTCCGCCGTACACGTTGACCTCGGCGACGCCCGCCGTCCGCTCCAGGTACGGCTTGATGTCACGGTCGACCAGGTCGTACAGGGTCGTGATGTCAAAGCCATGGTGTCTTTCCAGCGTTGCCGGATCGACATCCAGGATGATCCATGTGATCGCGTTGTTCGGGCCGCTGTTGGCGGAGACCACGACCGGCTCATCGACGTCCTCGGGGTACTCGGGCACCTGGCGCAGGGCGTCGGAGACATCCTGGCGGGCCCGGTCGATGTTGGTGGTGATCGTGAACTCGAGCGTGATTTCGACGCGGCCCTGTTGCGTCGTCGAGACCATCTTCCTGACGCCCTCGACGTTCTTGAGCCGCTCCTCCTGCTCCTTGGTGATCTCGTCGACGACCTCCTGCGGACTGCGACCCGGCCAGTTCGTCGTCACCGTCACGACCGGCCGGTCGACCGTCGGCGTGAGCTGGATCGGGATGGCGCCGAGCCCGATCAGCCCGAACATCACGATTAGGATGACCCCGACGGTCACCGTGACCGGCTTGGCGATGGCGAAACGGACGGGATCCATCAGCCCCCCTCCGATCCGAGCCCGTCGGCGTCGGCGCCCGCTGTGCGCAGGGGCTGGCCGGGAAACAGCCGCTCGTTGCCCTCGACGACGACCATGGCGCCCGGCGGCAAGGACTCGGAGCGGATCGCGACCCGCTCACCCACCGCAAACAGCGACCGCACTCGGGCCGCAGCCGCTGTCCCTCCCGCGTTGAAGAACACGAACTCGCCGGCGGTATCCCGCTGGATGGCGTCCTTGGGCACCGTCAGCACCGGCTCGTCGAATCCGGTCGGAGCCAGCCCGACGATGCTCATGCCCGGGCGGATCTGCCCGTCGGCGTCGTCGATGGTCACGACCGTCGGGAACAGCCGCGCCGACGCCTCGGCCCGCGGCACGATCCGCACATCCATGCTCGACACCGTCATCCCCAGCGGAGGAATCCGGATGCGAAGCTGCACGCCCGGCTGGCGAACCCGAGAGATGATCTGCTCGGGGACCTCCAGCCAGGCTTCCAGAGGCCCGGAACTGATGATCTCGGCGACATCGCCGCCCCGATCGACCCACTGGCCCACCTCGGTCGCCAGCGCGACGACCCAGCCATCGAACGGCGCGACGATGGTGTGATCGGCCAGTTCCTTCTCCGCCAGCGCCTGCTCGGCCTTTTCGGCGTCGAGCTGCGCCTTGGCCTCGGCCACGGACGCCTCGGCCCGCTGCAGGCGCGTCTCGAAGGTGTCGAGTTCGGCCTCGTTGCCGCCGCCGGCGGCCAGCAATCGCCGGACCCGCTCAAGGTCGCGTTCGGCGTTGTCCCGGTCGGCGGTCGCAGCGCGAAGCGTCGCTTCGGCGACGCCGACCCGCGCCTGTGCCCGGTCCAGCGCCAGCCGGGCGCGAGTGTCTTCCAGGTGCGCGATGGTCTCACCCGCCTGGACCTGTGCGCCTTCCCGCTTGAACAGTTCGATCACGCGACCCTCGACCTCGGAAGCCAGGCGAGAGTTGCGCGCCGGGCGGAGCTTGCCCGTCACCTCGCGCCAGGCCTCCAGGGTCTCCATCCGGGCCTCATCCAGCGACACCAGCGCCGGTGGCGGTCCGCCCTGCGCCGAAGCGGCGCCGTGAAGGCCAAGCGCCGCAAGCGTCGCGGCCATCGTCACCAGCCAGAACTTCATGCAGTGTTCTCCGCGCTGTAGCGCTACTGATCCAGCCCGCCGACGCGCCGGAGGGTCAAGGTGGCGTTTTCCATCACGTAGAGGCCGTACAGCCAGTCTCCCACCATATAGGGGCTGACCTGCAGCTTGCCCGTCACCGAGCCGTAGACCGCGAAACGCTGCTCCTCGTCGGCCGCTTCCAGCAGGCGCACCTCGATGGCGTCGAACGGCGTCGGCGGGATGCCGATGCAGCAGCCGTCCCACTGGTTGAGCATCAGCAGCAGATCGCGCGGCTCCGGCTCGGCCAGCGGAAAGGCGATGTTGCCTGTCAGACGCACGTACTTGTCGTGCAGCATCGTGACCCGCTCGGGGATCTGCCGCTGCCCCTGGCGCGGACGCAGCGTGCGCCCCGCGCTGACGAGCTGATCCCACGAGATGAGGTACGGGTCCGCCGGCGTTCCGGCGCCTTCCAGCGTGAACTTGTCGTCGATGCGCACTTCGCCCGACTCGGTCCGCTCGATGCGCGCGGGGATCACCGTGAGATCCTCGAACGTCTCCGGCGCCGGCTCGAACCCCTCCGGGCGCGGCAGGGCCCGCAGCGCCGCGATGTCGGCCTCGAGGTTGGCGCTGGGATCGGGCAGCGGCTTGCCCGCCGACCACTCGGCGATCGCCAGCCCGTCGCTCAGCGCGATGTCGAGCACCGCTTCCACCGGCGTGATCACGGTTCGCGCATCGCCCGGCGCCCGCGTCACCACCCCGATCGTCCGGCCTTCGATGTTCAGCACCGGCGAGCCCGCAATTTCCAGCGGCGGCATGGCCGTCAGCGCGATCACGCTGTCGGCCGCCTTGACGGTCGTCTCCAGGAAGGCGTGGCGG